>JBMTYG010000077.1:0-15082 GCA_049454295.1 Pseudomonadales bacterium
CACCGTCCCAGGATCGAAGCGCTGCCCTCGGTTGCCCAGCGCCCTGATGAACGCTTTAGCGCTTCTTCAACGCATCGGCCAGTGCCGCGCCCAGCGCACCGCGAGGGGGCTCTGGATTGCGCTGGCCACGGGGTCGATCTGCGCTTGGTTTGCCGCGCGGGGGTGGAGGGGCCGGACGCGAATTCTGGAAGCTGCTTGGCGAGGCCTCCGAAGCCCGATTGGCGCGCATGCTGAGCGCGATGCGTCGACGGGCGACGTCGATATCCAGCACGCGCACCTGAACGATCTGACCCGCGCGCACGACGTCACGGGGGTCCTTCACATAACGGTCCGCCAGTTCCGAAATGTGCACCAACCCGTCCTGATGCACGCCGATATCCACGAAGGCGCCGAAGGCAGCAACGTTGGTGACCGCGCCTTCGAGGGTCATGCCCGGGCGCAGATCCTCGAGCGTATGCACGTCCGCCGCGAACCGCGCGGTGCGAAACTCGGGCCGTGGATCCCGTCCGGGTTTTTCCAGTTCGGACAGGATGTCCCTGACCGTGGGAAGTCCAAAGCGCTCATCGGTGAAGTCAGTCGCTGGCACCCGCGCCAGCGCTTCCGCATCGCCCATGAGGCTTTGCACGGATCTGCCGCAGGCAGCCACGATGCGGCGCGCCACGGGATACGCTTCCGGGTGCACGGCAGTGGCGTCCAGAGGATCTTCGCCGTCCCGTATTCGGAGAAACCCGGCGCACTGCTCAAAGGTGCGAGGTCCGAGTCGGTGGACGTTCAGTAGCGCTTGCCGGGACTGAAACGCACCGTGCTGGTCGCGATGGGCGACGATGGCGTCAGCCAGTGTGGGACCCACACCCGCCACCCGGGCAAGCAGAGGAGCAGAAGCGGTGTTGAGATCAACACCCACCGCGTTCACAGCGTCTTCAACCACAGCATCGAGCGAGCGCGACAGACGTGATTGATCAACGTCGTGCTGGTACTGCCCCACCCCGATGGATCGCGGCTCGATTTTCACCAGTTCCGCGAGCGGATCCTGAAGACGACGCGCGATGGAGATCGCCCCGCGCAGCGCGACGTCGACGTCGGGGAACTCAGCGCTAGCGACAGCGGACGCTGAATACACGGATGCTCCGGCTTCGCTCACCACCACCGGAGTAGGGCGAGGGTCCGGTTCCTGGCGCAGCAGGTTCGCGACCAGCTGTTCCGTCTCGCGGCTTGCGGTGCCATTACCGATAGCGATCAGCTCCACACCGTGTCGGGCGATGAGTGCCCTGATCCCGTTCTCTGCGCCGCGCACGTCGTTGCGCGGTGCGAATGGATAGAGCGTCGCGGTCTCGAGCAGCTTGCCTGTCCGGTCGACGACCGCGGCCTTGACCCCGGTGCGAATACCTGGGTCCAGCCCGAGTGTCGCGCGCGGACCAGCAGGAGCCGCGAGCAGCAAATCCTTGAGATTGCGCGCAAATACATCGATAGCGGTTTCCTCAGCGCGCTGCCGGAGTTCCACCATGAGGTCTGCGGAGAGATTGACCGAGAGACGCACGCGCCAGGTCCAGCGGACGACGTCGCGGAGCCACGTTTCGGTGGCGCCATTATCAGACGTGATTGCAAACCCGCGCGCGATCATCTTCTCTACCGGGCGCTGGGTCTCCGGCAGGTCCTGATCGATTTCCAGATCGAGCGCGAGCAACCCCTCGCTGCGCCCACGCAACATGGCCTGTGCCCGATGTCCCGGGACGCGTGCCCACGGCTCTCGGTGGTCAAAATAATCCGCGTACTTGGCGGCCTCCGCCTCCTTCCCGCTGATCACCTCTGCGCGCAGGACCGCTCTCTCGCGCAGATAGCTCCGCAGCGTACCGACCAAATCGGCGTTCTCGGCAAAACGTTCGCAGAGAATATCTCGCGCGCCTTCGAGCGCTGCACGTACGTCGGGCACCTCATCGTTGAGAAAGCTTTCGGCAACGGTTTCGGGAACCAAGCTGCGATCCGCGAGCAGCGTATCTGCAAGCGGTCCGAGACCGCGCTCCCGTGCGATTTCTGCACGGGTGCGGCGCTTGGGCCGGTAGGGCAGGTACAGGTCTTCGAGTTCGCTGCGCGTTGTGGCGGCGTCAATTCGCCCCGCAAGCTCGGCTGTCAGGTTGCCCTGGGCCGTTAACGTTTCGACGATGGTCGCACGTCGTGCCTCGAGCTCACGCAGGGCATGCAGCCGCTCCTCAAGCGTGCGCAGCTGGATATCGTCAAGCCCGCCCGTCGCTTCTTTGCGATAGCGCGCGATAAAAGGCACGGTCGCGCCGCCATCGAGCAGCGCGCTCGCTGCCTCCACCTGCTGAGGTCGGGCGCCAATGTCGGCAGCGATCAGCGCGATGATGCGCGCCGCAGTGGCGCTTGAATCCGACATGGGCTTGCCCTCAAAAACCGAGCGCGGACGATAGCGATCTGCGGTGCCGAAGCCAAGTTCGACCGCCGCACCGATAATCCGGTTAGATCAGGCTCCCTTGCGATGTGGCATTGACTGGGAGATGCTGCAAAACGGGGTGGAGGGAAAGCGATGTCCGAAACGGCGTTATCGGAGGTGGCGAAACCGCTGTCCGGGGCCCAGGTGCCGCTGGAGCGTCGACCCGTCTTCTGGTTCTACGGATCTGCGGCGATTGCCTATGGCGTCAAGGACAACGCGTTCAGCTATCTGTTGCTGATCTTCGCGAACCAGGTGCTCGGCGTGCCTGGCTATCTCGCGTCGCTTGCGTTGGCGATCGCCATGTTATGGGATGCGGTCTCCGATCTTTTGCTCGGGCATTGGTCCGACAAGACGCGATCGCGTTTTGGCCGCCGTCATCCGTTCATGTACGCGGCGCTACTCGTTTTGCCGGCGGCGTTCTATGCGCTCTTCAATCCGGTGGTCGATGTGTCAGGGGCGAGCGCGTTCTGGTACATCCTCGTGCTGGCACTTGTCATTCGCACGGGCACCACCTTGTTCGAAGTGCCGTCGACTGCTCTGTTACCGGATTTGGAGCTCGACTACGACCGACGCAACCAGTGGCTCGCTCTGCGGCACGGCTTCGGCTGGTATGGCGGTAATGGCATCCATACCGTCAACTTCTTCTTCTGGGTGGGCGCGTATGGCGTCGCGGTTCCGACAGGCTACGGCATTTACGGGGTGGCCGGGGCGCTCCTGATCGCTGCCGCCATTGCCGCCTCTGCGCTTGGCACGCAACGCGTCGCTGCCGCCCTGCCGCCGCCGGAAGAACCTTTTCGCTTTCGTTCGTTCCCGCGCGAACTGGGCCAGATCGTCGAGTCGCTGCGTAATCGACACTTCGGCGCGTTATTTTTCTATGGTGTGACGATGGGCGTGGCGGGTGGCCTGGGGACGGCGCTCTATCTCTACAACACGACCTTCTTCTTCGGTTTCACCGGACCGATGATCGCGACCACAGGCGTGTTCGTTCTGATTGCCCCTCTTTGCGCCTATGCGCTTGGACCTCGGCTTGGCGTTCGCTTTGGTAAGCCGCGAGCGGCGATCACTGCGCTTGCCTTCCGACTGACTCTGTATCCGATTCCGTTTGTGCTGGTGCTCACAGGGCTATGGCCAGACATCGGCAGCTGGACGAGCCTTGGGATCTACACCGTGTTCATCGTGCTCGAAGTGCTGTGCGCGATCATCGGCGGGGTCATGCTCGACTCGATGATGGCGGATGTCGTGGAAGACAGCGAGCTGTCGACCCGTCGCCGCTCGGAGGGGCTGTTTTTCGCCGCGCGCGGTTTTGCCTATAAGGCGATTTCCGCCGGGGGTATTATCGGCGCAGGGTCGATCGTATCCCTGGTTGGGCTCGATGATATTCACTCGGTCGCCGAGGTTACGAACGAGATACGCTTGAGGATCGCCCTTGCGTTCCTGCCGCTTTATCTTGCGCTCGGAATACTCGCGCTTTGGATCGTTTCCAGATACGGGATCGACCGTGAAAGGCATCGGAATAATCTGGACCGGCTGAACGAGCGCCGGGCGTCCGTTGGATAAGCAGGAGTCAACACCATGGCAAAGATCGATCCACACCAGAGCTGGCTAGCGCTCGAAGCGCGAGCGGCGGCCGAGCCGAACCTGCACCGTCGCAGTCTCCTGACCCGAGTTCGTGATCATATGGAGCACGAGATCAAGGGCAATCTGGAGGCGCTCATGGACACGCTCTGCGCCTCTCCGGTATACCACTTCTGGGGTTCAAACCCTTCCAAAATTGTCGGCACGCAGGCCATTCGTGAGTTTTATGCGGGAATGATCGCTCGCGGAGGGCAGCAGTTCGAGGTGGTCATAGATCGAGTCGTCGTTGACGATGGCGCGGTGATTACCGAAGGTCAGGTGAAACAGGTTTATCGGGGGGGCGCCTTGCTCGCCATGGGCATGCGCGAACTCAATGGCGCGCCAATCGTAGCGGAGGATCTCGTGCTCACCCGAGCGCAGCTCGTGACCGTGTGGCCGGCTGCGCCGGATGGGCGTCTTGTCGGCGAGGATATCTATTTCGGGCACGATCCGTTCCTCCACGCCGAGCGCATCACGCGGGCGGACCTGCCGGATTATTATGTGCTCTGAATACCCCGGCATTGCGCGCTGATCGGGTGGCGAGCGTAGCTTTCGTCCATCAGCCGCACTAGAGGTGTTCTGGCTGGACTAGAGGCCCATGCGCCGCTCCCACTCGGCGTGAAAATGCTGTACGCGGGCCTCTTCTTCGCTCAGCCAGACGGTATCAAAGCCTGCCGACTGCATACCGCGCTGCACGTCCTTGAGCAGTGACACGTCCTGATCGATGGTGACGGTCATGCTCTTCTCGCCGCGAATGACCGCTTCATAGTCGAACTCATCCCGCGCTGGTCGCGTGGTCACCGTTTGCCGCGCCAAGGTCAGCTTGTCGAAGTCGGTACGGCCCGGATCGTCAGCGTGCGGGCGGGCGCGCATGATCCAGACGTAATCGACGCCGAACGACAATACGATGTTCGGGAACAGGTTGTATTGCCATGCGTCGGTCAGCTGGTCATCGGTGAAGGCGGCATAGCGGTCACCCTCCGCTTGGCCGAGCGCGCGCTTGCGTTCGGCGATTGCGCTGCGAATCTCCGGCACCCGATCGATGAAGCTGTCTGGCGCAAGGCCCACTTCAGCGAGCTGGGCGGCAAGGATTGGCGTGGGTTGCTTTGGCAGGGGAAAGCGGGGGCTCACGGTCGCTCCGGGCACATGCACGCCGGTGTGCCCGTTGGCAAAAAGATGCACCGTATCGTTCTCGCAGTCGACCATGGTCCGGTGCTGCGGATGCAGAAAGTCGACGTGGTAGAGCTCGCCAAAGTTGTCAATGACCGCTTTCCAGTTGCAGTTGAGGCGGCAGGTCTGGTCTGCGATCAGGCTCATGTCAGCGAATCGATAGGGCGCGAGCTGTGCGACCAGAGGGCCGAGAAACTCGGCGAGCGGTTCTGGATCGGTGCTGAGGTTGACAAAGACCATGCCGTCCCAGGTATCCACGGCAATTGCGCGCAGACCGCGCGTGTGGGTTTCAAGCCCGGCACTGAAGGCGTCGCGATGGGGAACAGCCCGTAAACTTCCGTCGTTGTCGTACGTCCACGCATGGTACGGGCAGCGAAAATGGCGGGTATGGCCGCGTTCATCGGGCACTAGCCGTAACCCTCGGTGCTGACAGACGTTGTAAAACGCCCGCAGCTTGCCGTCGGTCGCGCGCGTCACCAGCATCTCTTCACGACCGATCGCGAATACGAAGAAATCTCCGGGCGTGCGCAGATCCTGCTCCAGTCCGGCCAGTAGCCAGGTGGTTCGGAACACCCGCTCCCATTCGGTGGACACCAGCGCCGACGATGTATATCGGGTTTTCGAAAAAGACTGCGAGCGCCGTGCTCTGTCGTGGTCGATGATCGCGCGCGTCATGAGCCTGCCCTTTTTGAGGTGAAGCTGCATGTTAGCGCGGGTAACGGGGCTGGATGCTTTCGCGGAGGCGAAAAAAAAGGGCGGATGGTGAACCATCCGCCCTTTCTGAGTGACGCGGCTTAGATCAGGGGAACGATCAAGAGCGCGACGATATTGATGATCTTGATCAGCGGATTCACGGCCGGGCCGGCGGTGTCCTTGTACGGATCGCCAACGGTGTCGCCGGTGACGGACGCCTTGTGCGCGTCGCTGCCCTTGCCGCCGAAGTGACCGTCCTCGATGTACTTCTTGGCGTTATCCCAAGCACCACCACCGGTGGTCATGGAAATAGCCACGAAGAGACCGGTGACGATGGTACCGATCAGCACGCCGCCGAGAGCTTCTGGCCCGAGCAGCAGACCGACAAGCACTGGTACCGCGACGGGTAGCAGCGAAGGGATGACCATCTCGCGGATCGCGGATCGGGTCAGCAGATCTACCGCGCGGGAGTAGTCGGGCTTGGCGGTGCCCTCCATGATGCCCTTGATTTCGCGGAACTGGCGCCGAACCTCGACCACGACCGAGCCCGCTGCGCGACCCACCGCTTCCATCGCCATGGCGCCGAAGAGGTAGGGGATCAGACCGCCGATCAGCAGACCGATGATGACCAGGTGGTTCGACAGATCGAACGCAAAGGTCTGACCGGGGTTGGCAGCTTCGAGGTTGTGCGTGTAGTCGGCGAACAATACGAGCGCTGCAAGACCGGCGGAGCCGATGGCATAACCCTTGGTCACGGCCTTCGTCGTGTTGCCCACGGCATCGAGCGGATCGGTGATGTTACGAATTTCCTTGGGCAGCTCCGCCATTTCGGCGATACCGCCCGCGTTGTCGGTGATCGGGCCGTAGGCGTCGAGCGCCACAACCATACCGGTCATCGAGAGCATGGCAGTGGCTGCGATGGCGATGCCGTACAGTCCGCCGAACTCATGGCATGCCCAGATCGCGGCGCAGACGGCGAGGACGGGCCAGGCCGTGGATTTCATCGAGATGCCAAGGCCAGCGATGATGTTGGTCGCGTGACCGGTGGTCGAGGCTTCTGCAACGTGCTGCACCGGGCTGTACTGGGTGCCGGTGTAGAACTCGGTGATCCATACGATCAAACCCGTGAGTACGAGACCGATCAGTGCGCAGAGGAACAGATTCATAGCGCCGAGCGGGGAATCCGACATCATCTGCGTGGTGATGGGGTAGAAGGCGATGGCAGCGAGAACGCCGGAAACGATCACGCCCTTGTACAGCGCTCCCATCACGGAGCCGCCGTCTTTCGTGCGTACGAAGAACGTGCCAATGATCGAGGCGATGATCGACACGCCGCCCAGTGCGAGCGGGTACAGGACGCCGTTGGTTCCAACTTCGCTCACCATGAGTCCGCCGAGGAGCATGGTAGCGATTACCGTGACGGCGTAGGTTTCGAACAGGTCTGCTGCCATACCGGCGCAGTCGCCGACGTTGTCGCCAACGTTGTCGGCGATGACCGCCGGGTTGCGCGGATCGTCTTCGGGGATGCCGGCTTCAACCTTGCCGACGAGGTCAGCGCCCACGTCGGCGCCCTTGGTGAAGATGCCGCCGCCGAGACGGGCAAAGATCGAGATGAGCGAGCTGCCAAACGCGAGGCCGACCAGCGCGTGGAGCGCATCAGCCTGTTCGACGCCCATCTGCTCGAGCACGGCGAAGTAGCCGGCGACTCCAAGCAGACCAAGACCGACCACCAGCATGCCGGTGATCGCGCCGCCACGGAAGGCAACCTGGAGCGCGGCGTTGATGCCGTTGCGAGCCGCCTCCGCCGTGCGCAGGTTCGAGCGCACGGAGATATTCATGCCGATGTAGCCCGCGGCACCTGAGAGCACGGCGCCGACAAGGAAGCCCACGGCAGTCAGCACGTCCAGGAACACGGCAATCAGAACGAAGAGCACCGCGCCGGCAATAGCGATGGTGGTGTACTGACGGTTCAGGTAAGCAGAGGCACCTTGCTGGACGGCAGCTGCGATTTCTCGCATGCGCTCGTTACCCTCGGGCTGGGCAAGAATCCAGCGTACGGACCAAGCGCCGTACAGGATGGCAAGCACCCCGCTGGCCAGCGCAAAAATTAAGGCCTGAGACATTAAATGAACTCCCCTCAACTGAGCTTGATTGGACGTGTTTTTGTTGAAGCCCTGAGCGACCGCCGCTTCCGAGGCAGGGACCTGCGGTCGCCGGAGACTCGGCGGGCGCATTCTAGCCCGTGTTTTCCGTGAGTTGCACCGATTTTGTACTCTTTGGCTTGCAATCCGGCAGTCGTTTGCGGTGTCAATCGACCTTGATCAGTCGGTCATGCCGCGGCAGGTAGAGCCCCGTTCGGATGCGTGTTGCGCCGAGCCCCGCGAACAGCGCGCGATAGCGTCGCAGCTGCGATTGATAGCGGAGCGACTCCTCGGCAAGAAAAGCGTCAAGATCGCCGCCGAGGTGGTAGCCTGACTTGTAGTCGATGATCCACCGTTCGCCCTCCTCGGTGACAAAGGTGCGATCGATGATACCGCTCACGATGGCGCCGTCGACGATGCCGCTCAGCCGCAGCTCGCAGGCTGACTCGGCATGGTCGCTGCGCAGGAGCCACTGGCCCTGCGCACTCGCGAGGGTGCGCAGATACGCCTCGCGTACCGCGATGACGCCGCGTTCCAGCGTCGCGCCCTCCGCGCCCCGGCTCGCGAGCAGTAGGGGAACGCGGTCGATCAGATGATCCCGCTCAGCGGTCGAGAGCCGTTCGCTGCCGATGCGCGCCGTTTCCTCGAGGAGCCGGTGCAGCACGATGCCGGTTCGGCGGGCTTCGAGACCCGCCCAGGCGAATTCGATGTCGATGGTGCCAGCGTCGGCGGCTCGCGTCGGGGACCAGGCGAAGGTCTCCGTCGCGGGCGGTGCCCAGCCGCTGGCGATGCGTATCACATCCTGCGGCAGGGGCAGGTCCGCGCGCAAATCCGAGCTATCCGAGTCGGTTTCGGCTGCCGCGTCGACCAGGGTGCTTGCCGCCGCGCGCTGGTCATGGGCGCGTTCAGCGGCTTGCTCGAACTCCGCATGGCTGGTCGGCCATAGGTCGCTGAGCAGGGAGCCAGCCCGCGGAGCCGAAATGCCGTTTGCGTCCTGGCGCAACACGCCTGACAGGATCAGCCGCTCCCGTGCGCGCGTTGCCGCGACATACAACAGACGCAGTTGCTCGTGACCCTCGCGTTTCTGATGCTCACCGCGAATGAACCGGACGAGGCGTGCCTGATTCGCGTCTTCGCCCGCGGCGCGCAGCGGCGCGAGGAGCAGAGTCTCGCGTTCGTCCAGCGACAGCGGTAGCCAGTACAGCAGATCGTTCCCCGTGTTGGTTGTCGGCCGTTCGAGGGCGGGCAGGACTACCAGGTCCCATTCGAGCCCCTTCGCCGCGTGCAGCGTAAGAATCTCGAGCCGCACATCGGGATCGACGGGGCCACCTTCGGTGCGTTCGTCTTCGAGCCGCTCGATGAGCGCAGCCCAGTCTTCTCCGCCTTCGCGTTCGGCGTCCGCAAGAACGCGGAAGAAGCTTTCGGCATCGGTCGCGGTTCGGACGGGATCGACGCTGACCGCAGCGCCGCCGAGGCGTTGCCAGACCGCCTCCACGCGATCGCGCAGCGGCAGTCGCCCGCGGGCGGCCCGCGCTTCCGCTAGCAGACCGAGCACGCGGTCCGCCCGGCAGCGCTCGTCCTCACCGAGCGACTTGGTCGCGTCAGCCTGCTGTGGATCGCGGCCTTCTGCGGCGAGTGCCGCCAGGCCCGCAAGGGAGAGACCACAATAGGGCGACCGGAGCAGAGCGAGCACCGGCGTGCGGTCTCCCGGCAGCAGCAGCGCGCGCGTGATGGCGAGCAGATCCTGCACCACCGGCTGATCCAGCAGGCGGTCCAGTTTTACCGCACGATAGCGCACTCCCAGCCGGTCAAGCGCCGGTAGCAGGGCGCCCAGATGGCTGCGTGCGCGCACGATGATCGCGGCGCGAAATTCCGCATTATCTGCGTGCGCCGCCAGTTCCTCTGCCACCCGGGCGCTGATGGCGTCTGCTTCAGCAGCCGGATCCGTGTGCGCCCAGAGCGCAACGTGTCCGCCACCGGTTCGCGCCGGAGTCGAAGCCGCGTAGCCCACCGCGCCGGCGCTTTCATCCTCGCGGGTGGGAAAGAGCGGCCCCAGACGCTCGTTGACCCAGTCAACGATGTCCGCGCGCGAACGGAAATTGCGCGTGAGCCGAGCGCGTTCCAGGGTGATGTCACCGATTCCCATATCGCGCGTGTGCAGGAACAGCCCGACGTCGGCTTCTCGGAACCCATAGATCGATTGCATCGGATCGCCAACGACAAAGAGCGTGCGGCCGTCGCCGGGCTGCCAGCCGGCGGTCAGCCGTTCCAGGAGTTTAAGCTGCGCGCGGTTGGTGTCCTGAAACTCGTCAACGAGCACATGATGGATGCGCCGGTCGAGATAGAGCAGCAGATCCGTCGGGTCGGCCGGATGACCGAGCGCGCGCAGCGCGGCCTGGGTCACCCATGCAAAATCGCTGCGCCCGGACTCGGCAAAGACCACGTCGAGCATTGCCGCGGCATGGCGCAGCAGGATCCCGAGGGCGTCAAGCACCTCCCATTCGGATGGCGTATAGCGGGTGGGCGGCAGCGCCAGAATGTTTTTGAGCACTGCTTCGACGGTATCTCCGCCGGACTCCTGCAGCGTCGTGAGCACCCCTGTCAGACGAACCTTGTGCGGCGACTTCGGCGGGCAGCCGACTCTCGCGTCGACCGTCTTCCTCAGATTTCCTCCTTTGGTCAGTAGCAGGCTGCCAATGCCCTCCCAAAGCGGTAAATCCTCGGGCACCGCGCTCGGCAATTGATCGGCTTCGCGAAAGCGAGCCAGTGCCGGATCCGCTCCGGGCGCGAGCGAGTGCGCGGCGCGCTGCAGATCCTCGAGGAATGCTGCGCGATCGAGACCTGCGTCTGTCAACGTGTCATAGAGAACGGGAACGTGCTGGGTCATGCGGCGGCGTACCACGTGATCGAGCGCGCGCTCGAGACTGTCCCGGTCCAGCACCTCGGCGTTCTGCAGCTGCGGAAGCCACTGCTCGCGTTGAGCCAGCAGGCCCACCAGCAGCCGTTCGATTTCGTCTACCCGATGATCGCGCCAGCGCAGCAGCAGAGCCACTGCTGCCGCCACGTCATCATTCGCGGCTTCAACGTGTGCCAGCGTGCGCCGCGCCGCCGCCCGGTACAGCGATTGCGCGAACGATGTCTGCTCTGGCGCGGGACCGAGCGCGCTGGCGACGGGCATGCTGCGCGTCAGAAACAGGTTGAAGCTGTCGATGGTGCGAATAGCGAGACGCCCTGGGCTATCCATCACGCCCCAGGCCGCGACCCGATCGCGCAGCGCTCGCCCCAGTTCAAGCGGCAGCTGATCGTGCGGCGCGTCCGACGTGAACGCGGGGTCGAGGTAGCGCAGCACGCGCTCGCGCATTTCCGCCGCCGCCTTGCGCGTGAAGGTGATTGCGAGAATCTCCTCCGGTGCGTTAACGATGGCGAGCAGGCGCAGGTAGCGCACCACCAGCAGTGTCGTCTTGCCGGATCCGGCGGGTGCCTCGACGATTACGGAGCGCGCAGGATCTATAGCCCGCTCCCGGGCCGCCGCGTCCAGACTGATTTCCTCTTCGCGCTGGTTCTCGTGGATCATGATGTTGCGCGCCGGCGGCGTTCCTGCACTCGGCACAACGCACCCAGATGACAGTACCTGCAGGTGTCCGATTTGATCGGGTCGACCGCTGCCGCGCCGGCACGGAAGCGTCGCCCGAGTTCGTCAAGATGGTGCCGCCACGCACTTGTCAGCGAGATCCAGGATTCGTCGCCCTCCGCCGCGCTGGTGCTCGCGGGGGTTACCCCCACCACGCCCAGGTCCTCGGATGCGCGACCGCAGAAACCGACGTCACTGACGTGCAGCGTGGCGAAGGCGATGCCGTCGGCTGCAAGGGTGACCGCATAGGCGGGCAACTGCGGATCGGCCATGCGCTCCGTGGGTTCCCATGTGGGCTTCTTCGGTTGCCCGCTTTTGTAATCGATAATCAGGCGCCGTCCATCCACGAGCCGGTCGACGCGGTCCACAACGCCTTTGAGGGTCAGTCCGCCAAACTGCATGGTGACGTTGAGTTCTCGACCGGCGACGGTGAAGTCCGAGCGTTCGCGCTCGAGTGCCAGCAGCGTGACAATGAGTCTGGTCATGCGTTCTTCTTCGATCACCGCAGCCTGTGGTGTCAGGCGCCAGGTAAAGCGCGCCTGTTCGCGCGCCAGTACGTCTCGAATGACGGCGATCACGCGGTCGGTGAGCGCGTCGTCGCTGAGCGCGCAGAGACCGCGTTGGCTGTCCAGTTCGTGCCAGAGGCGTTCCAGCGTCACATGCAGCAGCTTCCCGCGCAGGCGAGAATCAATGCCGGGTCGGGCGGGCTCCGCGGCGCCGGCTGAGAGCCGAATTTCCGCGAATGCGCGAAACGGGCAGAGCGCCTGCAGCTCGAGAACGCGCGTGCCGCCCTCGGCATGGTCTTCTGGGTAAGGGGGTGCCACGCTGTCATCCGCAAGGCGCTCAAGCGGGGCAGCAGGAGGAGCCGCCGCGATGGGCTGTTCGTCCACGTTCGCAAACAGGCAAAGCTGCGTCGCGAGGCGTGGCACGGAATCAATGCCGCGCACGAAGCTGCCCTGAAGGGCAGGCGCAATTCTCGTCAGCGCCTGCAGTTTGCGGCGCGCAGCGGCGGCTGCGCTTGCGCTGTCCGTGCCGGGAATGTCGCGTTGCAGCGGCAGCGGTATGAATGGATCTCGGGTGGCGTCCGCGGGCCAGGTTTCGGCGTCTAGCGTGGTCAGCCATGCGGCATCGAAGCGCGCGCCCATGGCCTCCTCGACGCCGAGAATCTCGAGCGGCGCCCCGGGGTTCTGTTCGCGAAATACGATCCGCGCGGCGCGACCGTGCAATGCATCGAGTGCGACCTGAGCGTTGACGGGCGCCTGCCAGACCACATCGAACCCGCTGAATTCCTGCAGCAGGTCGTGCCAGCGCTGCAGCACCTGAAACTCGCGGGAATCGAGGGCGCGACCGGAGCCGAATCCAAAGGTGCTCAAGGTTGCCTGAAAAATCGCTGTCCATTCGGAGGCGCGCGCAGTGGTTGGCCACTGTCCGCGCTGAATGCGCCAGCGCGTGAAGATCTCACTCAGATCGCCGCTGCCAAGACGCTCCAGCACAGCGCTCGCCTCGCGCGCGGTCAGTGCCCAGGGCGTACTGTTCATAAGCTCGAACGCGGTCTGTGCGCGGGTGTGTTGTTCTGTTATGGCGCCGACGATGAACGGCGAGTGCAGCAGGTGCAGGAGATCCGCCTGGGGTATGCAGTTGGCGTCAAGCGCCAGCAGGCGCAGCGCGTCGGATACGAGCGGCCACGCGCGCAGAGGCACACCAAGGGAGATATGCCAGGGGGGCGGTGTAGCCGGAGCTGCCAGGGTGTTCTCGGGGCTGAAGGTCGTGCGCAGAATGCGCTCCACCTCAGACAATCGTCCCGCCAGATCGGGCACGACGATGGCGATGCGTGCATCCGATCGTTCGACCAGCCGGGCGCGGCTCCAGCCAGCCGCGCATTGCAGCTCCGCCTCCGCCGTGGCAACCGCAACAAGCGGCAGGACCGGGATTGACGGCTCTGCCGATTCCGACGCGGACGGTTTGCCCGTGACCGGTGTGCCGCGCCGTGCGCAGGCCGCAAGCGTGCGTTCTGCCAGCGGCGTGAGCGGTTGCTCGAAACCGGAGAGCGTAATGTGCGCGGGTATCGGAACCTCGCCCCGCAGGATGATTGCGGGCAGTTCGTGCGCGAAGGTCCAGCTGTCGATCCAGCCTGCCTGTTCGCAAACGCGACGGAAGCGCAGCGCCCAGCGCTGAAAATGCGCGGTATCTGGCGTCAGTTCGAGCCCCTGCCATTCCCACGGCAGCGGCAGATCATATTCATGCAGCCGCCGCCAGGCGGATTCCGCGAGGTCGGCGACCGCTGGGTCGCCGATGAAGACCTGCTGCTCGACTTCGCGCTGCCAGAGAATCCGGGCTTGCGCGGCGGAGATGGGAATGCGCGTGTCGTGCGAGTGCAGGACATAGTGCTCGCGCAGCTCGTCCTGCCATGCATCCAGGGTGAGCACGCGCGGCGTGAACCAGGTGGTGGCGCCCGATTGAAGCGCGCGCGCGGCATGCTCCGCCAGCACGGCGCGCGCGAGGCGCGCGGTTGGGGTCAGGATCAGATGATCATCGTTCGGACCGACTACATCCGTCGGCATCAATCCTCCAGCGCGGGGTCACGCCCTGCGAGATCCCGCTGCAGGTCGCGGCGGGTGCGGATATCGATGGGCGCAGCCAGGAACTGCACGATTTCCGCGCGGCGCAGGCGGCGGTAACGCGCGCGGTAGAGATCAAGCGTTGAGATCGTGTCGCCTGCATAGGGCAGCAGGGTGAATTCGTCGCCCGTTTGCAGCAGGCCCGGGCGAATCACGCGACAGTACAGACCGGGTCGTTCCGCCTCGACAAACCGGCTCACGAAGTCCGTCGCGCCCATGCAGGCGGCCAGCGTGCTGCATGGAATACGCGGCGCGGTGATTTCGAGCGTGACCGCTGGAAACTCGAGTCGTGTGCCAATAGGAAGGTTCGGATCCGGCAGACCGCTCAAGGTCAGGTTATCGCCAAAGCGACCGTGCTCGACGGTCTGCCCCAGTATGCCTGACCACCAGGCGTAGTCCTCGCTGCGATAGAGGTAAACCGCCTGATCCGGTCCGCCGTGGTGACGCTTGTTGAGAACCGCATCGCCGGTGATGCCGAGCCGGGTGACCTCAACGGTATCAGTCACCGGACGTTTGCGGATACCGGTGTCGCCGCTGAACTTGCCGTGAGCCAGGAACTCGCGCTGCCCCACGTTGATGCTGTCGATGCGCATGCGCTGCACTCGGGGTTGAAGGAAGAGCGCAGAGTGTAATGGACGCGGATGGTGCCGCTATACCCGCGCGCCCCCGCTCTCTCTATTCCCGCGCCCCCGCTACCCCCACTCCCGCTTCGACCCTACAATCCCGACCCAAGGTGCAACGAAGTGGCCGCCTCCACGGCGGGCGA
>JBMTYG010000078.1:0-15006 GCA_049454295.1 Pseudomonadales bacterium
GCCGCGCGTAGGGCACGCTCGGCATTCGTCTCAATATCGGCCAGGGTTCGCTCCATCGACACCCGCTCAAAGCGTCTAATGGCTCCCATAAGGGTGCCCTCTGGATTGAACGGATCGGTATAGGTTTTGTCGAGATGAGTGTGCAGTTCGACAAGGCCCGGCAATACCAGCCGACCCTCGAGATCCCACTGCAGCCATCCTTCCGGCGTGACCTGTCCCGTTGGGAGAATCCTGAGCCGCCCGTCCCGCATGAATATATCGACGAGATCAGAGCGGTTGGGAACCCGAGCCGAGCTGAGCACCCAGTTCACATTGGTTTTTCCAGACAGCGTAAGTGCCCCGGATTCAATAGCATGCCCGGATCCCACTCCCGTTTCGCTGACAGAAACGCATCGCCATACCAACGACTGTCGTCATCGAGAAAATAGGTATGAGGGTTGGCGATACGGATGTCGATGCTTTCGCAAAACGCCATCAGCGCCTCCAAGCGTTCCTGGCTGTCATACCGCACGATCGTCAGCCCTCCCGCTGCGAGCTTCCCGTTACTGCGGATGAATTCCACGTGCTCTAGAAGTTCCCCAGGGAATCGCGCCTTGCGCAAAGCGATCTGGTCGTGAATCCGATCTAACCGGAAACCATCTTGCAGATAGGTATAGGTCGAATCCGCTTTCATGGCCCACTGCGTGGTGTGGTTCCATGTGTAGTCGTAAATCTGGGTTCCGCGCTGCCCCATAATGCCTGGCGGTTGATGAAAGTTAATCGCGCCACGTTCGATCGCGGGGTGGTCTTTCAGCACCTCAGGCGTGACATCGGTGTAAAGAAACACCGCGTGCTGCCCATGCGGGCAAGCGCCGAGCTTGGTCAACGGAACAAAAAATGAGGGTATTGGCCACTCAAAAGCCGTTAGGAGGCGCTTCCTTAATCGCTCATCCAGTCCCAGCGCATGAGCTGCATCCAGCGCCTCGGTGAAGGTGTCGAAGCTAATCACGTACTGGTGCCATTCACGCTTGGGTGCAAGACCGAGCTTGATCTCGACGACAAACGCAGTCAGACCGCAGTTGTGCAGAACCGACTCGAGGGCAGATCCCGTGATCCATAGGTCACGTGGCTCCTCTTCCAAGGTGAAGATGCGCACCGCGCGCACATTATCGGCGTCGCGCAGCGTCCCCCATTCAATCGAACCCACCCCCCCCGATCCGCCGCTGATGAACCCGCCGGTCGAGGAAACCGGCACGGTGCTGGGGAAAATGCGAAGTTCGGCGCCCACTGCTGCCGCTGCTTTCTCAATGTCGTAGAGGACCACGCCAGCCTCCACTGTGGCCTCATCGGGACTCAGATCGACGATGGTTCGAAGATCACGCGTGTTAACAAGAATTCCCCCCTGAAGCGGAACTCCTTGACCGTAGTTGCCGGTCCCGGCGCCACGAGGTGTCACGGGAACTCGGTGGCGCACGGCACAGCGAATGACCTCGCGTAGTTCCGCTTGTGAGCGAGGACGGACGATCACATCTGCGCGGCGATCCATCAGCTCGGGCGTCAACACGGGCGAGAAATGAAAACAGTCTCGCGACCCGGACAGCAATTGACGCTCATCAAGCGTCATCGCCGAGTCGCCCACAATACGCCGAAGCTCGTCAATGACGATTGGAGAAATTGGTGCTCTGAAGTCCTGTTGCTCGATCACCTTAATGCACCTTGCGCCGCAATTATGCGTTCGGACTACAGCAACTTCCGTGCCGTTCACATGGCACCCATTTTGCAAGCTATTAGGGCATGATTCACATCCGACTCATCCAGTCATTCCTCGTCGGCGCCGTCGCACTGTTCGCGCTTCTTGTTGCGTTCAACAACATCGTCGACTACCAGTCCAACTTCAACTTCGTAGTCCATGTACTGACCATGGATACCACCTTTCCCGACAACGCTCTGATGAGCAGGGCCAACACCGCTGCCTCGGCCCATCACGGCGCCTACTGGATCATCATCGGCTTCGAAATCGCTACCGGGCTGCTGGGCGCGACCGGGTGCGTGCGAATGCTTTCAGCCAGCGGCTCGAGCAAAGCCGCATTTCGTGAGTCGAAAACGCTCGCATCGTGGGGCCTCGCAACTGGCATTCTGCTGTGGTTCACCGGGTTCATGACGGTGGGCGCCGAGTGGTTCCTCATGTGGCAATCGGAACAATGGAACGGGCAACAACCCGGCTTTCGTTTCGTGATGATTCTTTTTGCGGTGCTGATTTTCCTGCACCAATCGGAACCGGATTGATGACTAATGCACCCGCGGAGGGCAGATCTCAATGCTTGTAACCCGACAGCCCGTGTTGCGCCGCTTCTGGTACACCACTGTCCCCTCAGCCTGGCTGGACGCGGGTCCAGTGCCATTCAAGCTGCTCGGTGAGGAAATCGTCATCTGGCGGGGGCCTGACGGGCAACCACACGCCGTTCGTGATCGTTGCTGTCACAGAACCGCCAAGCTGTCTCGCGGCTTTGTCGAAAATGGACAAATCGTGTGTGGCTATCACGGCTGGACGTATGACGGATCGGGGGCTTGCGTGCGAATACCTCAGGCGCCTGGCCAGGCGGAAAAGCGCAACCTGAAAATACCTGCGTATCACTGTCGCGAGCGCAATGGCTACATCTGGGTCGCACTCGAGGACCCTTTGCAGGATCTTCCGGTGATTCCAGAAGACACCATGGACGGTGTGCGCTGTATACCGCAGTTCTACGAGCTCTGGCGCACCAGCAGTCTGCGTTTTCTGGAAAACGCCTTCGATAACTCACACTTCAGTTATGTTCATCGGACCACCTTCGGGGACTATGAAAATCCACAGCCCTCGTCATATGAGATCGCAGAAACGCCCTGGGGCTTCGAGTCCAACACCGTCGTCGACGTGGTTAATCCGCCGAGCAGCCACGTTCTGACTGGCTCCACCGAGCCCAAAGTCCGACGCTATCTCAACAACACCTACTACGTGCCCTTCTGTCGGCGCTTTGGGTGCCGATACTCAAACGGCCTCATACACACAATTTTTAATTGTGCGACGCCCGTCGACGATGAACACATCATGCTGAGTCAATGGCTCTATCGAAACGATACCGAGGCGACCGCGCCGGCGGACGTCTTGAATGCGTTCGACCGCCGCGTGACGGATGAGGACCGCGATGTCCTCGAGAGCACAGATCCCGATGCCTGCCTCGATGTCGAACGCGGCGCGGAAAAACACATGATGTCCGACAAGCCCGGCCTGACGATTCGCCGCCTGATTCTCAGCCTGCTGCGCGCTCACGGCGAGAATGAGGTATTTCGTACCTCGACGAGTTGATCGGGCTGCCCCCCTGCCTCCCCCCTCCGCTGACGGGCCTCATCAACAGCCCGTCGGCGCGCTCTACTCAACGACGAGCCTCAGTTGACCGCGGCGTCGGCTTTTACCGCTGCCTCCGTGATGCGCTTCATACGCGTATCGATCTCTCGTCGGACCTCAGTCTCATCAACCGACAGGATTTGTGTACCGTCCGCCACCAGTCGCCCCCCCACCCACACTTGTTTCAGATTGCGCAGACTGGACGCGAGAACATACGACGCTAACGTCTCATGGATGGGGCCCGTATCCGGATCGCGCAAGTCCACCACGAGAAAATCAGCGAACTTCCCTTTCTCAAGGCTTCCTACGTCCTGCTCGATTCCCAACACCTTGGCGCTGCCCAATGTGTGCAGATAGAGCATGTCCGAGATCGATAAAGCGTCGGCGCGCTTGTGCAGGCCTCGCATCGTATAGAGACCTATGCGCAAATTCTGGAAGGGATCGGCAACGTCCGTGCAGGATTGATCATCAAGCCCAACAGCCACCGGGATGCCAAGCTTTCGATAGGTGACAATGTCCGCAATCCCGTCAGCAAGACGACCGTTTGAAGTCGGCTGCCAGCTCATGCGCGCCCCGGTTTCAACCACTCGTTCCAAAATGCTTTCATTCGTGTGAATGAAGTGACCAAAGATCATGTCTGGGCCAAGCGCCCCTGCGTCGTCGTACCAGTCGAACTTCGCCTGCTGTGCGGGGACTGACTCCGGGCTCTCGAGGAAATGGCTTTGATTGATCAACCCGTAGCGTCGCATGAACTCCACTTCGCGTTCTGCCGTACGCGAGGTTGGCGCGAACTGCTGCCCCCCTGAGATTGCCGATTTCAGGTACTGCGGCTGCCCCTTGTGCGATTCATTGTGTTTGAGCAACCCCTCGAAACGCGCCTGAATCTCCGCCTCAGTGCCAACATCGGATATCCACAAACTGTCGATAAACCGAATACCACTATCGATTTTGGCTCGGAACTGGTTTTGATTATAAGGTCCCGGCTTCATCCCCGACGGCTTGTGCGAGACAGCCGGATCGGTCGACATCTGCTGAACCACCCCTGCGTCGGTGAAATCATAGGCCGTGGTAATGCCGTTACGCAGGAAGTCGATCGACCCATGCAGGGTGAACCAATACATGTCCTCAGCCCCCGCATGACGCAGGAGACGAGACCAAGCCTGAAACCATCCGTAGAGCGTCACGTCGTGGCCGAGACCCCGCAACGGGCTCATGAAGAGGTGACTGTGTGCGGAGATAAATCCAGGCGCGACGATCTTCCCCTCGAGATCCAGAACTCGCTCCGCACGAAGATCGTCAGGCGGCTCGCCGCTTTCAATGACTGCAATACGACCGTCTGCGCCCACCAGCATAAAGCCCACAAAGGGCTCTGGCTGGTCGGGTGCAACAGTGATCAGTGTTGCGTTCTTGACCAACAGCGTTTCAGCCGACGCCTCGAAAGGCAGGGTTAATCCCAACCATAACAGAGGGGCGGCAGAAATTGCTCGACGAAAACAAACAGGTAAACGTGACAGAATCATCGATAGACTCCTTGCTGCGCGAGGTGCGAACGCGCGACATCTCTGGATTGGCTCGCATCAATCTTCGCTTGAATGTGCTCACCTGCTGTCCTGTCCCTGAATTGCGGCGGTCGCTCCGGACTGACGCAACTGGGCAGGCATTGCACGAGCGTGTTGTCATCCGGATCGGAGAAGTAGGCGATGGAGTACCGATCGCGATGACCGATGCGCGGCAGTACGCGGTGCTCCGTAGACAGATAACGCCCATTGCTCCAATGCGTCATCAGATCACCGGTGTTGATGTTCACAGCACCGGGCACGGGCTCGACGTCTAACCAGCTGCCGTCCCCTTGTCGTAGCTGCAGCCCTCCGACTTCGTCCTGAAATAACAGCGTTATCGAACCATAGTCGGTATGCGCGCCCGCCCCCATCTGCGCGGCATCGCCTACTTCGTAACCCGTAGCGGGGTAGTGGAGATAACGCATGGTGATGTTTGGTCCGGTGTGCCTAGCAGAGAAAAAATCGGGCTCCGTATCGAGGGCTACGGCGATAACCCGGAGGATTCTCGCGGCCGCCGCATTACACGCAAGAAAGAACTCGAGCGCTATTTCGCGGAAATCCGGCGAGGGCCACGTGTGTTGTCGCGTGGAGGTCGCGAACAGGTCACGCATGGTAAACGCTTCCTTGAGATCAGCTGGCAGACCGGGCTCCAAGGTCTCGGACAACACCGGCTGGTACCCGAAGTTGGTGACGGGGTCGGTGTAGATACACTCGACCTTTTGTGCAATCGGAGCGGCGAAGAATGCGCGTGCGCTCGAGAAAGCACGAGCTCGCAATTCGGGCGTGATGCCGATGTTGGTCACCGCCATGAACCCTGTAGCGGATAATGCCGCGTCAACGCGATCCGCTAACGATCGAAGTGCCAGAGGATTCCTGTCGTCCCAACTCGAAAAATCAATCACGGGAACGGTCATACAAAAATTCCTCACTGCTAGAGGGGGTCGAGGAGGTTGTTAATACCAGACTTGTCAGAGTTGCTGCAGAAGGCTGCACGCAGCGCGTTTTGCTGGAAGGTCGCCAGAGTCGCCCTGTCCCACCCAAATGCCTTGGCGGACCAGAACAGCTCTTCGTTCAAGGTCGTTCCAAGAACGACGGGGTCATCCGTATTCAGCGTGCAGCGCACGCCCGCAGACATCAAAGCCGGCAACGGATGCGCTTCGAGATCGGGGTAGAGCAGATGACAATTGCTCGAGAGACAGACGTTTAACGTGACGTGCTCCCGAGCCAGTCGATCCAGAAGGTGTCGATCCTCCACAGCACGAACGCCATGATCGATGCGTTGAACGCGAAGCACATCAAGCGCCGCCAACACACCCTCTGGCCCGGAGGATTCTCCCGCATGCGCCGTTCCAGCGAATCCCCGAGCCCGCGCATGCTCGAAAG
Organism: Pseudomonadales bacterium; assembly: GCA_049454295.1. GTDB lineage: Bacteria > Pseudomonadota > Gammaproteobacteria > Pseudomonadales > Azotimanducaceae > UBA7803. The sequence continues at coordinate 6,304 of JBMTYG010000078.1, forward strand.
CGGGCGCGAGTCGCAGGCTGCTGTCGAGTGCGCGTGCTTGGTTTCCGTCAGTGCTGAGGGCGACGATACGAGACGAGCCCAGCGCCGCCATGCAATCCACCAGTCGAATGGCTTCATTCACAGACTGCTGACGCAATATCGAGGGCACGAGACGAAGGTCTGGCCCGCCGCGCGCATGGGCGTCGCTGAATCCCGCGCAAAGGGCAGCGAGCAAGGACTCGGGCGGGATTCCTCGCCAGTGGGAGGGGTTAACAATGACCTCGGCGTAAACGATACCCTGTCCTTCGGCATACCGAGCGAAATCCATCGCTATCGCCTCGGCTTCCTCCTCGGTGCGAACAAGCGAACACACCCAGTCCAGATTCGCCAGAAACTCGTCCAGCGAGCTCGCGCGGAAAAGTTGATTGACCGGGCGTTTGAGCGCCTCCCCTCGTGCCGCTGCCAAAGCCACCACCCGCTGTGGAGAGATCGAGCCCTCCAGGTGCACGTGCAGCTCCACCTTGGGCAGGCGCGCGACGTCCTGCTCTGTCAAAGCAAGCGCTTCGGGGCTCATTGATAAGCTCCCGGGTTCGGTTCCCAACCTGTCATCAGGTGGCGTCCCAGTTCCAGGTGTTTGTATTCCACCGGATCATGCAGGGAGAGCGTGCGCGCGTTGCGCCACCAACGGTCCAAGCCGAACTGACGACTGACTGAACGCGTACCCATCAGCCCGAAGATTTCCGAGCATGCCCGCAGCGAGGCACGATGTGCTATCGATTTCGCCGCAGAGATCGGCAAGGCCAGCGCGCCGCGATCAGCCGGATTGTGCTCGAACGCGTCCAACAAAGGCGCCGTAGCCATGACCGACCAGTACGCCGCGACAAGGTCGGCGGCCAGCTCGCCGGTCTGACGCTGCACCAGCGGGTCGTCTGCGGCGTTGCTCAGTCCGGATGCATGCCAGGGTCTAGACCGCGTGCGCACGAAATCGGTTGCCTCAGTGCTCGCGCCGAGTCCAATTCCAACCAGGATTGCTGCAAACCCTGCCTGATAGCGCAAGCTCGATTGGGCGAGAGGTGCCTTGTTAGGGACCGAGGCAATCCATTCCGGCGGGCAGCGAACCGCCTTGAACGTGATCGCACCCGAGTCGGTCGCTCGCTGCCCCAAGACGTTCCAGTCGCGGTGGATCGTAACGCCCTCTGTACCGCGTGGAATCAACACCAGTTGCATCCCGCTCACCGGGTTTCCCGGCTCGGCAAGAATGGCGTTCACACCCCAGGTCGCGATGTGGTCGGCACCAGCGGCGCCGGTGGTGTAGATCTTCTGCCCCTCGCACAAAAACCCACCGTCCGCCTGCGGCGTCAACGTAGTTTGCATGGGGCTCTCCGCGGTCTTGCCCGCTTCGGCTACCGCAAGCCCAATGACCGCGTCGTGCTCGAGCACCAGCCGAGCCAGCCGCTCACGCTGGAAATCCGGGCAGTAGCGAAAGATTTCCCGAATAAGCTCATCGTGGACTTTGAAAATCTGCGCGACAGCGGAGTCAACGCAAGCGATACGCAGCTGGGCCTCGAGGCTGAATCGATGCCCCAGTCCGCCTCCACCAAACTCCTTCGGCACCGCGGCATGGAACAGGCCCGTGGCCTTCAGTCTGCTGATCGCTGCATCGGGGTAGCGTCCCACAGCGTCTATATCTGCTACCTGCGGACGAATGTCCGAGTTCAGCACAGCTTCTACCCGAGAGAGCAAGGCAGTCGCGACCGAATCCAACTGTGAGTCAGAGGGGGGAGGAATGAGTTTTCCCGCAAGACCACTCAGCGTCATAGTGTGCTCTCCGAGTTTGTGTTGGCTGCGAATGCGCGTTCCATCGGATCATGCACGTGGCTTGGACAGCGGCAGCAATGAACCAACGGGATGAAGGTCTGTGAGGCCGAATCAATCAATCCGCGCTCGGTCAGCCCATAATCGGGCACGCCAGCCAACCCCACGAAAGCAAGGATCATGAACGGCGCTGCAAGCTCGCAGCCCAGCGACCGCGCGGCAGCATTCACGAGATCCGATTGCTCAAGCACCCATTCGAACGGTTGATCGGACATGATTCCAGCGACGGGAAGCGGCAAAAGGGCCAGAACAACGCCGTCGCGCACGGCCACATAGCCGCCGCCGCTTTCCCTTAGCGCGATCGCGGCGGCGGCCATGTCGCTGTTTGATGTCCCCAACACGACGAGATTCTGATTTTCACAGTTGGTCGAGGCCGCAATCGCTCCGCTGCGCAATCCGAATCCCCGCACGAAGCCACAAGCCCGCGTGGCACTGCCATGATGGCGGTCGAGCACGGCTATCTTTGCGACATCACGCTCCGGATCCGCGCACACATCCCCATCAACAATCGAGAGCTCGACGTCAAAAGCACGTTTGAAATAGCCGTCATACATTTCCATCGCCCGAACAAGCGCCACCTCGCCCGGTGCTGATTCCACTTCCACCCGAAAACTGGCGGCAGAGATGCCTGGGTCAAGATGCATCGTGTTGCGGGTCATGTCAGGAATCGGATCTCTGTTCTTAAACCCGAGTCTTGAAAGGGGAGCGCCTGACGATGGCCAGGTGCTCTCCGCCACCTGCTGCCCGTCCAAAAAAACCCGAAAGGGCTCGACCCGCTCGAGATCCGTTAGCAGCATGAAATCTGCTCTGCGAGTCGGAGTGACGGACCCTATCAGGTGATCAATACGATAGAAGACGGCGGCATTGAGGCTCGCCATGCGATAGGCTTCGAGCACGGGCACACCCGCCGCGATCGCGGCGCGAACGTGGTGGTCGATATGACCGCGGCGATGCAGATCGTCGACATGTCGGTCATCAGCACAAAAAGAGAATTGGCCCCAACCTCCGGACAACGCCTCGGGCTTCGCGAAGACCATTGGCACGTTGTCATTCATCGACCCTGCCATCACGGTGATCATCATGCCGAGCCGAATGCGCTCCAGAACTTCTTCCGTATGAAACGCGTTGTGGTCATCAGAGATTCCTGTGGCTGCATAGGCCCACAGCAACTCCTCCGACACCCTGGCGCTATGACCCGTGTTTCGGCGACCGCTTTGCAAAGCCAATGCCTGCAGTGTCGCTGCTCGATCATCGAACCCAAATGGCACCGACTCGCCCACGGTAACCGCGCGCGACGACAGGAGGCGTTGAACCTGCTCCGACTCGGTCAGCGTGGCACCGCCGAGTTCGAGCGCGGGTGCTCTTGGGATACGGTGGGAAACTTGTTGCAGAATCTTGAGCGGAGTCCCCGTCTCGCCTACCCAGTCCATCCCGCCAGCGCCGAGGACATTGCCAATACAGTTTGGGTCCGCCAACACACATCCGGTTCCCCGGGGAATCACGCAGCGAGCGAACTCACCGGGCGTAAGCAGGGAGTACTCAATGTGAACGTGGGTGTCGATGAGCGTCGGCGCGAGAAACGCCCCGTCAGCCTGCTCTTCGCGGATCCCTCTGGCGCAATGACCAACCGGGGTCACTGCCGCGACGAACGCACCAGAAACGACCACGTCACGCCTCAAAATCTCGCCCGTATGCACGCTGAGCACCCGCGCGTCACGCACGATTAGATCTGCCGGTTCGTCACCCAGCGCGACCGCTCGTAGCAATTTCAGCGTTTTCGCGTCCGGCGCAAGATGCGCGCCTACGGCTGCACCCTCTGGCACGCTCTTCATACCAACTGTCCAACGCGAAACACCCGGGCCCGGCCGCAGCCGACTCCTGCTGCGCATCGATTGGCGATCGCCACACGCGTCGCCCACGGGTAGGCGCTCTCGCGCTCAAGTAACTGCATACCACATTTTCCTTGCTCTCATGGCAGCCCGCCGGTCTTGACACGAACAGCCTGCGACCCAGATCAGCAAAATCCGTGCCCAAACATTAATGACCGTCGTGATCGCTCTCGATGGCACGATAATTGTTGAGCCTTGGTTCATCTCGAATGCGACGATAGGAATCGGTATGAGCAGGCAGGCACAAGGGCATCCCAAGACGCCACCGGCAGCTCCCGACCCTGGGACCATCGACAGACCGCGCTTTCGCCTCCAAAGCTGGCTCGACCGGAGGTTCGAGATATCTGCCAGAGGTAGCTCGACCCGCACGGAGTTCCTTGGGGGGCTCGCCACCTTTGCCACCATGGCCTACGTGCTCGCCGTCAATCCGATGATCCTTGCGGAAAGCGGCATGGATCGGGCTGAGCTCATCACCGCTACAGCGCTTTCAGCGGGCGTGTTTTCCATCCTCCTGGGTCTCGCCGCCAATCTTCCTTTGGCACAGGCTCCAGGGATGGGCGCGAACGCGCTGTTCGCCTATACGATCGTGCTGGGGCTTGGCATACCCTGGCAGGCAGCCCTGGGGCTTGTATTCTGGAGCGGCGTGATTTTCCTGATTCTCACGCTCACCGGCGTGCGCCAAATGTTGCTCGAGGCCGTGCCTCCGAATATTCGCATTGCCCTGACGGTGGGCATTGGCTTATTCATCGCGTTTATCGGCGTGAAAAACGCGGGCATCGTGTTACCCGCCCCCGCTCCAATGCTGCTCAAGTTGGGAGATATGGGGTCTCCGTCAGTGCTCCTGACGCTGATCGGTCTGGCGGCCACGTTGGCGCTCATGTCACGCCGCGTACCCGGCGCGATCGTCATCGTCATTCTCACACTGACCTTTTTTGGACTATTCGTCCCAGCCGGCGACGGTGGCGAAATGATCACTGCAATGCCCGATCGAGTCGTCGCATTACCCCAGCCTCTCGACGATCTTTGGCTTGCCTTGGATCCTGGCTATCTCTGGGATCACCTGCCAGTCGCGCTACCCGCCCTTTTCACCCTGGTCTTCCTCGATCTTTTCAGCTCACTCGTCGCGATGAATGCTCTCTCTCAGCGCGCCGGCCTCGTGGATCGGAATGGAGAGATGATCAAAGGGGCACCCGCGCTCACCGCTGACGCTATCGCCACTATCGGCGGATCCCTGTTGGGAACCTCTACGACTAACGTCTACGCCGAATCGGCCGCCGGCATAGAAACCGGCGCTCGAACAGGCCTCGCGCCCGTGTTCGTCGGATTTTTCTTCTTTCTCGCGCTCTTTTTAACGCCCCTACTCTTGGTCATTCCACCGCAGGCAACGGCCCCCGCCCTGATACTGATCGGACTCCTCATGTTTACCGAGGTCCGCAATCTGGACTTCGATGACCCCATGACCGCAGGCGCGGCCGTGTTGACCCTGTTCCTGATGCCGCTCACCTCGATCACTGATGGCTTGGCTGTCGGGCTGATCGTCTACGTCGGGGTCATGCTGCTGACAGGGCGGGGGCTCGAAGTTCGACGAATCACCTGGTCGCTTGTGCTCGTCTTTGTCTGCTACTACCTGTTCGCAGCCTAATCCTGGCCGCTCGCCCGACGTGCCGCGCTGCGGATTCGGGCAATGCGCGCTTCAACGTCCGCCGACAGCGCTGACACATCGTGACCCACGGGCAGACCGTCCTTAACGCGCAGTTGTCCTGCAACATATACCTCGTCAATGTTTGCCGCACTGCACGCAAAGACGAGCGTGGCTGCGCTATCCGTCACTGGACCGGTCAATGGATAGCGCGGGTCCACGATCAGAAAATCCGCGCTTTTGCCCTCCTCCAGGCTTCCCGTGTGCTTGTCGACGCCAAGGATTTCGGCCGTATCCAGCGTATGGAGTCTGAGCATCTCCATCGGCTGCATGACACCTGCGTTCCGATATTGCATACGCAATGCATACAGGCCCATTCGCATGTTCTCGAAGGGATCAGCAATGTCCGCGCTCGCAGCGCCGTCCACACCCATTCCGACGCGAACGCCGGCCTCGCGATACCCCAGTATGTCTGGCAGACCCGAGGCGAGCCGCCCATTAGAAAGCGGGTTCCAGATCATGGCACCGCCACGATTTGCCGTGTCAGCGACGATCTTGTCCGTGGTGTGAATAAAATGGGCGTAGGAAACGTTCGGCGCAACCGCTCCCGCGGCAAGAAAGCTCGACCACAATCGGCGCTCCGAAAAGCGCCGAGAGTACTGTTCCAGATAGTGAATCTGAGCGGTCATCCCATGCTGCTCAGCCAGCGACATCTCGAGCGCAAGCTTGGCGGCGTCCCTTGTGTGAGCACCAACAGCGTTCAGGGATATACCCAGCAACTGCTTGCCACCGCGCTCCTGACTGAGCCTCACAAAAGACTTCACGTCCGCGCTGATTTTTTCCGCAGTCTGATTCAAGTTCGCGTTATAGGCGAACACAATGTGGTGACCCGCTGCGACTGATGCGTCAAAAGATTCCAGGTACTGCTCTTCGTCGGTTTCAAGGCGTTGTGCGTGGTTATAGGTGGTAGTGATGCCCTTGGACAAATGGTCCAGCGCGCCGTGGAGCGTAAAGGCATACATATCGCCATCCTGAAAATGCTGCCCAAAAGTCCAGTGCAGAGCTTCCAGCCACGGATACAGTTCACCATTTGCCGCAATACCGCGAAAAGCGCTTTGCCAGAGGTGGTTGTGGCCGCTCACAAATCCCGGCATGACAATGCGCCCTGTCGCGTCGATTACGCTTTCAGGGCGAATCGAGTCCCGCAGGGAGCCGGGCGGGGACCCGTTACCGATCGCAACGATGCGCCCGTCCTTCACTAACATGAACCCGTTCAGGACCTCATCATCGCCTTGTGCCATCGTGAGAATGGTCGCGTTCTCAATCAGCAGGTCGGCACGAGCGGGGGTTCCTGACACGCCGACCAGAATCGCAACGGCGACCAGCCAAGCCCCACCGGGGCGCTCTCCCAAGGGAGACCACAACGCACCGTTTTTCGTCCAAGGCAGCCGCAAGGGGGAGGTCCATTTCCAAGGCATCATATCCACTCCACTTGTTAGACCTTTCGATGCGCCGCAGCCGACTGCCTGCCAAGCCGTGATGGGCACTCGATCTCTACGAAGCAAAGATCGAGCCAAGGACGTACTTGGCCCAGGCCTTGGCACAGGATTTGCTTTTCAGACTTGGCAGCAAAAACAAGCAACTAGAAGACGCACGCGCAGCAGCCAGACACTTCGACAAGGAAAGCCATGAGCCGCTCAACCCCTCGATGGACCGGACGTCATTCCCGCAAAGATCAGCTGCGCGCACGCATATGGTCAGAACTGGAATCCAGCGGGAACGCCATCGGGACAGCGTGGTTCAAGATTCCCGACTTTGTCGGCGCCGCAGAGGCTGCCGCACAGCTCATCAAGACCGCCGAGTGGCAGAATGCGCGGGTGGTGAAGTGCAACCCTGATGCCGCCCAGGCGCCGCTGAGACTGGCTGCTCTCCGGTCAGGCAAAACGGTCTACACGCCGATCCCCGAGCTCGTACGCGATTTCCCCTATCTATGCCTTGAACCTGCGGAACTCTCCCAGCGCGGCATTGACCCAACCGACGTTGCTTTCTCGGAAGGTGCTGGGCGTCACGGGCGTCCCTGCACCTTCGCAGAGGTCCAACCGATCGATTTTTTCGTTGTGGGCTGTGTCGCAGTCACCGCCGCTGGTGGACGAACCGGCAAGGGGGCGGGATTCGCCGATCTTGAATTCGGCATTTTTAACAGCTACGGACAGGTCAGCGCGCGGACACCCATCGCGACCACTGTTCACGACGTGCAGCTGGTCAGCGACGATTCTATCGTCATGGAAAATCACGACGCACCGCTCGACATCATCGCCACGCCCACCCGCCTGCTGCGGACATTCACTACGGTAGCTCGTCCGGGCGCTGTTGATTGGGACCGGGTCCGGGACGACCAGTTCGCCTCCATTCCCTTCCTCGCCGATCTCCGCGACCACATTCTCCAGGCGACGCGCAGCGTCTGACCCAACAGACTGTTCCCGCCCTACTTTCGCAGCCACGCCACCAGCAAATACACGAGAGGCGTATCCACCGTCGCTATCGCGACTTTAAAGAGCCAATAGCCCAACGTCATCGATACCAGCACATCGAAGGACACTGGCTCTGGAGCGAACAGAAAAAAAGCGATGCCATTGAAAACGACACTGTCGATGAATTGCGAGGACATGGTGCTCAGATTATTTCTGAGCCACAGATGCCGACCCTTGGTGGTGCGTTTCCAGTAGTCGAACGCCCAGACATCGTGCGCCTGAGCCAAAACATACGCCGTCAGAGAAGCGAACACGATCAGAGGCACTGAGCCAAGCACCGTGGCCATCGCAGGCTGCCCGGAGTAGGACGCCGCCGGCGGAAGCGCTATAGCGATCTGCGAGAGAACCAGAACCAGCACATTCGCCAGAAGGCCGAACCAAACCACCAGCAGTGCTCGCTTCTTACCGAAAACCTCCCCTATCACATCGGTCACAGCGAAAGTCAGCCAGTACGCCATGATTCCACCCGACAGGGTCAATCCTGCGACGGTCCATAACTTCGCGCTGACTACATTGATAAAGCCCATGCAGGTAATGAAAATGCACAAGAGCAAGAGGAACTTGAGCTCACGTGGCTCAAGACGACTGTCTTCCAGCGAACCCTGCGTAATGCTTGAGTCGATCATTGGGATTTCCTGACTTCGCAAGCGGTGTCGACGGAGGCCCCAGCAGCCCGTTTACCCTCGCGCGTCCCGAGGGATTCAGACAGCTCATGACCATCGACTCTTATCGAGCGAAACCCGATGCAAAACTCACGCCACTAACCGCTTGAGCGGAGATCGCTTCAACG
>JBMTYG010000079.1:0-14563 GCA_049454295.1 Pseudomonadales bacterium
TCGCTCAGCCCGACGTCCACCGGGCAGTACGCCTCAGCGACCGGGGTAAAAATCACAACGGCGGAGACACGCGAAGGGGCTGAGCCCCAGGCGCTCGGCCCGCCACAGACCTCCCTTGAAGGTTACTTTGTCAGCTTTGTGCTGACCCACCAGGACCAGCTCAGCGAAACGGAACTGGCTAACCGACTCGGTATCAGCCGCAAGAGTCTCTGGGAGCGACGCCAGCGGCTTAAAATCCCCCGCCGTCGCATCACCGCGCGCTTCGAACCGCAGAGCGATCCTCTGCGAAAATCCTGATGAGCAACCCATGACTTCAACCCCACCGGCAACCAGGCTGAGCGCGCGACGTCACGGGTTGTTCCGCGACAAGGTGCACCAAGACGCGCTTAACACGGTCGAGCAGCTTCGCGACGCCGGCTATGAGGCCTACCTCGTGGGTGGGTGTGTGCGAGATTTGTTGCTAGGGCAGTCGCCCAAGGATTTCGACGTGGCCACCAACGCCACACCCGAAGAGGTGCGAGATCTTTTTCGGCGCTCGCGGCTCATCGGCCGCCGATTCCAGATTGTGCACGTACGATATGGACGGCACATCATCGAGGTATCAACCTTCCGTCGCGGGCACTCCGAGGATAACGAGCAGGATGACGAACGCCTGCACGCCGACTCTGGGCTTATTCTTCGCGATAACGTCTGGGGCTCGCTCGAGGAAGATGCGACGCGTCGAGACTTCACCGTAAATGCGCTGTACTACGATCCCGTTGACGAAGAGATCCGCGATTTCGTCGGAGGAATCGTCGACCTTACGGCTCGACAGCTTCGATTCATCGGCGATACGCGCCTGCGATTGCGGGAAGACCCGGTGCGCATTCTCCGAGCCGTCCGATTCCGTGCCAAGCTCGGCTTCGAACTAGACCCCGAGATCGAGAGCGCCATTCCGGACTGCGCACGACGCTTGCGGGAGATACCCCCGGCGCGACTCTTCGATGAGGTATGCAAGCTATTCGAGTCCGGATTCTCGGCGCCCATCTGGCGCATGCTCGCCGCAACCCCTTTGCGCGGAGCGCTGTTTCCAAGCGTTCCCCCCGATGATCCTCTGGTCGTCGCTGCCATGACCAATACGGATGCTCGAGTCGCTGAAGACAAACCCGTCACCCCCGGCTTTCTCCTTGCGGTCTTGCTCTGGCGCGACTACACGGCAAGGCTCAGCGGAAACGACCGCGGCGGTCGGGGCGGCAACGAAGCGGCATCAGCCGCGGCCTCTGCCGCACTGGCCGTGGAACAAGAGATCATCATGATCCCTCGTCGGTTCAGCCAATTCGTGAGGGATGTCTGGCAGCTTCAGCCGCGGCTTGAGGCGCTACGACCGAAATCCGCACGCCTGGCCCTCGATCACCCCCGGTTTCGGGCGGGCTATGATTTTCTCGTGCTGCGTGCCGCAACAGGAGAGCCGGTCACCGAAGCGGCCACCTGGTGGACCGGGCTGCAGACGCTGGGACAAGAGGGACGAACGGCTGCCATCGAGGCGCTCAGCTCCGCGCCTGATCCCACGCGAAAAAAACGTCGCAAGCGCCGCCGCAAACCGCGCAGCGCCGCAGAAACAACAACTGGCGATGGCGGCTCCGAACACGGTTGATCGACATCGCCGAGCCCCGCATCATGACCCTGCTGTTGCCGGACACAAAGACCTCACGCATGGATGCCGATCATTCCCGGCAAGACCTGGACACTGCTCACGGTCTTCCCAAACACATCGTTATTGAAGGTCCCATCGGCGTCGGAAAGACCACGCTTGCGCGTCGAATAGCGACAGCTCTCCAATACCCGGTACTACTCGAGCCCGCGACGGAGAATCCTTTCCTTGAGCGCTTCTATTTTCAGGGACGTAGACACGCCCTGCCCACGCAGCTCTTTTTTCTGTTGCACCGGACACGGCAACTCTCAGACCTCGATCGCGACGACCTTCTCGGCACCAATCTGGTCAGCGACTTCATGCTCGAGAAAGACGACCTCTTCGCGAGGCTGACGCTAGACGAACATGAATACGCGCTCTATGGGCAAATCCGCGATGCGCTCGCCATCAGGGCGCCAGCCCCCGATCTCGTGATCTACCTGCAGGCGCCCGTGAATATCCTGCTGCAGCGTATTCGAAGGCGCGGCATCAACGCTGAGCGCGAAATCCAATCCGACTACCTGGAACGGCTGAATCAGGCGTATACCGAGTTCTTCCACTACTACAGCGAGGCGCCCGTACTCGTCGTAAACGCGGCGGAGATCGACTTCGCCCACAACGAGTCGCACTTCACGGCGCTGCTGCAACAGGCGCTAGCAATGGACGGCATGCGCCAATACTTCAACGCACAACCCACCTTGCTCTGACACCCTTCACCGGAGCCGACTATGCCTGGACCGGAGCAGCTTCCCGTCTGGAAGACACTCACCGCGCTCGCGCAAGAAGCGCATGCCGACAGCCCGACGGCGGCCTGGATGATCAGCGCCGCGGGTCTTACCGTAGATTTCACCAAGCAACTGCTGAGCCCGAAGGTGATTCGGGCCCTGCTTCAGCTCGCGGCAGAGACTGGCATTCCTGCCGCACGAGAGCAGCTCTTTAACGGCGCGACAATCAACAACACCGAGGGCAGAGCCGTACTGCATACGTCTCTGCGCGGCGAACCGTCCGCTCCATTCGGCCACCTGGTGACTGAGACACGTGAGCGCCTTTCCCATTTCGCGCGCGACGTACGCAGCGGGGAGTACCGCGGCTTTTCGGGCAAGAGCATTCGCACCGTCGTACATATCGGCATCGGCGGATCACACCTTGGGCCGGAACTTGCGGTGGAAGCCCTCGCAGCCTCTCAGCACGGACTGCGCTGCCGCTTCGTCGCCAATGTCGATGGGCATGCCTTGGCTCGGGTACTGGCAGAATGCCAGCCGGAGACCACGCTGTTTGTCGTCGTATCAAAATCATTCGGCACACTCGAAACCCACGTCAACGCCAACTCGGCGAGGACTTGGTTCCTTGAGCGCGTGGGCGATCACGCGGCGCTGGCCCGTCACTTCATTGCCGTCAGCGCAAACGTTCGAGCGGCGCAGGATTTCGGCATTGATGCGGAGAGGATTTACCCGCTGTGGGACTGGGTGGGAGGAAGATTTTCGCTCTGGTCAGCCGTTGGATTACCGATTCTGTTCACCGCAGGGCCAAAAGCATTCGACGAAATGCTCGCAGGTGCCCGCGCGATGGATCGGCACTTTCGCGAGAGCGAAGCCGAGACCAATGTCCCGCTCCTGATGGCACTGGTTGGCTTCTGGAACTACCTCTTTCGCCACGTGGAGAGTCTTGCAATTCTGCCTTATGACCAGCGCCTGAGGCTGTTGCCTTCTTACCTGCAGCAGCTCGAGATGGAGAGCAACGGCAAGTCGGTGCACAAAGATGGCACCCCCTGCCAGGTCCCCACCATGCCCATCGTGTGGGGCGGAGAGGGCACGAACGGACAGCATGCGTTCCACCAGCTCCTGCACCAAGGGACTCGCTCGTTTGCAGCGGACTTCATTGCGGTCGCCGCTCCCGGGCATGCGCTTGAGGAACATCACCGCTGGCTGCTCGCCAATGCGCTGGCGCAGAGCCAGGCGATGTTGTTAGGACAAGACGCCGAGGACCCTCACAGGGCCGTGATCGGACGCAAGCCGAGCACACTGATATTACTCGATGCTCTCACGCCGGCACGGTTGGGAGCCCTGCTCGCTCTCTATGAGCACAAGGTGTTTTGCCAGGGTGTCCTGTGGAACATAAACTCGTTCGACCAGTGGGGCGTTGAAATTGGCAAGCGGCTAGCGTTGCCAATCTTCGATCAGCTGGCGGGCGCGTCGGCTGAGGGACAGGACGCGTCCACCCGTGCTCTGATCGAGGTGCTTCGATCAGACCCGGCGTAGCTCTCCCGCTACGCGCGCCCTCCTCGAACCCAACTGATTCGAACAGAGCAGATGCCATGAGCGACAACATCTATCCCGTTTCGGCGGCCACACGAGCCCACACTCACATCGACGCCGATACCTACAACGCGCTTTACGAGCGCTCGATCACCGACCCTGAAGGCTTCTGGAGCGAGCAGGCGACGACGTTTCTGACCTGGGATCACCCATGGGAACAGGTGTTTGCGCAAGATATGCGGAATGGTCGAGTCAGCTGGTTCACGGGCGGCAAGCTCAATATCAGCGTTAACTGTATTGACCGCCATCTGCCTGCGCGTGCACAACAAACAGCCATCCTGTGGGAAGGCGACGATCCCTCGGAGCACGCTCACATCACCTATCAAGCGCTGCACGACGCGGTGTGCCGACTGGCGAACGCGCTCAAAACGCGGGGAGTTCAGCGGGGAGACCGTGTCTGCATTTACATGCCGATGATTCCCGAAGCAGCCTACGCCATGCTGGCCTGCATGCGCATCGGGGCTGTCCACTCGGTGGTCTTCGGCGGATTTTCGCCGAATTCGCTACGCGATCGAATTTTAGACTCCGACTGTCGCTGTCTCATCACCGCCGATCAGGGAGTCCGCGGCGGAAAGACCGTTCCACTCAAGGAAAACGCGGAGATCGCGCTCGCAGATTGTCCGAACGTGCACACCGTGATCACCGTGCAGCGAACAGGGGCTCCCGTTGCCTGGCATCCGCCGCGTGATGTCTGGTATCACGAGATTACCAGCGCCCAGCCAGCCCATTGCGAGCCCGAGTCGATGGACGCAGAGGACCCGTCCTTCATTCTTTATACCTCGGGGTCTACCGGCAAACCCAAGGGCGTGCAGCACGGCACCGCTGGCTACCTGCTCCAGGCGGCGATGACCCATCGCTATGTCTTCGACTATCACGACGGAGACATTTACTGGTGCACAGCGGATGTGGGCTGGGTGACTGGTCATTCCTACATCGTCTATGGCCCGCTCGCGAACGGCGCTACGACGCTGATGTTCGAAGGCATACCTACTTGGCCCGACGCATCACGCTGCTGGCAGGTCATCGACAAACACGGCGTGAATATCTTCTACACCGCGCCCACCGCAATTCGTCAGCTAATGGGCCAAGGAAACGGTCCGGTGCAGACAACCTCCCGACAGTCCCTAAGACTTCTTGGCAGCGTCGGCGAGCCGATCAATCCGGAAGCCTGGGAATGGTATTACCGCGTGGTGGGTGAAGGACGGTGCCCCATCGTCGACACGTGGTGGCAGACGGAAACTGGCGGCATCATGATCACGCCGTTGCCTGGCGCCACGGCTCTGAAACCGGGATCCGCGACCCGCCCATTCTTCGGGGTACAGCCTGCGCTGGTAGACGAACACGGCGAAGTGATCCATACCGTCGAAGCACGCGGCAATCTGGTCATCACCCACACCTGGCCCGGCCAAATTCGGACGGTCTACGGGGACCATCAGCGGGTGATCGACACCTACTACGCCATGTACCCTGGCTTCTATTTCACGGGAGACGGCGCGCGACGCGACGCGGACGGTTATTACTGGATAACCGGTCGTGTGGATGACGTGCTAAACGTTTCTGGGCACCGAATCGGGACCGCGGAGGTGGAAAGCGCTCTGGTGCTACATCCTGCCGTGGCAGAGGCTGCGGTAGTCGGCTACCCCCATGCGATCAAGGGCGAAGGCATTTACGCCTATGTCACCCCGATGACGGGCATCGACATAACGCCGGCGAGCCTGCGCCAAGAGCTGATGGAACTGGTTCGGCGCGAAATTGGCCCGATAGCAAAACCGGACGTCATTCAGTTGGCCCCGGGACTACCCAAAACGCGGTCGGGCAAGATCATGCGTCGAATACTGCGCAAGATCGCCGCAAATGAGCTGGACAATCTCGGCGACACTACGACGCTTGCGGATCCTGGCGTCGTGGATGATCTGGTCCAGAACCGGGAAATCGCTCCCAGCTGAGGAATTTCGGGGCGCGGGTGAGACGCCGCGCCCCGAGGTGCCGTCACGCGTTAGACGCGTAGTTAGGCACTTCCTTCATCGACAGCTTGATCCGACCACGCTGGTCCACATCCAGCACCACCACATCGACCATCTGACCTTCGCTCAGGAAGTCCGACACGTTCTCGACGCGCTGATCGGCTATCTGCGAAATATGCAAGAGCCCATCCTTGCCCGGCAGGATGTTGACGAAGGCGCCAAAATCAACGATCCGCTCGACGCGGCCGTGATAGATCTTGCCCACTTCCGCTTCGGCGGTAATGGACAGAATACGAGCCACCGCCGCCTCCATGGCCACAGCATCCGCGGCATAAATCCGCACGCTGCCATCGTCCTGGATGTCGATATCCGCGCCCGTTTCTTCGACGATGCTGCGAATCGTGGCACCACCCTTACCGATGATGTCGCGGATCTTGTCCGTCGGCACCTGCATCACCTTCATAGCCGGGGCGTTGTCCGAGATCTTCGACCGCGGCTTGTCCAGAGTCTTGGCCATTTCCTGCAGAATATGCAGCCGACCTTCCAGCGCTTGGTTGAGCGCGGCTTCCATGATCTCTTCGGTGATGCCGGCGATCTTGATGTCCATCTGCAGCGCGGTGACCCCACGCCCCGTTCCTGCGACTTTGAAATCCATGTCACCCAAGTGATCCTCATCACCCAGGATGTCGGTCAGAACAGCATAACGATTGCCTTCCTTGACCAAGCCCATGGCCACGCCTGCAACTGGCGCCTTGATCGGAACGCCAGCATCCATCAGAGCGAGTGATGACCCGCAGACGGAAGCCATCGAACTCGAGCCGTTGGATTCAGTGATCTCGGAGACCACACGGAGCGTGTACGGGAAATCATCGACGCTCGGGAGCACGGACTGCACCCCGCGGCGAGCCAGACGGCCGTGACCGATCTCACGACGCTTCGGGCTGCCCATCATGCCGGTTTCACCCACGGAGAACGGCGGGAAGTTGTAATGCAGCAGGAAGTTATCCTTGTAGGACCCCTCCAGCGCGTCGATCGTCGCCGCATCACGCAACGTGCCAAGCGTTGCTACCACAATTGCCTGGGTTTCACCGCGAGTGAACAGAGCGGAGCCATGGGTCTTGGGTAACACGCCTACTTCGATCGTGATCGGACGCACGGTACGCAAATCGCGTCCATCAATGCGCGGCTCACCGTTCAGCACGCGCTGGCGAACGATCGATTTTTCGACCTTGCCAAATGCTTCATCGACCTCGTCCGCACGAAACTGCGGGGCATCCCCGCCAGCGAGCTGCTCGATCGCCTGGCGACGCAATTCGCCCACCCGGTTTTGGCGCTGAACCTTATCGCTGATGCGGTACGCTTCGCCAAGATCAGCACGAATCGCAGCTGTGACCGCCTCCTTGAGCGCCTCGTTGGCAGTGGCTGGCTGCCAGTCCCACCTTGGCTTGCCGGCTTCTTTGGCCAACGCATCGATCGCATCGATGGCTGCCTGCATCTCCTGATGGCCGAACAGCACTGCGCCGAGCATCTCGTCTTCGGTAAGTTCCTGAGCCTCAGATTCCACCATGAGCACCGCATCGCGGGTGCCTGCCACTACCATGAGCAGCTGCGAATCCTTGAGCGCCGCATAGCCAGGATTCAACAAGTACTGACCATCACGATATCCCACACGCGCCGCGGCCACAGGACCATCGAAAGGGATGCCAGAAACGGCAAGCGCAGCCGACGCGCCGAGCATCGACGCCACATCCGGATCCTCATCACGATCGGCGGACATGACCGTGCAGACGACCTGCACCTCGTTCATGAAACCTTTCGGAAACAGCGGACGCAACGGCCGGTCAATCAAGCGAGACGTGAGCGTTTCCTTCTCTGAGGGCCGTCCCTCACGACGGAAAAATCCCCCGGGGATCTTGCCCGCTGCGTACGCTTTTTCCTGGTAGTTGACTGTAAGCGGGAAGAACGACTGTCCCGGCTTGACGCTCTTCATGCCCACCACCGTGCTCAGAACCACGGTATTGCCCATGGTGACAAGAACGGATCCGGTGGCTTGTTTAGCGATACGACCAGTCTCTAACGTGACTTGGCGATCACCAAACTGAAAAGTTTTGGTAACGATATTCAAATGGAATTCCTCCAGTGGGTGCGCTTAGCGACGCAGGCCGAGTCGGCCGAGCAGAGTCGCGTAGCGATTTGCATCTTTCCGCTTCAGGTAATCGAGGAGCGTACGACGCTGATTCACCATGCGAATGAGTCCGCGGCGGGAATGATGGTCCTGCTTGTGCGTCTTGAAATGCTCTTGCAGCGCGTTGATATTGCGCGTGAGCAACGCCACCTGAACTTCCGGCGAACCGGTGTCCGTGGCATCAGTCTGGAACTCCTTGATGATGTCTGCTTTTTCTGCGGCGGAAAGTGCCATGATATTTGCTCCAATATGCTGATTAACTAACGAAGATCACCGCGCATATTTGCAGTGAACTCAGTTTGCGACGACGAGCCGCCTTGGAGCGACCCGACCGTCATCCAGAATCTCGCCCACACCCATAAAGCGTGAGCGACCCTGTTCTGATACCGCGGACAGGCGTACCAGTCCGCTACTTGGTGCATGCGCGACGATCACCGCCTGACCCTGCCGCATATAGTATGCGCTATCTTCATTCAGCCTCACCTCGGGCCACGCCGAGACAGCGGAATCAATAGGCAGCAAGCAGCGGTCGAGCTCGGCATCGGAGCCGCACGCGTCCAACGTTTCGAACGTGAGGCTGTCGCACACACGGTAAGGCCCGGCGGCGAGACGCCGCAGCGCGGTCACGTGCGCTCCACAGCCGAGCGCATGTCCCAGATCCTCAGCGATCGTTCGAATGTACGTGCCCTTACTACAGTGAATCTCGAGCTCTACATAGTCATCCTCAAGGGCAACCAGGCGATTCTCGTAAATCACGACGCGCCGAGCCTCGCGATCAACCTCGATACCCTGCCGCGCCAGCTTATACAGCGGCTGTCCCTGATGCTTAATCGCCGAGAACATGGACGGCACCTGCGCAATCTCGCCACGGAACTGATCGAGCGCGCCTTCCAGCGTCGCCGTATCCAGTTCGGGCACCGGACGGGTGTCTCGCACATCCCCCTCCGCATCGCCAGTCATGGTCGCGACACCAAGCCGAATGCGGGTCCAATAACGCTTGTCCGAATCCAGCAAAAACTGTGAGAACTTGGTCGCCTCACCGAAACAGAGCGGCAGAACGCCGGTCGCCAGCGGATCCAGCGCCCCGGTGTGACCCACCTTTTCGGCGCGAAACAAGCGCTTGGCCGCCTGCACCGCGTCGTTTGAGGTCATACCAGCCGGTTTGTCGAGAACCAATACCCCGCTGAGATCACGTCCGCGTCTACGCCGCACCGTCTGCACCCCCATCAATCGTGGGGGGCGTTCCGCGCCGGGCCGCATCATCGTGAAGTGCGCGGTCGATCAGCGCATCAAGATGCCGACCTCGTTCCGAAGTCTCGTCAAAGTGGAAGCGAATCCGCGGCGTCGTGCGCAGCGTGTGCCGCTTCGCCAATTCGCTGCGGAAGAATCCCGCCGCGTGATTGAGCACCGCAACCAGATCACGCCGCGCCTCGGGCGAGTCGACGCTGAGCGCCGACACATAGACGTCGGCGTAGGACAGATCGCGACTGACACGAACGTCATTGATTCCCACGAGACCGACACGCGGATCACGCAAACCGCGCCGCAGGATGTCTGCAATCTCGTCGCGGATAAAGTCCGCAATGCGCAGCGCTCTTCCGCCATCACGGGATGTCATCACAGCTTACGCGCCAGCACCTTCGTTTCGTACACTTCGATGAGGTCGCCTGGTCTCACATCATTGTAGTTGCGCACGCCAATACCGCACTCCATCCCAGAACGCACCTCGCTCACGTCGTCCTTGAACCGACGCAGCGATTCGAGCTCGCCCTGAAAAATCACGACGTTGTCGCGCAAAACCCTAATAGGCTTGTTCCGGTAGACCTGCCCCTCGACCACCATGCACCCGGCCACCTGGCCATAGCGCGGCGATCGAAAGACATCGCGCACTTCCGCAACACCCAATATTTCCTCTCGGACCTCGGGAGCCAACATGCCGGACAACACGTTTTTCACGTCATCCAACAATTCATAAATGATGCTGTAGTAGCGCAGGTCGATGCCTTCCCGCTCGATGATCGCCTTCGCTGCGCTATCTGCGCGCACGTTGAACCCGAACACTGCAGCGCCATAAGTGGCTGCCATGTTCGCGTCTGTTTCAGTGATTCCGCCAACACCGGAGCCCAACACGCTGACCGAAACCTCGTCGTTGCCTATGTCAGAGAGTGCATGCGAAATTGCTTCAAGACTGCCGCGAACATCGGACTTGAGCACAATCTTAAGAACACGCTTCTCCCCTTCGCCAAGGTTCGCGAAGAGATTTTCCAGTTTGCTCGCCTGCTGCGCGGCAAGCCGAGTTTCCTGGCTGCGGCCCTTGCGGTATTCGGCGAGCTCGCGCGCCGTCTTTTCATCGGCCGCCGCAGAAAACTCATCGCCAGCACCCGGAGTGCCTGAGAGGCCCAGCACCTCCACCGGCACCGAGGGGCCAGCCGATTTCACCATCGCGCCCTGCTCATCGAACATGGCGCGGACACGACCATAAAACTCACCCGCGATCAGGACGTCGCCCTGATGCAGAGTGCCGTTTTGCACAAGCACTGTCGCTACAGGGCCACGTCCCCGATCGAGCCGCGACTCGATCACTACACCTCGTCCCTGGGCTTCTGCGACTGCACGTAGTTCGAGAATTTCCGATTGCAGCAATAGCGACTCGAGCAGCTCGTCGATGCCCGCGCCCGTCATGGCAGAGACCTTCACGAACTGGGTATCGCCACCCAGCGCTTCAGGCACCACCCCTTGCGCCAGTAGCTCATTGGTCACCCGATCTGGATCCGCGCCAGGCAGATCCATTTTGTTGATCGCGACAACCATGGGCACACCTGCCGCCCGCGCGTGCTGAATAGCCTCTGCGGTCTGCGGCATGACACCGTCATCGGCAGCGACTACCAGAATGACAATGTCCGTTACTCGGGCGCCCCGCGCACGCATCGCGGTGAAAGCCGCGTGACCGGGCGTGTCAATGAACGTGATACGACCCGCTGGCGTCGCTACGCTGTACGCGCCGATGTGTTGCGTGATGCCACCCGCTTCACCCGCGGTGACGCGCGTCTTGCGAATGTAGTCGAGCAGCGAGGTCTTGCCGTGATCGACGTGACCCATCACCGTGACCACCGGCGGACGCGGCGAGCCCTCGCCCACAATCTTGAGCGATCGCTCAAGCGCCTGTTCGATCGCGTCTGAGTGGATCGTCTTGGGGCGGTGGCCCAGTTCTTCCACCACCAATACCGCGGTGTCCTGATCAATGGCCTGATTGATAGTCGCCATGATGCCCATGCCCATTAGCGACTTGATCAGATCGCTGGCTTTGATCGACATGCGCGATGCCAGTTCACCAACGGTAATGACCTCGGGAATGTCCACCTCACGGGAAATGAACTCCGTGGGCTTGAACTCGCCGCCCTGCTGATCGACACGCATGGGACCCGAGCCAGGTCGCCGCTTGCCGCGGCGTTCCATCTTGAGTGAGAGCTCGCGACGACGACCGAAACTTTCATCCCGCTCGCCACCCTCCCGACCACGACCCTTGGCGCCGCGCTTACCTTGCGTCGACTTGTCAGCCGGCTTCGCTGCGGCTGGCGCTACGGCCGGCGCAGCAGCACGTGCCCGCTCTTCCTCAGCCTTGCGCTCAAGAGCTGCCCGCTCTGCTTCTTCTTTCTGGCGCTGTTCCTCGCGACGCTGTTCCTCTTCGGCGCGTCGCTCCGCTTCCTTACGGCGCAGTTCTTCCTCGGCCTGGATGCGCGCCTGTTCTTCTTCGCGAATTCGCTGGGTCTCGAGCTCAGTCTGACTGACGATGGGCTCTGGCGGCACACCGACCTCGTCTGCGGGCGTCTCCTCGACCTCTTCGCGCTTGACATAGGTCCGTTTGCGCCGGACTTCAACCGTGACCGCGCGCCCCGTGCGACCCGCTCCCGTCTTGATCGTTCCGACCGTCTTGCGGGTCAGCGTGATCTTGCGCGGACCCTCGTCTCCAGTCCCGCGCACGCGCTTCAGGAAATCGAGCAGCTTTTGCTTCTGCTCTTCCGAGACCGCTGCGTCGGGAGAAGCGTGCGACAGGCCCGCCTCCTGCATCTGCTTGAGCAGACGCTCGACCGGGGCTCCAACCTGTTCTGCCAGCTGTTTGACTGTCACGTCAGACATCACTCGTCCCCTTTAGTCGCCCGATTACTGAGCTGCCTCGAACCACGGCGCGCGCGCCGTCATAATGAGCGCCGCAGCCTGCTCTTCGGTGAGTTCATCGGCGATATCGAGGAGGTCCGGTACGGCAAGTTCCGCCAGATCCTCCATGGTGACGACACCGCGCCCTGCCAGACGGAAAGCCAACCCGCGATCCATGCCTTCCATGCCGAGCAGATCTTCCGCGGGCTCGACATCACCAATTGCCTCTTCGCTCGCGATCGCCTTAGTCAGCAGCGCATCCTTCGCACGGTTGCGCAACTCGAGCACGATCTCCTCGTCGAAACCCTCAATCGAGGTCATTTCGTCGATCGGCACGTAGGCGATCTCTTCCAACGTAGTGAATCCTTCCTCAACAAGCACGACGGCAACATCCTCGTCTACGCTCAGAGCTTCCATGAACTCGGTAATAATCCGGTTGGATTCCTCGACCTGGCGCGCTTCGGCTTCTTCCTTGGTCATGATGTTCAGCGTCCAGCCGGTGAGCTCACTTGCGAGCCGCACGTTCTGACCGCCGCGTCCAATCGCCTGCGCGAGGTTCTGTTCCGCGACAGCGATGTCCATCGCGTGAGCATCCTCATCAAGCACGATGGATTCGACCTCTGCCGGCGCCATCGCGTTAATCACGAGTTGAGCCGGATTATCGTCCCAGGGAACAATGTCGATACGCTCGCCAGCCAGCTCTCCAGAAACCGCCTGGACGCGCGAACCGCGCATGCCGACGCACGCGCCAACGGGGTCGATGCGTCCATCGTTGGTCCGCACTGCGATCTTGGCGCGCGACCCCGGATCACGCGCAGCACCGCGGATCTCGATGACTTGTTCTGCTATCTCCGGCACCTCGATCTTGAACAGCTCAGTGAGCATACGCGGTGAGGTGCGCGTCAGAATGAGCTGGGGGCCGCGGTTCTCCGGACGGATTTCAAGCAACAGCGAGCGCACTCGATCGCCGATACGAAAGGTCTCTCGCGGAATGAGGTGCTCGCGTGTCAGCAAGCCCTCGGCGTTATTGCCCAAATCGACGATGACGTTGTCGCGACCGAGCTTCTTGATCGTGCCGTTGACCAGTTCTCCGACGCGGGGTTGGTAGGCTTGAACGATCTGGGCGCGTTCGGCCTCGCGCACCTTCTGCACGATCACCTGCTTGGCCGTCTGCGCCGCAATCCGCCCGAACTCAACCGAGGGCACCGGTTCTTCGATGATCGAGCCCAACTCTGCGTTCGGCCGTCGTGCGCGCGCCTCATCGAGCGTGAGCTGTGCCTCTTCGTTCCATTCTTCCTCGACCTCATCCGGGTCCGCTACGGTCCAGACTCGGAATGTGTCATAGGTCCCGCTATCGCGGTTGATGTGGACACGAAACTCGGCTTGTTCGCTGTATTTTTTCTTCGTCGCCATGGCCAGCGCCGCTTCCAACGCGCCGAAGATCACCTCTTTCGGAACGCTCTTCTCATGGGAGACGGAATCGACGACCAGGAGCACTTCCTTACTCATAGCAGCTTGGTTCCTTGTTCAGATCTGCCCACGTCAAACTGCGGCACGAGCCGCGCGCGCTGAATGTTCTCGACCGGCAGGACATATTCCTGATCCTCGACCTGCACGAGCACTTCGTCGTTCTCGATACCCGCGAGAACACCGACGATCCGTTTCGAACCCTCGAAGGGGTAATGGAGCCGGACGTCGACGATCGCGCCCACATTGCGTCCGTAATGCGCCGGCTTGAACAGGATGCGATCCATACCCGGAGACGACACCTCGAGGGTATACGCGGACGAAATGACGTCCTCCACATCCAGCACGTCGCTCACAGCCCGACTCACGCGCTCGCAATCCTCAACAGTGACCCGCTCTTCGGCCCGCTCGATATACACGCGCAATCGCGAATGTCTGCCCTGCGCCGCGAACTCGATGCCCCAAAGTTCGCATCCGAGCGCTTCCACCACCGGCGTCAGCAGAACCTCAATGTTTTGTTCCCGCGTGTTCAATATGTCCGGCCCAGGACGAACGAGGACGCATGGTCCGTAAGGGGTACCGTAACTGCTTGGGAAGCGACACGCGCAAACGGTGCGGCGTACTGAGGCGATCCCAAGGCACCCTCCACCGACACGGAGGCCACCGACAGGATCTGAAGACTCGTTGGAGGTCGCGCGAAGAGCGCTGGCTGCCTACGAACAGGGCCCAAAGGCGACCCTATCGAATCCTTTGGTAGCGGGGGCAGGATTCGAACCTACGACCTTCGGGTTATGAGCCCGACGAGCTA
>JBMTYG010000080.1:0-14549 GCA_049454295.1 Pseudomonadales bacterium
CGAGCAGCCCATGGCCGCCTCTACACCCCCCTCTGCACCCGCCGCTGCCGAACCTCTCGCCGCGCGGCGCGTCAGGATAGCGCGGCTGCCCGTCAGCGCGAGAAACCGCTGCGCGACCGAGCCAGACGGCTTGAGCAAGAGCTTGATCGGGTCACCACGGCGCTAGCCGAGGTGGAACGACCGCTCGCGGATGCGGATATTTTTGCGTCCTTGGCTCCCCCTGAGCTCGACCGTCTGCTCGCAGAGTCAGGGCGACTGCGCAAACGTATCGAGCAGATCGAAACCGAGTGGTTCGAGGCCCAGGAAGCGCTTGAAGCATTCTCCAAAGCGGCCTTGTGATCGGTCGAGCTCGCTCGCCACGGTCCTCGCGAGATTCTGCTAGCATCGGGTCATGACGGATTCCCCCATTCATGCGGGCGAACGGCACGCGCTGCTGAAGCAGCTGCGTCGCGTGTTCGAGTACAACGGCTATGCAGGCGCCACCTTCAGTTTGATGGCAGCGGCGACGGGGTTGGGTCGAGCGACGCTGTACCACTATTTTCCGGGCGGCAAGCAGGAAATGGCTGAGGCGCTGCTCGAGGACGCGGCCTCAGAGCTCGATACGCGAGCGTTTTCTCATCTCCTGGGAGGTGCCCGTCCGACCGACAGGCTGTCTGCTTTCATCCAGGGCTTTGGCGAATATCTTCATGACGGGCATGGTCACTGCCTGCTCTCCGTCTTCGCGCAGGGAGATGCGCGCGATGTCCTTGGCCCCGCGGTGGCCAGCCACATGGCGCGTTGGCAGATGCTGCTTGAAGAGACGCTGGCCGGCACTGGGCTTTCGCCGAAGCGCGCGCGGCGTTTGGCGGACGATGTGCTCGATGGTTTGTACGGGGGGTTGGTGGTCGGCAAGATGACCGGCGACGAACGGCATTTCGAGCGATCGATGAAGCGCATTGCGCGCCGCTTGGAAAAACTCGATTGACCCGCGTCAGCGCCGGAGCGCGTGAAGCCAGCCCGCGATCCTGAGGAGGCCCTGGGGAGCATGTGCTTTGCGCCAGGCGCCCGCGGCGAGCTTGGCGGACTCGGCGAGTGTTGGATACACGTGGATCGTGCCCATGAGGGCTTTGAGCCCGAGCCCGTTGGACATTGCGAACACGTATTCGGCTAACAGCTCGCCGGCGTGTTGTCCGACGATGGTCACGCCTATGATTCGATCGCGACCGGGCTCGGTCAGCACCTTAATGAATCCCTCCGTCGCGCCGTCTGCGATGGAGCGATCATGGTCATCAAAACCCAATCGTGTGACTTCGAATCGACGTCCGCTCTGCTGTGCTTGTTCCTCCGACAGCCCGACCCGCGCAACCTCTGGTTCGGTGTAGGTGGCCCACGGAACGATGTTGTAGTTCACGCGGAACTTTCGTGCCCAGCCAAACAGCGCGTTGACCGACGCATACCAGGCCTGGTGCGAAGCCATGTGGGTGAACTGATAGGGACCTACGCAATCTCCGCAGGCGTATACATTGGCGCACGCGGTACGCAGATAGTCGTCCACCGCGATCGTTCCCGCGGGTGTGGTAGTGACACCGATAGCCTCAAGACCGATGCCCTCGGTCACTGCCCGGCGGCCCACCGCAACGAGGACACGGTCGAAAGCGATGGTCGTGGCGCCGGAGGCGCTGTCGGCGTGCAATTCGCCAGCACCGTTGAGCCCGGGCACAAAACGGTTGGCGCGGTGCGCGAGCCGCACATCCACGCCATCTGTACGCAGGCTTCCCTCGACCAGCGCACCCACTTCGGCGTCCTCTCGGGGCAGCAGCCGCGGCTCCAGATCGACAAGCGTGACCCGGCTACCAAGACGCGCGAAAGCCTGGGCGAGCTCGCAGCCGATCGGTCCGCCACCTAGCACGAGCAGGCGTTGCGGACGCTCGCGCAATGACCAGACGTTCTCTGAGGTCAGCGCATGCACCTGGTCGAGACCGGGAATCGGCGGCAGGGCCGGCCGCGCGCCTGTAGCGATCACGATACTGCGCGTGCTGAGCACGCGGTCGCCGACCGCAACATGATGCGGATCCACGATTCGAGCAGCGCCAGCGACACAGTCGACGCCGAGACTGCGGTAGCGCGCCATTGAATCCTTGGGTTCGATGCGCGCCACGGCGGACTGAACCCTGGTCATCACCGCGGCGAAGTCGACATCAGGGGTGACCGGCGCAATGCCATAGCGATCGGCATTGCGCAGGGTCGCCGCAACGCGGGCCGAGGCGAGCAGTGCCTTGCTGGGCACGCACCCCGTATTCAGGCAGTCGCCGCCCATAGCTCCGCGCTCGATGAGCGTGACACGGGCGCGAACGGTAGCCGCGATGTAGGCTGCGATCAGTCCTGCGGAGCCACCGCCGATCACGATGAGATTGTTGTCGTAACGTGCCATCTCAATGACTCCCGGCCATGGGTCCGCGCCGCGATTCGATAAAAGCGAGGGCGCGGCGCGCAACGAGGGGGAAGATACCCAAGAGCGTCAGCGCCGTGATGAGCCCAGGGCTCAGGACATCGGGCAACGTTGCCACTTGTCCGAGCTCAGTCCCTGCGAACACGTAAACAGCGGTTCCTGGGAGCATGCCAACCTGGCTCACCCAGTAGAAGCGCCGGGTGTCGATGGGTGTGAGGCCCATGACAAGATTGACGATAAAGAAGGGAAACAGTGGCACCATGCGCAAGCCAAAGAGGTAGAAGCCACCCTCTTTGCGAAAGCCTTGGTTGATGGCTTCGAGCTGAGTACCAAAGCGCCCCTGCACCCAGTCACGCAACAGACCGCGTGCGATGAGCATGGCGAACGTGGCGCCGACGGTGCTGGCAAAGGAAACGATCAGAAGCCCCCAGGCAAAGCCAAATAGCGCCCCAGCAGCGAGGGTCATGACCGCCGCGCCTGGCAGGGACAGGGCGGCAACGAACACGTACGTGGCAAAGAACACACCGGCTGCAGCGAGTGGATGGGCGGCAATGCCCGCCTGGGCGGTTTCCCGCACGCTTGCCAGGTAGTCAAGACTCAGATAACGGTCCAGATCGAACAGGAAGAAGGCGCTGACGGCGAGAGCGATGACCAGCAGGAGAGACCAGCGAGCGCTGCCAGTGTTTTGCTGTGCGGGGCGATCGGCGTGCGAGCGCTGTCTCTGAACCGGGGTACTCCGCTTGGTTGCGGTTTGGTCGGCTCGTCTCTGGTCCATTACTATCGCTCTCGTCTTTAGGAATGAGGTTCATCATGTCGCGTCAGTTCCCCGGCACCCGGCTCAGGCGCACCCGCGCTCAGGATTTTGTGCGCCGCCTGGTGCGCGAACATGTGCTCACGCCCGATGACTTGATTTATCCAATGTTTGTCATCGAGGGTAACGCCCTGCGCGTACCTGTCGCGTCAATGCCTGGCATCGAGCGGCTGTCAATCGACGAACTGGTGCGTGATGCGATTCGGGCTGCGGCTCTCGGAATTCCGGCTATTGCCTTGTTTCCGAACGTTGCGCCCACGCTGCGTACGCTCGGCGGGGAAGAGGCTTTTAATCCGGAGGGACTGGTGCCACGCGCCGTTCGCGCGATAAAGGCGGCCGTGCCCGGTCTTGGCGTGATCACCGACGCTGCCCTCGATCCGTACACCAGTCATGGTCAGGACGGCATTGTTGATGCCGATGGCTATGTCCTGAACGATGTGACCGTGGACGCGCTGGTACAGCAGGCGCTGGTGTGTACCGAGGCGGGCGCCGACATCATCGCCCCTTCGGACATGATGGATGGGCGCGTCGGCGCCATCCGGCAGGCGCTTGAGGCGCGCGGGTTCGTGAATCAGCAGATCATGGCGTATTCCGCCAAGTACGCCTCCGCCTATTACGGCCCGTTCCGCGATGCGGTTGGGTCCAGCGCCACGCTTGCCAAGGGTAACAAGCAGACCTACCAGATGGATCCTGCCAATTCGGAGGAAGCCCTGCACGAGATTGCGCTTGATCTGGACGAAGGCGCTGACATGGTCATGGTGAAGCCGGGCATGCCCTATCTCGATATCGTCCAGCGTGTGCGCGAGCGCTTTGGCGTGCCGACGTTTGTCTATCAGGTGAGCGGTGAGTACGCCATGCATCGTGCGGCAATCGATCATGGCTGGTTGTCGCAGGCAGTGGTGCTCGAGTCGCTGCTCTGTTGCAAGCGTGCTGGAGCAAGCGGGGTTCTCACCTACTTCGCGCTGACCGCCGCGGAGGCACTGCAATAGCGCAGCAGCCACCACGTCTTCAACCGCGTTCCGTTTCCTAGCCTCTTGGCGCTGTCGACTGGTGAATCGGCAAAGGATCGTCGCTACGCATCCGCCGTACGTCCGGCACGAACAGAACCGCCGCGGTCGGGATGATCACGGCGGCGGCAGCGAGTAGCAGGGTCGGTTGCGCGCCCAGGACCTCGAACAGGATGCCGCCGACAAGCACGCCGACGGGTGCAAGCGCGATCGAGCCAAAGTGATCATAGGCGCTCACCCTTGATAAAAGCTCCGGCGGAACACGCTGCTGCAAGGTGGTGTACCAAAGCATACCAAACCAGCTGCCGGCTATGCCGCTGACGCAAGCCGCAGCCATGATGATGGCAAGCGGGGCCGGCAGCGCCAGCGCAAGCGGCGTTCCGGCGAACGCGAAAGCACACAGGCTCGCAAACCACATCGGGCGCTGCACTCGCAGACGCAGGCCGACAAGCCCTCCTAGCACGGTGCCAAAACCGGAACTTGCGGCGATCAGTCCCCACGCCACTGCCCCTCCAAGTGATTCCCGTGCCACGGCGGGACCGAGCAGCCCATGCACGGCCTCTAGTCCGGCAACCAGGATCGAAAACTGCAGCACGATGGTCCAGAGCCATTGGTGGGAAACAAACTCGCGCCAGCCGCTCTGCAGATCGCGCCAGAGGGAGGCCGGGGCGGGACGCACCTGGGGTAGTCCACGAATGCTCGCGATCAGCCCCGCTGCGACCAGGAAAGTGAGTGCATCAAAAGCAAGGGTCAGTCCAACACCGACCGTCGCAACGAGCACGCCGGCCAGGGCAGCACCGATGGTGATCGCGCCGCTGCGTGCGGCTCCGAGCAGCGCGTTCGCCGCCTGCAGGTTGGTCCCGCGGACAATCTGAGTGATAAATCCGGTTTTTGCCGGCAGTTCGAGAGCGAATGCGGCGCCGGTGATCGCCGCGAGTGCGACCAAAAGTGGGATTGTGGCCAAGTTTGTTAGAAACAAGGCGGCAATCGCTGCTTGACTGATTCCGGCCAGCGCTTCGGCGCTGACGATCATGCGTTGGCGGGAGGTTCGGTCGGCAAGTGCCCCGCCGAGCAGAATCACGATCACCTGCGCGGCAACGGGCGCGGCGATCACCAGCGCTGAATCCGCCGTCGAGCCAGTCATTTCAAGCACACCGAAGGCAATTGCGACGGGTGTCATCGCGTTGCCGGTGTAAGTGATGAGGTAGGCAGCAAACAGGCGCGCGAAGTTTCGATCACGCAACAGGTGCAGACCGGCTCTGAATGAACGCTGCTCCTGCTCGTTCGTCGAGCGCTGGTTGGCGCGGGTCACGTCACGGGCTCAGTGTACATGCCAGGCTTTCGCGCGTCGGGCGAAGCGCTTCTTGCGTCGGTACGGAAACACGTCCATCACCCTTCCGGCACGGATAGCGTCTTGTAGACCTTGCCAGTAGGTGGGATCGAACAGCTCGCCGTGCATCGAAGAAAACAGCTGCTTGATACGCGGCTTGCCGAACAGGAACCGGCGAAATTCCTCTGGAAATACATCGTTTGCGGCGACCGTATACCACGCGTCCGCAGACAGTTCTTGTTCCGGTGTCTCGGGTTCCGGGATCGCACGAAAATTCACGTCGGTCAGATAGCAGATCTCGTCATAGTCATAGAAGACGACCCGACCGTGACGCGTCACCCCAAAGTTCTTGAGCAGCATATCCCCGGGAAAAATATTGGCCGCCGACAGCTGCTTGATCGCGTTGCCATATTCGTCCAGCACCTCGCGCAGCTCGAATTCGTCGGCGTTCTCGATATAGAGATTGAGCGGCGTCATGAGACGCTCCGTGTACAGATGCCGGATCCGCACCGTCTCCGCGGTGATCTCGACTGATCCTGCCGCGACCGTTCTGAGTTCCTCGATCAGTTCCGGGCTGAAACGCGCGCGCGGCAGCAGCAGGTTCTCGAACTCCTGTGTATCTGCCATGCGGCCCACCCGATCGTGCTTCTTCACAATGTGGTATTGCTCGCGCACCTGTTGTCGCGTGATATGTTTCTGCGGTGCGAAGCGATCCTTAATGATCTTGAAGACGGTCTGATAGGAGGGCAGCGTGAACACGCACATCACCATGCCTTTGATGCCCGCTGCGATGACGAACGAATCGTCCGAGTTGTTTAGATGTTCAAGTAGGTCGCGGTAAAAAACCGTCTTGCCGTGTTTATGCAGACCGAGTGAGGCGTAGAGCTCCGAACGCTTTTTGTTTGGCAGCATCGCGCTCAGGAAGTCGACAAGCGCGTGGGGGTGGTCCTCCAACACCATGAAATAGGCGCGTGTGAAGCTGAACATGACCGACAGTTCATCCTCATCGCAGATCAGCGTGTCGATGTAGACCCGATTCTGCTCGTCGAGCAGCAGCGGCAGAGCAAGCGGCCAGTACTGACCATTGCAACCTATCCGCCCAACCACGTAGGCACCTTTGTTTCGATAGAAAAGTGGATTCAGAATTTCCACTTCGAGTCCAGCTACTGAGTCGATTTCCGGGCGCGCTTCGACCAGCGAGCGCAGGACGCTGCCGATATCCCGGTCAAGGTCCTGCCACTCGATCGCGCCGGGCGCAGTTCGGTCGAATGGGAGTTCGCGCGCAATGCGACGCATCATGTCCACCGCGCCGTCGTCGGGGCGATAGCGACGGGTCAGCGGGCTCTTGGCGGATACGGGAGGCACGGGATAGGCGCTGGTCACGAACATCTCTGCGTCGTCGACATCACTATCGTCGGTCAATGTTCGGTGCACGGAGTTGAAGAAGGTCTCGAAGAGCTCAGCGTTGTACTCCGCGCGCAGCCGTTCGACATAGCGCGCGCGTACTGCTCGCCAGTCGAGGGTCAGCGATGCCGGCGCGTCGAGTGCACGTATCGAGTACACCACGTCTTCGACATAGCGGCCGTACAGGGCAAGACGCTCCGCATTGGCGGCCTGCACGCCAAGCCAGTCTGCTCGACGAAAACGTGCGCCGGCGTCGCGCGTGATGGATTGAAAGCGAGCTCGGTAAGCGCGGTAGCCGTCCTGGACAATCGCTGCAATGGCGTCCGCGTCAGCCATTGCGCTGGGTCTCGCGGGACGGGTTGCGATGGCGCCACCGCTCTGCGTGTGTTGCTTTGATACGCTCCCGGAATCGCCGGATCCAGATCATGACGATCGCGGTGACCGCGATCACCGTAGCGAGCGGCCACGCGATGCCTGTCACCGGATCCGCGCTCCCCGGGTGACTATGAATGCCAGCGAGCACGGCGGCAGCGAACGCGACAGCGGCAACGTTGCGTACCATCAGAGCCGCCCCAAGCGCGATGAGCGCTGGTAGGCCCACCCGCCGAGCGACATCCTCGGTAGCCGGGTCCCAGAGCGCGATGACCATGAGCACAATCGCGACGCCGGCGAAGCGCGAGGGCAGGTGCGACATCATGTCAGCGACTCCATAGCGCCGCCGTCCACGCGGATGTTTTGCCCGTGAATGGCGTCAGCGCGCGGACTCGAGAGAAAGGCGACAAGGTCGGCCACTTCCTCGCGGCGGGCGATGCGGCGGATGGGGATATCTGCTGCGACCCTTGGCTCAATCTCAGCCCAGGTAGAGCCCCACCCGCGTTCTCTGCCACGCTCGAGCCAGGCGCTCTCGACCTCGGGGGTGAGGATCAGCCCAGGGGACACCAGGTTCACCCGGATCGCTGTTCCAGCAACCTCTCGTGCAAGACTGATGGTCATGGTCGCCAGCGCGCCCTTCGCCGCATAGTACTGTGGCATGCGCGCGTTTGGCTGAGTTGAACCCACGGTGCCGAGATTGATGATGCGTCCGAACGAGCGTGTGCGCATGCCTGGCAGCAGCGCGCGAATGAGCCGCTGGGCCGACAAGACGTTCTTCTGATACGCGAGCAGCCAGTCATCCGAGTCGGCATCCTCCCAGCTGCCCGGGTCAGCAGTGCCGTAGTTGTTAATCAGGATGTCCACGTCTTCGCCAGCGCAGGCAGCGAGCAGTTCGGCGCTCCCGGTCTCTTTGGTAATGTCGCCGGTCACCGGGATGCCGCCGCCCAACTCTGCGACAGCTCGCTCAGCCTGACCCGGAGCTAGTCCGTGCACGAGGACACGCGCGCCCTCTAGCAGCAGGCGATGCGCGATGCTGAGCCCCGTGCCTCGTGAACTGCCGGTGACCAGCGCAGTGTGACCTTCGAGTTTTAGATCCATGCTATCGCTCTCCCCACCGGCTCGTGCGGCGCGACTATAGCACCCGGTTCCTGTGCCGCGGCTATACTCTCGGCCACTCATGGACAGCCTGGCGCTCACGCTCTTTCTTGCCGTAGCCTGCGTGGGCGCCTACGTTCAGGCGGTCACCGGCTTTGCCATGGGTTTGCTCATGATGGCGGTGATGGCTGCAAGTGGTTGGGTTGCCATCCCGGTCACCGCCGCCGCTGTCGGCCTGCTCGCGCTCACGAATATCCTCTGGTCCCTTAAAGGTCATCAGCATGAGATCTCGCAGCGCTTGCTGGGTGTTCTCGCCCTAAGCGTGGCGCCGGCGGTTGGCACCGGCGTCTGGGTGCTCGGGTTGCTCGATCGGCATCAAGAGCGTCTGCTGGAGGGGCTTTTTGCGCTCTTCATCATCGTGGGCAGTTTGTCCATGCTCTGGAAACCGCGAGTACTCAAGCAGCCATCCGGATCGTTGGCCACCTTTTGTGCTGGCTTCGCGGGCGGTGTGTTCGGTGGATTATTTGCGGCTTCGGGTCCGGTCCTCGGCTGGTTCATGTACCGGCAGCCACTACCCACCGGCGTCGCTCGCGCCACTTTGCTCGCATTTTTTGCTCTAGCTAGCAGCACGCGCCTCCTGTTGGTCGGGGTGAGTGGCGGGCTTACCCGAACAGTCTGGTTGAGTGCAGGGATGGCCCTACCGCTGGTACTGCTCGGCACCTGGCTTGGTCGACGTTTTTCGCCATCAATCGGAGACGCGGCTATGCGGCGAGCCGCGTTTGGGTTGTTGCTACTGATAGGGACCTGGATGCTGATCCACGCAGTCTTCCTCAGGGACTTGTAATCCGGCGTGCAGCCGGTAGGGTGCCCTGCATGCATGATTTCGACGCCATTCGCCCGTTTCGGGATGACGAGGCCGATGCCGTGATCGCACGCCTTTGCCGCGATCCCGAGTTGCGGCGTGCCGCCGCAACGTTCTTCGCACCGAGGCTGACAAGACATATGCCCGGCCTCGCACGAGTCCTGGTCGGTTTGTTTATCAGTTGGCGCACGCGAGGTCTGCACAGTGTGCGCGATGTACAGCGCTGGCTGTCGCGTCATATGGGGCACGTCATCCGCGAGACAACGGACGATCTCTCGGTCACGGGGCTCGAACAGTTGAAACGGGGCACACCGTATCTGTTCATTTCCAATCACCGCGACATTGTCATGGATTCCGCCCTGCTCAATTTCGTGCTGCATGAGGCGGGTTTCGAGACCACGCGAACGGCGATTGGCGACAACCTGTTCACTCTCCCCTGTGCCTCCGACCTGATGCGCCTCAACAAGGGTTTTGTCGTGCAACGCCGCGTGGTGGGAGCGAAGGCGATGCTCAAGGCGTTGTCGCTGACCTCTGCTTTCATTCGGCATTCGCTGGAGGAGGGCGTATCGGTATGGATTGCTCAGCGTGAAGGTCGTGCCAAGGACGGTTATGACCGCACCGACCCGGCGGTGCTCAAAATGCTCGCGCTCGCGTGGCGTGGTGCTCGCGGGGGGTTCAGCGACTTCGTCGATCACGTGCGCATCGTGCCGGTCGCGGTGAGTTACGAACTGGACCCTTGTGATCTGCGCAAAGCGCGGGAGCGACGCATAGCTGCCGAATCGGGCCGTTATGAAAAGGCGCCTGATGAGGATCTGCGCAGCATGATCGAAGGCATCATGGGCTATAAGGGTCGCGTGCATGTCGATATAGGCGCTCCGTTTTCCAGCGTGTCAGCCGACCCTGACGCGCTTGCGCTCGAGATTGATCGCGCCATCGCCCGTGGCCTGCGTCTGTACCCTACGCATGCGAATGCGGTCGCCCTTTGCGCGGAAGATTCAAGCGCGACAGCGGGCTCGATGAATCTCCCGGGAGAGCGCTGGCTGCCTGTTGGCAACCCGAGGGTCATGCAGACTTGGCGCCGTCGTCTCGACACCTGCCCTGCGCCTGACCGGCCGTTTTTGCTGTCCGGCTATGCGAACAGCGTCATCAACGTGGCGAGCAACGGGCGCTAGCGCCGGACTTTCCGCCCAGTTCGCTGATAGCCCGTCTGTGGCGGCCCATAGCGCGTTCAGGGAACGCGCGCGTTCAGGGAACGCGGAGGGGCTGCTCGTCCAGCGCCGATTGTTGTTCGCGCAGCGCAAGCACATGGTTAGACCAGTAGCGGACAGAGTCGAATCCGGGAAACGCGCGTGGAAACGCCGGATCATCCCAGCGGCGTGCGATCCACCCCGCGTGGTGCAGGATGCGCAGGGTTCTAAGCGGCTCGACCATGCGCAGCGAGGTGTCGTCAAAGTCGGCGAAGGTCTCGTAAGCGGGCACGATGATCCCGAGCTGTGCCTCGCGCTCTGCGCGATCGCCGGACAACAGCATCCACAGGTCTTGGATGGGTGGGCCCGTCATGCAATCGTCGAAATCGACGAAGTGGGGGCCGTCTCCTCGCCAGAGCAGATTGCCCGGGTGACAGTCGCCGTGAATGCGCACGGTCTGCAGGTCTTCGAGCAGCTGGTCGCAGCGGTCGAGCAGGTGCGCGCTTACGGAACTGTACGCCTGCTCGAGCTCAAGCGGAACGAACCCGTGGGTCAGCACGAATTCTCGGCTGGCGCGCCCGAGTCGCTCCACCGTCAGTGTCGGTCGCGTGATGAAGGATCGAGTGCCGCCCAGCGCGTGCATACGGGCTAGCGTGCGGGCCAGCACGCGCAGGTTCTCTGGATCCTCCAGATTCGGCGCATGCCCGCCCTGGCGGGGAAACACGGCATAGCGAAAGCCGCCGTGTTGAAAAAGCGTAGCTCCCGCACGCTCGATCGGCGCCACTACGGGCAGTTCTGCATCCTTGAGCTCGGCGGAGAACGCGTGCTCCTCGAGGATCTGCGCATCGGTCCAGCGACCTGGACGGTAGAACTTCGGCACCACGAATGTGCCGTCCGCGAGCTCAACCTGGTAGACCCTATTCTCGTAG
Organism: Pseudomonadales bacterium; assembly: GCA_049454295.1. GTDB lineage: Bacteria > Pseudomonadota > Gammaproteobacteria > Pseudomonadales > Azotimanducaceae > UBA7803. Next base: position 11,426 of record JBMTYG010000080.1, read on the forward strand.
CTGTTGAGCTCAAGCAGACTGCCCGTGGATTCGAACCCCGCGGCATCCACGGCATCGAGAATGAGATCGGGTGTGAGCCCGGCGAAAGGCGTGTTGGTCGACGACATGGATCTGGTCGGTCCCTGATGCCCCTGAATAGGCGGAGTCGCGGCTTTGCGCTCTCTGCCTGGAGACGCATGACCTGTTCAGACTGCCGGAATACCACGCGGGACCTCTTGCAGCAATGTGGTGCGCGCTACCGCCAGAACCAGTACCTCGCTCGCGCCGGCGCTGAGCAAGGTTTGCGCAAGGGATTCCGCGGTGCTGCCAGTCGTCATCACGTCGTCGACGATAGCCACCCGGCGTCCGGCAACGGTGTATCTGGCGCTGAACACGCCAGCAAGGTTCCTGCGCCGCTCGGCGCGGTCGAGCCCTCGCTGCGGTGGTGCGTGACCCACCCGCCTCGCTGCATGAGCATCGATACGCACGCCCAGAGCGCGCGCAACGTGGCGTCCCAGGGTTAGCGCCTGGTTATGTCCCCGGAGCGCAAGACGCGACCAGCGTAGCGGTACCGGAATAATCAGGTCCGGTGTTTTTGCCTCCCGTAGGCGCTCGATGGCCGCTTCTGCCAGCAGTGTGCCCAAGACACGCCCCTCCGCCATACCCAAGTGATTCTTGAGGGAATGAATCCAGGTCGTGATCAGTCCTTCATAGCGCAGCGGAACGATAGCCCGCGAGAACGCGGGCGGCGCGGTAGTGCAGGCGTGGCAATAGGGTCGGTCTGACGGCGGCACGCGGCCTGCAACTTTTTCAGGGGTCATAGCGGTAGGGCTCTGGTCGGCTGTGAGCGGTAGGGCGCAGCGCGGGCATGGATTGCGCACGCGCGGCAATGCCGCCCGGCAATGGGCGCATAAGTCGAATGGCTCCTCAGGCGACAGACCCACAGCGCATGCGATGCAGACCCCTGGGAAAACGTGGCGCAGCAACGAAAGGTTTGAAAGCTTCATGGGACGCCTGAAATTCGTTTTGAGCATGTCCATGGGGCCACTATGCCGGGACTTCCTGGCGGGCGCTGTGCGCTCGCAGAGGTCAAACGTGCGCGATTTTGTCCGGCTTTCCATCGCATGCCCGGTCGAACGGGTCTCGGGCTGTTGCGCGTTTTGCATGGGACAACGACACGGTCTCCGATACGATTTGCGTGCTGCGACACGTCAGCAGCGACAAGTCAGCACAAATAACCAGCCGTTTGCCAAGGGAGCGCGCCATGCTGCAGTACGAGGCCCCCATTCGTGACGCCGAGTTCGTCCTGTTCGACCTCTTTCGCGTGCAGGATCGATGGGCGCGGGTGTCTTCGCTCGAGGGTTTTACCCCTGAACTGGTGCGGGCGGTGCTCGGGGAAGCGGGTCGCCTAGCGGCGGAAGTCATGGCTCCCCTGAATCAAACCGGTGATCGGGAGGGCGCTCGACTCGAGCAGGGGCGTGTGGTGACCCCGGTTGGCTTTGCCTCGGCATTTTCCGCGCTGGCGCAGGGAGGGTGGCTTGGACTCGCGGGTAATCCGCTGTACGGCGGTCAAGGCATGCCAAAAGCGCTCGGGGGCTTGGTCGAGGAAATGTTCTGGGCCGCCAACTCCAGCCTGTTCCTCTACGGGACGCTCACCGTTGGCGCCGCGATTTGCATCGAAGCGCACGGCTCGCCGGAACAGCAGGCGCTGTATCTGCCGAAGCTTTATGCCGGGGAATGGACCGGCGTGATGGCGCTCACCGAGGCCCATGCCGGCAGTGACCTGGGTCTCATGCGGACCCGCGCGGAGCCGCACGCCGATGGTAGCTATCGACTGTCGGGTACCAAGATCTTCATCACCAGCGGAGACCATGATCTCGCGTCCAACATAGTCCACCTCGTGCTCGCCAGGCTCCCCGACGCGCCCGCCGGCACCCGTGGCATTTCGCTTTTCATCGTGCCGAAATTCGTGCCAGACGCGGCGGGCGCCCTCGGCGCCCGCAATGCCTTTGCGCCGTCGGCTCTGGAACACAAGATGGGTATCCATGCCAGCGCAACCTGTGTAATGAATTATGACGGCGCGACGGGTTATCTGCTCGGTGCGCCCCATCAAGGGCTAGCCGCCATGTTCACGATGATGAACTACGAGCGTTTGTCTGTTGGGCTTCAGGGGCTGGGCGCCGGAGAGATTGCAGGTCAGCAGGCGCTGCGCTACGCCCGAGAACGCCTGCAGGGTCGGGGGCCAGTCTCAGACCGTGCTGCGGTGGCTGATCCTCTTCTGGCGCATCCCGATGTCAGGCGCATGCTTCTCACCGTGCGCGCCCTCACCGAGGGCGGGCGGGCGTTCGGTCTCATGGCGGGTATCGCGCTCGACCGTGCCCGTCATGAACATGAGGCTGCCGCTGAGGCGCGCGCCGAACTGCTGACTCCCCTTGCCAAGGCGTTTCTGACCGACCGCGGCTTCGAATGCGCGGTGATAGCCCAACAAGTCTTTGGCGGGCACGGCTTCGTGCGCGAATGGGGTGCCGAACAACTCGTCCGCGACGCTCGTATCGCCCAGATCTATGAGGGAACCAACGGCATCCAGGCTATGGATTTTGTTGGACGCAAGGTTCTGCGTGATGGAGGTGCCGCACTGCGTGCGCTGCTCGATGAGTTGGCGCAAGAGCCGGTCGCGTCGGCATACGCGAGTTCGGTGGCGGACGCATTTGCGCGTTTGCGTTCGACCACGGCAATGCTCGTCGAACGCAGTGCGAAGGAGCCGTCTCTGGCAGGTGCTGTCGCGACCGACTATCTCGATCTTGTGGGCTACACGCTGTTCGGATGGCTGTGGGGACGCATGGCGGCGCTAGCGCCGGATGATGATTTTGGCGCGGCCAAACGCCAGACCGCCGAGTTCTTCTTCGCTCGCCTGTTGCCACGCACACTCGCGCTTGAGGCGAGCGTGTGTTCCGATCAGGGCTCGGTCACCGCACCACTGTGCGAGTGAGGTGCTCCCGAGCCAGAGCGCTCAAGCGCGTGGGAACACCCACGGCAGCGACGCAGACAAGCCACCGTCGACCGGGATAGCCTGTCCGTTGACGTAGGACGCCCGGTCGCTCAACAGGAAACAGGCCATCTGAGCGATCTCGATCGGCTGACCGGC
>JBMTYG010000081.1:0-14481 GCA_049454295.1 Pseudomonadales bacterium
GGCGGGGCATGTGGTCGGGCCGGGTAGCAACAGCGAATACGACGCGTCGTTCCTGCGCCTGCGTTACGAATCGATGGTCACTCCGGTCACGATCTATGACTATGATCTCACCACAAGAACGCTCACGACACGCAAAGTACAGGCGATCCCCAGCGGCTACGATGGCAGCCGGTTTGTCACGGAACGCCTCTTTATCACGGCTCGCGACGGCGTGGAGGTGCCGGTCAGCCTAGTGACGCACCGAGACACGCCGCGCGACGGAACAGCACCGCTCTATCTTTACGGCTACGGCGCCTATGGCGAGGCGATCATGCCGGGATTCTCATCAAGCCGCCTGAGCCTTCTTGAGCGCGGGTTTGTATTCGCCATCGCGCACGTGCGCGGCGGGGATGATCTTGGTTACGCCTGGTATGAAGCCGGCAAGCGAGAACACCGAACCAACACTTTCAACGACTTCGTCGACGTGGCACGAGGCCTGATCGCCCGCGGCTATACAGCCGCGGGGAGGATCGCGATTTCAGGCGGAAGCGCCGGCGGGGAACTCGTCGCTGCCGCGCTGAACCAGGACCGCGCGCTCTGGGGAGCCGTGGCAGCCCACGTTCCGTTCGTCGACGTGTTAAACACCATGCTGGACCCAACGCTGCCGCTGACGCCGATCGAATGGCCGGAATGGGGCAACCCGATGACGGATCCGATCGCCTTTCGCCACATCCTGAGCTATTCGCCGTATGACCGGCTCGAGCCCGGCGAGTATCCGCCGATACTCGTTACCGCTGGGCTGAACGATCCTCGGGTGACCTACTGGGAGCCAGCGAAATATGTAGCCAAGCTGCGTACGCTCAAGACCGATGACCGCTGGCTACTGTTCAAGACCGAGATGGAAGCCGGACATGCGGGACAGTCCGGCCGTTTCGAAGCGCTGCGAGAGCTCGCCGAGGAATACGCCTTCATCCTCTTGAGCCTCGCCTTCGCCGATCGGAACTAAGCAGCCCGCGCGCGCTCATCGCCCGCGATGAGCGCGAGCATGTCCGCGCGGGATGGGCCGATCTGCAGACGCGCGCCCGCATTGCGACGGCGTCCGCGCAACATGTAACGCATGATCGTGCGGCGAGTCTTGCCGTCTTTCAGAAATGCTCCCGGCCGCTCGAGCAAATGGAATGTTCGCATCATGCCGCGCATCACATGCAGATCGTTTTGAGCAGCAGCCATCAGCGCGTCACCAAAGGCAAGCCCAAACCACTTACGCAGAGAATCCGGGCGATCAACCGCAGCGCCTGCCATGGTCGCGAGGGCACGTTTGGTGCCGTTGCGGTCCTCATTGCGGCTTGCCTCCCAAATCGGGCGCAGTTCGTCACGCGTGCGCGCGTCAAATCGCACCGCACGCTCGCGTGGGTCCACCGTGGAATCGAGCACGTCCGCCAGAATATGCGCGTGCATGAGCCCGGTGCTACACCCACGACCATAAAGCGGATTGGTGCGAAGCGTCGCATCGCCCACGCCGAAGAATCCCAGCACAAGCGGGCTGCCTTTCGGCACGTAGTGCCGCCATACCGCCTTGATATCGCCGAAACCGAACGATTCCGTTGTCGGTTGGCTGCGCGCGATCCAGGGTTCGAGCCCAGGAATGCTTGCGCACATACGGTCGAACGTGGCGGGATCACGCACGGCTTCCTTGAGCGCTGGCTCGCAGTCGGGGACGCATAGAATGATCGCGAAGTGACCATTGTCGCCGGGGAACACGCCGTACTTGAGGTAGCCCAAGTCGCCCGCGCTGCGATTTTCGCCACGGGGCGGCTCGGACTGCCCCGGAAGCAGCTTGTAATGACGGGTGTAGTAGATGATTTCAGCGTCTTCCACTTCTTCCGCGACATCGCGCCCGAGTTCCCGCAGCATGGCCGGAAATCGGGTGCCGCGACCGCTGGCATCGATCACCAGGTCCGCGGGGAAGTGCTCGGTGACCCCCTCTTCATCCGCCCGATCGCGAATCTCGAGCCCACGTGCAACCAGCGCGTCACCCTCGCTCTCCGTCATCAAGCCGATCACGTGCACGCGGTTCCGAATGGTCACGTTGGGCAGCGTTTCGACATAACGGCGAATCACGGTCTCCATGGTCGCCCGCCGGCACAGGAGCACCCACAGGCGGTCATCGCCAGCCTCAGGGGCATAACGCGCTTTAAGTGGCGGCGGAAGCATCTCCTCGAAGCCCACACGACGCGCCCCGGCGTCATAAAACGCCTCGAGCAGGTCTGGGTAATTATCGCGGATGATGTTGCACATGCCGCCCAGAAAGGCGTGTGGATGGCGGAACTGAGCGGCGCCCAGGCGCTGCCAGTTGAAAAACGCGTCATCCGCGTTGCCGACGGGCGGCGGCGGATCCCGTTCGAACACTGTGACTTGGTGACCACGACTCGCCAGCGCGAGAGCTGTGGTCATACCACACATTCCTGATCCTACGACCGCGACGCTCGCGACTGCATTCATGCTGACGTCCTGCAGTGATCTCGACCGCCAAATTATCGCCAGCGCGGTAGCAGGCAGGCAACCGTGGAATTTTCCCGAATTAACCCTGCGTTTTAACCAGAGCACCAAATCCGCTACCCTTCCGACCCTAACGAGGAGTCACCATGCTGGAAGCCAAAGACGCGCTGCAGCGCCTGCGCGAGGGAAATGATCGATTCGCCTCGGATGTGCGCAGCCTGGAGTCGCTCCTCAGCCACACCCGGCGCGGCAACCTGTCCGCTGGGCAGGCGCCGTTTGCCATCATCCTCGGCTGTTCGGATTCCCGCGTGCCGGCTGAACTTGTGTTCGACCAAGGCCTTGGCGATTTATTCGTCATCAGGGTTGCCGGGAATATCGTTGCCCCGTCGCAAATTGGCAGTGTTGAATTCGCGGTGACCCGATACGGCACCCCGCTCGTGGTGGTACTCGGGCATTCCCAATGCGGAGCCATCCTTGCCACCATCGAGACACTCCGCTTTCCCGCTGCAGAGCAGTCTCGCAATCTGCTATCTATCGTGGATCGCGTGCGTCCCTCTGTCGAAACCTTGCTCGCAACCGAACTGCGCCATGATCACGACCAACTGGTCCACCAGTCAGTGCGGGCAAACGTCCGCGCATCGGTCAATCAGCTGCGCCACGGCTCCCCGATCATCGAGCAGTTTATCGCTGAGTCGCGACTGCTCATCGTCGGCGCGGAATATTCGCTCGAGACCGGCAGGGTCGAATTCTTCGAGGGCGTTTCGACACCCCCTTCCGTGACATCTAATTCGGTGCAAAACTAGCCCAATACGCGTCGACACGGCTCCGGGGCGCCGCGGGAACGAGCACCGGGAAACCGACTCTTAGGGGAAGATGTATGCCTCTCGCTACCGCTCGTCACAGGCTTCGATTCGCCGTCTGCGTGCTCGCACTGCTCTCGCTCAGTGCACCCGCCACGGCGGAAACACCGGTTTTGCCAAACGAAACGGCACGCGTGGACACTCTCCCTGAGGTCTCACCCCATTGGTTCCTGGTCAATGACTTCAACGGACCCGGAACCATGGACAGTAAGGTCTATCTGTTTGACGGCGACAGCGGTCGCATGCTCGGAATGCTGTCAACCGGCGTCTGGCGCAACGTGGTCGAACCGTCACCCGATTTCAGCACTGTTTATTCCCCGGAAACCTACTATGCGCGCGGCACCCGCGGCGAACGCACAGACACCGTGACCTTCTACGACACGCGCACGCTGTCGGTACGAGGGGAAGCCGTAATTCCATCACGTCGGGCCAGCGGGATGCCGCATCGAGCCTACAGCGGACTGAGCGACGACGGGCGCTTCGTCTATGTGTCGAACATGACGCCCGCGAATTCTGTCAGCATCGTCGACACCACTGAGATGGCCTTCGCCTCTGAAATCGATACCGCGGGCTGTGCCATGATCTATCCGACGGGGTCGCGCTCATTCGCCGCACTGTGCTCCGACGGCACGCTGCAAAACATCCTGATTGATGACGCCGGCGCCCTCGCGGAACGATCGCGAAGTGCTCGTTTCTTCGACCCTGAAGTCGACCCGGTGACCGAAAAGGCGGTCAGGCTGGATACCCTCTGGTACTTCATTTCGTTTGCCGGGCAAGTCCATCCGGTCGATGTCTCCGAGCTCACGCCCAAACCACGCCAGCACTGGCCTCTCTTGAGTCCAGAAGAACTCGCCGCAGGCTTTCGCGTCGGCGGCATAGGTTTCGCCGCGGTGCATGCGGCCACACGAGAGCTTTACGTCATCATCAATCAGGATGGCCCGGACGCGCACAAGAATCCGGGCAAGGTGGTTCGGGTCTACGATATCGACAGCGCGAGACAAGTGCGCTCCATCGAGCTCGCAGCGGCAGCCGGCGCTATCGCCGTATCGCAGGACCCAGAGCCCTTGATGTACGCAACGAACATGGGTATCCCCGCGATTTTTGTCTATGACGCGCGGACCGGGGCGCACCTTCGCACCATCGAAGGACCTCCGTCCACGCCGACATTCGTTCAGGTTCCCGAATGGGTTAACAATCTCGCACCCTGAAACGGGGCGCCTGATCACTGACATACCATGCATCGAGGAAGCGTCCCATGAACTGGTTCGATCAGCAGGTGACAAGAATCACCCGACAGATTGCAGCGCGCACATCGCGCCGCAGCTTCCTGTCCCGTGCCGGCATGGGCCTGGCCGGCATTGTGGCCGCACCCTTGTTACCTGTATCCCGCGCCTATGGCGCGAGCACACCCCTGTCCGTCGCGACGGACCCCGGTGATCCGACCCAGTGCGACTACTGGCGCTACTGTGCCATCGATGGTTTTCTCTGCTCGTGCTGCGGCGGCACCGTGTCGAGCTGTCCGCCAGGTACCGAGGCGTCTCCCGTCACCTGGATCGGCACCTGCCACAACCCCGGAGATGGTCGGGACTACATCATCTCCTACAATGACTGCTGCGGAAAAAGCAGCTGTGGTCGCTGTGTGTGCAACCGTAACGAGGGCGATCGTCCCATCTATCAGCCCGCCAAAAGCAACGACATCAACTGGTGCCTTGCGAACACGTCGAACTCCTACCACTGCTCGCTCGCCGTTGTCATCGGTGTCGGTCCGGGCAGCTGAGATGACATGCAGGCAGCGCTCTGCCGACTCAGGAGCAGAGGTAACACGGCAGCGTTGTATCACCCCAGGTCGCGGAATCGGGCTTGCCCTGCTGATCCTCGGGGGTTTGTTGGCTGCGCCGACACAAGCTGATCCACGTACTCACTATCTTTTGCACTGCATGGGCTGTCACCAGCCTGAAGGCGCGGGCACCCCTATGGGTATTCCGGCACTACGCGATCGCGTCGGCTACTATCTCGATTTGCCCGGCGGTCGCGACTACCTCCTGCACGTCCCGGGCGCGCGCAACGCGCCGCTTACTGATGATGATCTGGCCGCCGTCATGAACTGGGTCATCGAGTCGTTTGGCGGAAGCTCCCTTCCTACGCGCTGGGAGCCTTTCACCGCCAGAGAGGTCGAGCGCGCGCGATCGCTCGAGCCGGTCGACATCGACGCCTGGCGAGCCAGACTCTGGGCACAGCTGCCCGCACACTGAGTGCGTCTGGCACAATCCCGCTCCTCTCACAGAACCGTTACTGGATACGTCACCCATGCAGCGTCTGGATGTCTCTCGAGTTTTGCCCGAAGAAATCGACTCACTCGGCCACCTGAACGTGCGCTTCTACCTCGCTCGAGTCGATCGCGCGAGCCAGGCGCTCCTCGCATCGCTTGGGGTTGACCAATCGAACTCCCCCAGCCCCACGGCACGGCTGCGTCGGATCGATACCTACTGTCGGTTTCAGCGTGAGCAGTTCGAGGGCGCAGAACTCAGCGTTCACGGCGGTCTGCTGCCAAGCGAGGACGAAACAGCGCGCGGCTACTTCGAGATTCGCAACGAGGCGCAGGGACACATTGCCGCGACGTTCGTGACCGCCACGCAATTGATCGACGGGACGCATCGCTTGCCCGCGCGTTTTCCATTCGATACACGTGCCCCGAACGCATCCCAGCAGGTCACGATACCGGACCACGGCAAACCCCGTTCGCTGGATCTTGAGCTGCCGCGCAGCAATGTAACCCTTGCGGAACTCATGACGCGCATCGAACCCTCCGCCGAGATCGGCATGACCGGACGCCGCAGCGGCGTCATCGAACCCGAAGACTGCGATGCCGATGGGTTCCTGCGCGATGAGCTCGACATCATGTTCGTGCTGTTCCGTCGCGAAGCCAGCGCCGCCGACCCGAAATCTTTTGGTCCGCCCGTTCTGCGCACAGATAACGGGCACCGGTTTGGCTGGGCTATGCTCGAAACCCGCAATCGCGAATTCGCCCGGCCGCGTTCGGGCGATGAAGTCGTCTGGCTCGGTGCCGATATCGGCATTGCCGAAAAATCGAGGCGCTCGCGACGCTGGGCGTTCATCGCTGCCACCGGTGAGCTCTTGAGCATCCACGACGCGGTTGGCATCGCCATGGATCTAGATGCTCGCCGCGCCATCCCCATTCCCCCATCGATAAAATCGACCCTCGAGCGCCACTATCTGCCCGAATATGCGTGACAGTCGGGCTGCCTAAACGCGGGCAAACGAAGCCCGCGAAACAACCGGCCGCTGCACAACCAGCAGGTCAGTCGAACCTGACCCCCGAATAGCTACCCTCCGCGCGCCAGGCCTCAACTACATGGGAAAACGCCATGATGCCCGGGGCATAGGCACCGTTGCGGCGGATCATGGGACCGTTTGGTTGGCCTTCGTTGTTGTAGTAGCCAGGCGTACAGGCCTCAAGGAACTGGACGCTCATGACTGAGGCATCTACAACCTGCTGCACCCAGGCCGCTTCGGCCTCGGGCGTGCAATCGAATCGCTTCGACTGAATCGAACGCGCGTGCGCCATGATGTCGGCAATGTGGCGGCTCTGCACATCGAGCACATGGGGAATGTTGGCGCTGCCACCAACCTGTGACAGCGCGATGATGAAGCAGTTGGGAAATCCGTGTGTCTGCATGCCGTAGAGCGTCGCTACACCCTCTTTCCACTTGGCGCTGAGGGCGAGGCCGTTCTCTCCGTACACCTCGTAACCGGCACGCTGCTCCAGTGGCGTACCGACCTCGAAACCGCTCGCGAAGATGATGCAATCAAGCTCGTACTCGACGCCATTGGCGACGATTCCGCGCTCCGTGATGCGCTCGATACCCTGTCCATCGGTATCCACCAGCGTGACGTTTGGACGGTTGTAGGTCTGCAGATACTCATCGTGGAAACAAGGGCGCTTGCAGAACTGCCGGTAGTACGGCTTCAACGCCTCGGCGGTAGCCGGATCATCGACAATCGCCTGCGCCCGGGCGCGGATTTGCTCCATCTTTTCGAAATCCGCATGTTCAAGCGTGCGCATGACTCCCGCCATATCTTGATTCGCAAGCCCGCGACCGCGCAGTAGTTTGCCAATAATCTCGGTCCAGCCATCCATGACGAGATCTTCCTCGGCGTAACCGCCGCCGGTGAGCGTGGAGAAATTCTCCATGCGACGGCGCTGCCAGCCGGGCTCAAGCGTCTTCACCCATTCAGGATCCGTCGGTCGATTTGCCCTGACATCGATGGAGGAAGGCGTGCGCTGGAACACGTACAGGTGCCCCGCATTGGCGCCCACGTGCGGCACACACTGCACTGCCGTCGCACCCGTGCCGATAATTCCTACGCGCTTGTCGGCTAGCTTGTGAAGGTTGCCGTAGCTGTTGCCACCCGTGTACTCATAATCCCAACGGCTCGTGTGGAAACAATGGCCCCGGAAACTCTCAATGCCTGGAACCCCCGGAAGCTTCGGACGATTAAGCGGTCCGTTTGCCATACACACGAAGCGCGCGCTGAAGCGGTCACCCCGATCAGTGGAAACCTGCCAGCGGCCGTCATCCTCGTTCCAGCGCAGCTCGGTGATCTGGGTCTGAAAGAGCACATCACGGTACAGGTCATAGTGCTCGGCAATGCGCCGACTGTGCGCGAGGATCTCTGGCGCCTTCGCGTATTTCTCCGTGGGTACATAGCCTGTTTCTTCGAGAAGCGGCAGATAGATGTAGGCTTCGGTATCGCACGCGGCGCCGGGATAACGGTTCCAGTACCAGGTGCCCCCGAAATCGCCGCCCTTTTCAACGAGGCGGATGTCCTCAAATCCGGCTTCACGCAGCCTCGCCCCGGTTAAGAGTGCTGCAAAACCGCCACCGATGACCAACACCTCAACCGCATCCTGACACGGGTCACGCACCACGGGAGCGACGTAAGGGTCCTCGAGGAAATGCGCAAATTGTCCGGTCACTCCCACGTACTGCGCATTGCCCTCCGCTCGCAAACGCTTGTCGCGCTCCTCGCGATACTTCGCGCGCAGCGCGTCCGCATCAAACTGGACGGTGTCGGACAGCTCGGTCATAGGACCCCCGAAAAGCATGGCAAAAAGAATTTTCGACACGATACGAGTAACCCCAAGCGCGGAGCAAGCGGCTGCGGCGCGCCCGCCGAAGCCGCGAAATCACGCCCGGGGCTCGTGTCAGTTGGATGTGCGCAGCACCGTTCCGGCGAACGCGCCTGTGTGTTCCCCTCGCTCCATGAACACTTGTCCGTTCACGAGCGTGCAATCGTAGCCGACGCTGCGCTGAACGAATCGCCCGGCGCCGCCCGGAAAATCACGCACGTACTCAGGCGCAGGCAGGCGCAGACCGTCCAGATCAATCACGTTCAGATCAGCAATCGCACCGGGGCGCAAGACGCCTCGATCGCGCAGCCCGAAGAGACGAGCCGTGTCAGAGGTCAGCCGCCGAATAGCCTCTTCCAGCGGGAGCAATTTCCGATCGCGCACCCAGTCGCGCAGGAAGAAGGTAGGCTGGCTGGCGTCCATGATCTGCCCTACGTGGGCGCCGGCGTCGGCCAGACCCAGGACCACCGTCGGGTTGCCGATCATTTCCTCAACGGCCTCTGGGCGTTGATTCAGGAACGCGTGGGTGAAGAGCGCGGCACCGTCCTGGGCCAGGCTCAGTTCGCAGAACAGGGCAGCCGGCGACAGTCCGCGGGCGACGGACATGCCTGCGAGGCTGTTTTCGGGACGCGGGTAATAGGCTGCATCAGCCGCGTCCAGAATATACAGCTTATCGAGCGCAACCCAGGAAGACCCCGCGTCAGCTTCCGCTATAAGCGCCTGACGACGAGCAGGATCTCGCAGAATCGCCAGCTTTTCAGCGAGCGGAAGCGGGCGCAGCACCTTCCAACCCGGCAGATTGTCCCACGGAGAACGGCTGCAGGAGAGACCGACGAGAAGCCCTATACCGCGGACTGTCGTCTGCGGGCGCACATGCGCGCCTTCAGCGTTGCCGGCTTGCGCAAACTCGATCACACGCCGGTACAGCTCTGGTCGCGCATCGGCCTGAGAAATACCAAAAGTGACCGGACGCCCCGTCACCCGGCTGAGTTCCGACATCCACGCCACCTCGGCACGGCTCTTGTCGTACTGTTCCGTGTCACCCTCAAACCGAGGCGCGGACTCAAACACGCCACGACCGAGACGACCAAGCACATGACCGATGGCCAGCATCTCCTCGGTCGCTGCCCAAGTGCCCGGTACGTGACGTCCGTCCGGTACCTTATGCAGGCGCGTACGCGACGTGGAGAAGCCAAGTGCACCCGCCCGAATGGCTTCTTCGACCAGTTCGCACATGCTGGAAATCTCTTCCGCAGTCGCGTCTACCTGATCCGCGGACCGGTCACCCATCACGTAGTAGCGCACGGCACAGTGCCCGACCATACCGCCCACGTTGATACCTTTGGGCAGGCGGTCAAGCGAGCCCAAGTATTCGCCATAGGTCACCCAGTCCCAGGGAAGACCATTCATGATGCTGTCCGCCGGAATGTCTTCTACGGACTCCATCATCTCAGCGAGGAAACGCCGATCGTTCGGCTTACAGGGTGCGAACGTGACGCCGCAGTTGCCGATGACAATCGATGTCACACCGTGCCAGCACGAGGATGTCAGAACCGGATCCCAGGCGATCTGAGCGTCGAGATGCGAGTGAATATCGACAAATCCGGGCGTGACGATACGACCCTCTGCCGCGATCTCTCGGTGCCCGGAGCCAACATCCGCACCAATGGCAGTGACGCGGTCGCCATCGATAGCCACGTTGGCGATGCGTCCAAGGGACCCGGTACCATCAACCACCAGCCCACCGCGAATGACGATATCGTGCTGCATGTATGCTCCTGCAAACCTGTCGTGAAGTTCCTGCGATTCTAGCCGGGCTCACCCCCGGAACGTGAGGAGCGGGACCAACCAACCCAGGGTGAATAACAGGAAAATCACCAGAAAGGCGCGACAGGCCCAGCGCAACGCCGGGTCGTCGATCGCGCGGAAGCGGCCGCAGACAAGCCAGATGGAAAATCGTAACTGGCTACCCGCGTTTAGCCCCCGATAACCGCGGGAATCAATCCGGACCAGCTCTGCCGGGAAGCGACGCCGCAGGCGTTGGATGATCCACGCGTACAGCACACACGCAAGGAGCAGCAAAGTTCCCTGAAAAGGTAGCGAAACGGTTAACGCCGATGTCACCTGACCTCCTCAATACCGCAAAACGCCCAGCGGGAGCGCGTAGTAAAACCCCGCGCCGCCTCCAAAGCCAAAGCCATAACCCACGGTCCCCGTGAGATTTACGCCATTGGTGCCCTGGGCGAGAGCCAACGACCCCCCCATCCCGACAACACCACCCGAGACGAACAGCGCCGTCCCAAACCCGCTCGCTTGTTGCTGCGGGCTCTGCCACAGAACCTGTTCGGCACCGATTGATAGACCTGCGCCCGGGATGACGCCAAGGACCAGCATGCCGTACACAGCACCACTGCGGGTATCAACAGACAGCGCTCCACAACCTCCCAAAATCGCCCCCAGACACAGTGCGGCGCCCGCGCTGCGCAATCCGGCAGCATCGAGCTGCGCGAGTATTTGCGGAACGAGCAGCGACACATCCGGCAAGCGAATGCCACCCGCCGCGGACACGCTGCCCGCGATCGTCCAAGGCGACGCACCCGCATAGGAGAGCGACCCGAACGCGACGGGTAGGCCGAACCCTGGAAGGCGGGAGGCCACCACGCGCAGGTGTTCAACGCCCGCTTCGCAGGGCGTGAGCTGATATCCCACCTCGCGACCGCAGGTGCCCGAGGGATCCACCAAGCTCAACGGGTCGTGGCCGACATACGCATAGCGGTTGAATCCGTCAGCGGCGATCGGGTCCTGCAACAAGGGGTCTGGAGCGAGGAAACGACCGGTCTGAGGATCAAAGACTCGACCCTGCATGTGAATGAATCCGGTGCGATCCAGATGCCGATGATCGGTAAACCCCCGGCTACCACTGGTATCCTGGCGCGCGAGCAGCGCAGCACGCTCTGTCTCTGGCAACCGCTGGCCGTTATGCGGATCGCGACGACCACCGAAGGGATCGTAGGCGAACCGTTCCAGCACACGTCCCGAACCGTCGGTGATCAGCGCGACCGAGCCTAAGTGATCCCGATGCACATACTCGACAACGCTCTCCCAACGACCCGTCTCCGCAACACGTCGACGCACGATGCGCAAAGCTGGTGTTGCGTCCACTCGATCAATACGGTCGTAGCGGGACTCAGTGTCGAGATCAACGCGCTCGAAATCGCCTCCCAGTTCGAGCGTCATGCGAGAGGCATTCCTTAGACCGTCTCGCCAGACCTCACGCGTGACCAGACGCCGACCGTCCGGATCATACAAGAAACCGTCCTCGGCACTCGGCTCCGCCCCGGCACGACCGAGCGTGATTACGCTCACCCGACCGAGTCCATCGTGTTCCACAGTGACGAGCGAGCCGTCAGCACCCGAGCGACGCAGAACCCGTCCCGAGCTATCGTGCGTAAAGGTCATTGCCACGCCGTCCAGCCGCGCGCTCCGGAGTTCGAACGGCGCACTCGCATCCGGGAAGCGAAACTCGTCAGAATCGCGGTCGGTCAGACCGGCGCCGCGCCGAGCAACCAGATTGCCTTGCCGGCTATAAGCAAAATTGAGCCCGCCCCGATCCGACGACAAGGCTATCAGCCGATTGCGCGCGTCGTAACGGAGACGATCGATCAAGTCACCCTGGTTCGCGCCGCTACCACGGCGGTCGCGTCGAAGTGCAAGTTGCCCGTTGCTCTGCCAGACGTAGTCATGATCAAGAAGTCGGCGACCGCTGGCGGTTACCCCCACCTCGAGCCGCGTCGGTTGTCCCCCGGCTCGGTCATAGGCGCGCGAGGACCACAACGCGCCATCCTGCAGGGATTCACGGGTCGGTCGACCCGCCACGTCTAGCGCATGCCACGCATGCAACGTGGCGCCATTCATCTCGACGGCCTCGACCAGGCCCGCTTCACCGTGACGATAGCCGAGCTCCAAACCGTTCGGGAATCGCTGACTCACTAGCCGACCGGTGGAATCATAGGCGAAAGACCGTTGGTAACGACCACCGAGCTGACCCGCCAACGTTAGCTCTGTGTGAACGCTCTCGAGGCGCCCGTTCGCATCGTGTCTGTAGCGTTCTTCGAACCCCGGACCACTACGCCCGGCCAGCGCGCCCCGCGCATGGTCCGGATCCCACTGCCACCGCTCGGTTACGCCATCCTGTCGGTGTCGGGCAATGACCCTGCCCAAAGCATCTCGTTCGAAACGGGTCGTTCGACCACCGGACTCCAGGATGCCGACCACCTCACCCAGACCGTTGCGCTGCCAGACCGTCGAACCCGCGCTCGCATCCTCTAGCCGCACACGCGCGCCCGCGAGGTCCCAGGCAACTGCAGCGACTCGCTTACCATTCACATCGACACTTACCAGATTACCCGCTGCGTCGTACCGATAGCGATTGACTGCGGCGTCTGGCGTACTGTCGGCCGAATGACTCTCGACCAACCGATCCGAGAGATCGACCACCACGCGCTGCTCCCGAACCCCCGCAGGCTCACCCGCAATCACCAAGGTCTCAGTCCGTGTGACAGTGCGCTGTCCGTCTCCCGGCGTATAGACCAACCGCACCTGTCCCCCGCCGGGAATAGACTCGGTCACGAGGCGATCGCGCGCGTCGTACACGCGCCACACACAGTCCGATCTCGGCCCTCGACAGGCCGGCGGTACCGCAGGCGCAACGGCTCTTGCGATACCCACCACGCGCCCCGCCGCATCATGGGAGTAGCGCACGTGACTACGGTTGTCACTCGACCCCAGCGTCTCCTGTGACTCGAGCAGCAGACGACCTAACGCATCGTAGACCCGTACCTGTTCTGGGCCACGCTTGACGCCTGACACGTGCTCCCACTGCGTAACGCTGAACGCTGCTTCCTCAGACACAGGGCATTGCGTGTGTTGGCACGACGCGTAACGGTATTCGGTGGTGACCTGATCCGGGCGCGTTTCGCGCACCAGGCGGCCATAAGGATCGCGCTCGAAACGGTGTTCCCGGCTCCCATCTTCGACCGCCCTCAACAGCAGCCCGAAGCGGGGATCGTGCCAACGTTCGGTCGTTTGGCCGAGTGGGTTAATGAGTGTTTCGCCGTCATGCACCGAACCACCCTGGGGAATCCGCAGCCATTGCCGTTGCTCGGCGCCTCTGCCACGCAGAGTTTCGCTCACCGGCATGGCGTGGGCCGCCGCGAACTCGCGTTCGATCACGCGCTCGAGCGCGGGGTCACCGGGAAACTGCACCTGCTGCGCCACTGCACGTGAGCCCGGTCGGTAGGCGAAGGTTTCAACCTGAGTCCGCGCTGGCACACCGGGCGCTTCCCAGGTCACCGAGCGAGTCGTGACACGACCGCGACCCCACGGTTCAGCCAGATGCTCCCGAACGCTTCGCTCGATGCGCCGCGAGCGCAGCGCGCCAGGGGCCATTCGGCGCGGAGGCACGTCACCCCAGAGCCCGCTTTGACCGCCACCGTCCGCGAGCGCCGTGCCCACATCGCTGATGGACAGCCAATCGGCACCAATCGTCTCTGCGTGCGCTCCCTGACAAGGCACTTCTGCAATCGAGACACGACAGGGTCCCTCATGCCGAACATCGATGCCGACAATTTCACCTGCCTCCAATTGCCAGCGCGTACGCGTCGCCAAAAAAGGACGCCCAACCGACGATGGTCCGCGTTCAATGTCGTAGCGATGTTCCTCGCGATCGATCTCCGCAAGAGCACGTTGTTCCGTGTATGCGAAAACCCGACGCTGCGCCAGCATGCCCACGAAAGGCCAGTCCAGCCGATACTGCGCGTGCGTAATTATGTCGCGACCACTATCCGACTCACGAATTTGCGGAACGCCCAAATAGCCGCGGCCCCGCGTGCTCACCAAGGGGCGCCCGCGATAGCCGTAGCGCCAGCGTCTCACCCCGGATGCGCCTGACCGACTCACACGTTCAAGAACCAGAGGCGCGCGCGTCGCGCG
>JBMTYG010000082.1:0-14365 GCA_049454295.1 Pseudomonadales bacterium
GTCGGGCCGAGCGCCTGGGGCTCAGCCACTTCGCGTGTCTCCGCCGTTAGGATTTTTACCCCGGTCGCTGAGGCGTACTGCCCGGTGGACGTCGGGCTGAGCGACAGCAGTTGGGCAGTAATCAACCGGCTGTCACTCAGGATCAGCGCGCGTTCGATGGCACTTTCAAGCTCCCGGACATTGCCCGGCCAGTGATAACGCAGTAGCGCTTGTCGCGCATCGGCATCCAGTCGCGACGGTTCGCGTCCTAAGCGTGTCGATAGTCGGCTGAGCGCAGAGTCAGCAAGCAAAAGCACATCCTCGCCCCGTTGGCGCAGGGGTGGCACGTCGATGCGCACAACGCTCAGCCGGTGATAGAGGTCCTCTCGAAACCGGCCGGTCGCAACCAGAGCCGGCATGTCCCGACGCGTGGATGCGATCAGACGGATGGCGACCGGTTCGCAAACGGAGGCCCCGAGGCGTCGAATTTCGCCCGACTCGAGGACGCGGAGCAGCCGTGTCTGGGCGGGCAATTCGAGTTCGTCGATACCATCGAGAAAGAGCGTACCTCCGTCTGCAGCCTCGAGTAGCCCTTGGCGGCTGCGATTATCAGGATCGTCTGAGTTGCCATAGCCAAACAGCTCGGTCTCAATCGTTCCAGCGGGGAGACTGCCGCAACTGAATGTGACGAACGGGCCTTGCGCACGAGGGCTCGCTCTATGCAGGGCGTTGGCCACCAGTGTCTTTCCGGTTCCTGATTCACCCGTGATAAGAACGGTTGTTTCGGAGGGTCCGATCCGATGGAGGCTCTCAAATAGCTGACGCATGGTTGGGCTGTCGCCCAGGATATTGCAATCCGCTTGCCTACCAGGCGCCCTCGATGCCCGTTCCGCGAGGGCTCGTTCTATGGCGGCGATGAGGTCGATCGGCTCAGAGGGCCAGCCAATAAAGTCGCTGGCGCCCGCTTTGATCGCGTTCACCGCGGCACGGACATCCGGTTTTGCGCTCAGGACAATGATCGGGGGTAGTCGCAGGGGCCCGTTCAAAAGAGGGAGCGCGACAGCGATATCTGCGACGATGCAGACGCGTTCGCCCGGTGTCGTGGCGAGGTTAAGCGCGTCATCAACGGATTCCGCAACGCGCGCCGCAAAGCCGTGGTAATCCGCCACTGAGGCGATAGCCGCGCGGGTTGCGATGTCGGAATGCAGGATCAGCAGCTGAGTCATGCTCGGATGGTAACAAAGCCGCAGGTGAGACTCACCGGCTGCCGCGTCAGACGGGCGCGGCGTGCACATCAGCCCGAGGAATCAGTCCAGGATCCCAACTCAGGGTTGCGATTGACAGCAGTTCCTCTGCGGTCCCCGCCGGCGTTTCAGCGGCAGGTTGGTTCAGTGCCGCCAATACCCAACGCAGATTGCTGACCGCTTCCGCATCGTTCAGCGCACGGGCGTGGGTTTGCTTTGAAAGCTTTTGACCACGCCCGTTGATGACTAACGGCAGATGCGCGTAGTCCGGGCGGGTCAGCCCCAGGGCATCGATGAGAGCGATTTGGCTTGCTGTCTGCGCAAGAAGGTCGCGTCCGCGAACCACCCGTGTGATGTCAGTGGAGCCATCGTCAACAGCGGTCGCCAGCGCGTACGCAAACACCCCGTCCCGCCGCCGAATGACAAAATCACCAGTCTCAGTCGCGAGATTTGCCAGCTGCAGTCCTTGGAACAGGTCGAAGAAAGAAAGCGTGCCGCCCCCCGACCGGAATCTCACGGAGGACCGCTCATCGTGCAGGCTTCTCGTACGACAGGTTCCGGGATAAATCGGGTGTCCCGCGAGAGTCAGTCGCGAGCACGTGCAGTAGTAGGTCAGGTCGAGCGCCTGCAGTCGCTCAAGTGACGCGGCATAGCGCTCAAGGCGGGCACTCTGACGGATCACAGGGCCGTCCCATAGTAGCCCGTGGGCTTCAAGCGTTCGTCGGATCGCGTCCTCCGCGCCCGGCACGGTGCGGGGTGTATCGAGATCATCGAAACGCAGCGTCCACGAACACGCCCGCGCTTTTGCGTCTAGCCAGGAAGCAGCAGCGGTTAGCAGCGAGCCAAGATGCAGACTGCCCGTGGGCGACGGTGCGAACCGACCGGCACCGCTTTGAGCCATCATTCAACCGTGGAGCTGCCGCTCCTTGATTTCGTCGAGCGCCTTGCAGTCAACGCACTGGGTAGCGGTCGGGCGAGCTTCCAGACGCCGCAGACCGATCTCAACGCCACAGGTATCGCAATAGCCGAAGTCGCCGGCATCCAGGCGCTCGATCGTTTGATCGATTTTTTTGATGAGCTTGCGTTCACGGTCTCGAGTGCGAAGCTCGATGCTGAATTCTTCTTCCTGGGTCGCTCGATCCGCGGGATCCGGAAAGTTGGCGGCTTCATCGCGCATGTGGTGCACGGTGCGATCCACCTCTTCCATCAACTCCTGTCGCCAGCGCAATAGAATTGCTCGGAAGTGGGCGAGCTGCTCTTTGCTCATGTAGGTTTCGTCGGGATGCGGTTCGTACGGCATGAAATTCCTGAACGGTGAGTTGGCTGGACGTGCGCCGCCGAGTCCTGGCTGCGATCGGCGCATAGTCTTTCTTGGTTGTGCGGGTGCACGGGATGGCGCAGAGGACGAGGGCCCGACCGCAACTGCCGATGTGAGTTCGCGCTTGGGGAGCGCTCCGGGTGTGGCCTTCTCAGCTGCTGTGGCTCTCTTGCCAGTCGTGGGCTCCTGTTTCGCGCTGCGACTGCGGGCCTCTGGTGTGCTCTGGCTCGCAGTGTCGCTGTTTTCGGCGCTGTGGGATCTAGGGGTTTTCACCATAGATTTGGGGCTGCCTTTCGCCGCGGGTGTCACGCGCTCGGCTTTGACCGGCGGCAGGGGCTCTGCCGCTGCTTTTTTCGATAGAGCGGCTTTTTGTGGAGCCTTCTGGGCGACGGCTTTTCCGGATACTTGGGTGGTTTTCGACTTGCTGCCGCCACCATTTACCGCGGCCGACGCCCGAGCGACGGACTTTGCGGTAGAACGAGTAGCGTCGTTGGGCTTACCAGCGGCGGCTTTCGGTTTCGCTGCCGGTGCCATAGAAGCCTTGCGAGATGTGCTCTTAGAGCCAGATGCTGACATGGTTCCGGTCTCTCTTGGTTGCTCTGTCCCGTATCCAGTCGGTGGTTGCGAGGGGTCGCCGGTCTTTATAAAGGGCGCGTAAGCTACCAGAAGCGTGAACGCGTGACCAGACGCGGACTCGCGAGTACGCATAAGCGTCCAACGGGCGCAAAAGGAGGGCATTTGAGGGGCAGGGTGGTTGAGAGTTTCGCTGCGCGCAACGCGACGATTGCGCCTTTTCGGGTGGTCGAGCTGCTTGAACGCGCACGGGCGCTCGAGTCGCAAGGCCGTGATGTCATTCATCTCGAGGTTGGCGAGCCCGATTTTCCGACCGCAGCACCGATCGTCGCTGCCGCGCATCGTGCGCTGGATGCGGGCGCTACCCGGTACACCGAGGCTCTTGGGATACCGGCGCTGCGTGAAGCGATCGCAGCCTACTATGAACGTCACGTTGGGGTTCGGGTGCCTCCTGCCCGTGTGATTGTCACGTCTGGGGCCAGCGGCGGCCTGCTTTTGCTGATGGCGTTATTGTTGGGTCCCGACGATGAACTCTTGTTGACGGACCCGGGGTACCCCTGCAATGAGGTCTTTGTCTGGTTGACCAACGGTCGTCCGGTGCGTGTTCCCTTGCGGCCTGAACGCCAGTTCGGGCTTTCCGCCGCGGATGTTGTGGAGCGCTGGTCGCCGCGAACACGAGGACTTCTGCTTGCATCCCCTGCCAATCCCACCGGGGCCATGCTCTCCGCAGCGACGCTACGCGATCTATTGGGCGTAGTAGGACAGCGTCAGGGTTTCCTTATTCTGGATGAAATTTACCAGGGGCTGGTATACGGGGCGGACCGCTCCTATCGCAGCGGTCTCGAAATCGCTGAAGACGTCGGGGCTGACCTGGCTGAGGGCCTCTACGTCTTGAACAGCTTTTCCAAGTACTTCGGCATGACCGGCTGGCGGCTAGGGTGGATGGTGGTCCCGGAAGCCGCGGTCGAACCCCTTGCCCGATTGGCTCAGAATCTCTTCATTTCGTCCCCAAGTCTTTCCCAGCACGCCGCTCTTGCGGCGTTTTCCGCGCCGGCGCTCGAAATCCATGAATCACGTCGGCAAGCGTTCGAACGTCGCCGCGATGCTCTCGTGAGCGGACTCGAATCTCTGGGCTTTGATGTGCCGTTACGTCCACTCGGTGCCTTTTATGTGTACACGAACATCAGTCGCACGGGACTTGACGCGATGACCTTCTGCGCCCAGCTGCTCGAGGAATATGGTGTCGCGGCTACGCCGGGCGAGGATTTTGGATCGATCGACGCTAACTGCTGGGTCCGATTTGCGTTTACTTCGGACGAAGCCAGAATAAATGAGGCCATCGAGCGCATTCGACGTGCCCTTCAAGACTGGGGGCAGTCATGAAGTTCGTTCGGCCGCTCGTCAAGGCAGTGCTACTGCGACGCTATAAACGCTTTCTTGCCGACGTTGAGTTGGAAGACGGTTCCACGATCACACTGCATTGCCCAAACACAGGGGCAATGACGGGCTGCTCTGAGCCTGGGTCAACGGTCTGGTTTAGTACCTCTGACAATCCCGCCCGTAAATACCCGGGGACTCTGGAGATCGTCGAGACTGGGCTCGGGCTTGTGGGAGTTAACCCGGCTCGGGCCAACCGGCTCGTCGCAGAGCGGCTTGAAGGCAGAGACTGGCCCGGTCTCAATGAGCACGATTGCGTGCGATCGGAAGCCGCATGTCCTGCGCAGCAGACACCGGGGCACAGCATCCGTTTCGACTTCTGTCTCGAAGGTTCAGGCCATCGAACCTGGCTTGAGGTCAAAAGTGTGACGCTGTGCGATGTGGACGGTATTGGCTCCTTTCCTGACGCGGTGAGTGCGCGTGCGCAACGTCATTTGCAGGCGCTGTGTGCGTGTGTCCGTGGCGGCGAGCGCGCTGTGCTGTTCTTTTGTGCCCAACACAGCGGCGTGACCCTGGTGACCAGCGCTGACGCGGTCGATCCGGTTTATGCACGCATGTTGCGGCAGGCTCAGCGGGAGGGCGTCGAGATTCTCGCCGGCCGATGCGATCTTTCGCCCGCAGGCATCGAGCTCTCTACACCAATTCCTGTCCTGCTCGATTGAACTCGTCGCGTTTCTCTCGGTAGGTGGCCGCGTGGCGAAACCGTGCGCCGTAGTGGGTCACCAGGGCTGCCGCCGCGAAGTTGCCGAACGCGGCAGCAACAGTCGCTTCCGTCCCGCGTGATCGAGCGAATAACACGCTGCCTGCGAAAATATCCCCGGCGCCATTTGTGTCGACAGGGTTTGCCGGATAGCCATCGACGGTACGCAGGGAATGCGCACCCACAACGAGGCAGCCGCGTTTGCCAAGCGTGACATACACCTCCCGTCCGATATCGCGCAACTCGTTGGTGGCAATGTCGAGACGGTCACTCCCGGCCCACTCGAGTGCTTCTTCTTCGTTACAGAAGAGTTGGTCCACACCATTGCCGAGAATGCGCGTGAGCGAGTCCCGGAAGTACCTCACCATGCTGACATCGGAGAGACTGACGGCGGTTTTGATGTTCGAGCTCTCTGCCTGCTCGCGGGCGGCAATCGCTGCTTCGAGCGCAGAGTCAGCTGAACTCAGATAGCCCTCCAGGTAGACATAGCGAGACGCCCGAAGCGAGGCGGCATCGAGATCCGCGGGCATCAGCGCCGTTGATATCCCGAGGAACGTGTTCATAGTCCGCTCAGCGTCAGGTGTGACGAGTACGAGGCAGCGACCGGATTTGCCGGGGACAGAGGGCGAAAGCGCGTTCTCGTTGGTGGTTACGCCGGCATTCCGCAGGTCGCTCAGAAAGTGTCTGCCAGTCGTATCGTCCGCCAGACGACAGGAATAGAAGGCACGCCCGCCGAAAGCCTGGACGGCGTACACCGTGTTCGCGGCTGAGCCTCCACTGAGACGCTCGTGTTCGAGATCCGCAAGAGCGGTGATCAGGGCATCCATGCGCATTTCGTCTACCAGCGTCATGTGGCCCTTATCGATACCGTATCGACGTAGAAACCCATCGTCGACGCGATACTCCATATCGACCAGTGCATTGCCAACGCCGTAGACGTCGTAGTTCATGAGCTGTTCTCCTCAGGACGATCAGGCGCGCGCGAGCTGCTGAAATGCCCGATCCGCCGCTGCAAGCGTGTGGGCCACAATTTCCGCATCGTGGGCGGCGGACACGAAGCCGGCTTCGAACGCAGACGGCGCGAGGTAAACCCCTTCGTCGAGCATGGCGTGAAAGAACTGGTTAAAACGGGGCACATCCGACCGCGCAACGTCGTCGTAACCCGTAATGCGTTCTTCGGTGAAGAAAACTGAGAACATGCCGCAGACCTGCGTGGTGTGAACGGGAACTCCGTGTCTGCGCGCGCTGGCTTCCAGCCCGCTGACCAGATCGCGTGTGGTCGCGCCAAGGTGCGCGTACACGGCGTCGGTCAGGAGTTCGAGCATAGTCAGTCCCGCGACCATAGCCAGCGGATTTCCAGACAGGGTTCCTGCTTGATAGACGGGGCCCTCCGGAGCCACGAGCCGCATGATGTCTGCTCGCCCACCAAAAGCCCCCACGGGCAGACCGCCGCCAATGACTTTGCCGAGCGTTGTGAGATCAGGCGTTACCCCATAAAGCGCCTGCGCACCGCCCCGGGCGACCCGAAACCCGGTCATGACTTCGTCAAAGATGAGCAGAGCACCCGCTTGGTCGGTCAGCGCCTTGAGCCCCGATAGAAATTCCGGTTCCGGAGGAATACAGCCCATATTGCCAGCGACGGGCTCAACGATCACCGCCGCTATTGCGTCCGGAAATTGCCTGAATACATCGGCGAGTGGTTCGAGCTGATTGAATGGCAGTGTCAGCGTTTGTGCAGCCACCGCTGCCGGCACACCCGGCGAATTTGGTAGCCCAAGCGTTAGCACCCCGGATCCTGCCTTGACCAGCAGGGCGTCGGAATGTCCGTGGTAGCAACCAGTGAACTTGACGATCAGGTCGCGTCCGGTGAAGCCCCGCGCCAGCCGGATCGCGGACATGGTCGCTTCGGTCCCGGAATTCACCATGCGCACGCGCTCGATCCCGGGTACCCGTTCGATGACGGCTTCGGCGAGTTGGATTTCGAGTTCTGTTGGCGCACCGAATCCCAAGGCGCGTTCTGCCTGGGATTGAACGGCGGCGACCACGGACGGATGTCCGTGCCCCAGAATCATGGGTCCCCAGGATCCCACGTAGTCGATATACCTGTGACCGTCTGCATCGGTGAGCCATGCACCTGAGCCTGCCGTGAAAAACACGGGGTCGCCGCCGACGCCGCGAAATGCTCGAACAGGAGAGTTCACGCCGCCCGGAATGCTTCGTCTGGCTCGCTCGAGCAAAGCAGAGGAGACGGGGCGGCGAGTGTCAGCTACGAAAGTCATAGGCCGTCAACTCCAGAATGGCGTCGGCTTAGAAGGGTTTTACTACCACCATGATCACGATCAGGATCAGCAGCAGCGCGGGCGCTTCATTAAACGCGCGGTAGAAACGTTCGGAATGCGGGCTTTGGTCTGCCGCAAAGGCGCGAACAAGTCGCGCGCAGTAATGGTGATAACCAATCAACAGGACAACGCCGGTAACTTTCACCCATAGCCAGCCGCTGGTGGCCATCGACGACCATCCAAGGGCGAGCAACCAGATTCCGAGGAGCACCGATACCAGCATCGACGGCCGCATGATGATGCGATAGAGCTTGTCCTCCATCACCTTGAACCGGGCCCGCCCAGCGTCATCCGTGGTTGAACTGTGGTATATGAAGAGTCGCGGCAGATAGAACAACGCGGCGAACCAGCAGACAACGGCGATGATGTGGAACGCCTTGATCCAGAGATATCCGGTGCTCATGTCGATAGGGTCCTACGCGTGATGCGGCATTGTACGCGCTTGGTCGTGGGGCTGAACACGCGACGCCCTGCAGGGCGACGGAATACGTCTTTTCGTTTGGTCAGCCAGCATCCGAGTCAGTGGTGGCTCATGCGGCTGCTGTTGGTCGGTGCTTTGATTTCGGCTGGTGGCCTGGGGTTCTGGATCGGATCCAGCCGCGCGGCGCTCGATACCAGTTATCTGCAATCGTTGATTCGAAGGGACCGTGCCGGAGAAGAAGTGCTCGCCGGGCTGCGTCAGCGCCTGGTCGAGGCGGAACTGGCCCGCACGGTGGATCGTGAGGCTGCCGCCTCGCTGCGGGAGACGATTAAGGCGCTGCGCGATGAGATAGCAGCGACCCGAGATGAAGCGG
Organism: Pseudomonadales bacterium; assembly: GCA_049454295.1. GTDB lineage: Bacteria > Pseudomonadota > Gammaproteobacteria > Pseudomonadales > Azotimanducaceae > UBA7803. Next base: position 8,385 of record JBMTYG010000082.1, read on the forward strand.
CGTTGTTTAGAAACATGGTCAACCCCGCCCGACGCGCGTCGGGTTTGCGGGTCAGTGAATTGGAAATCAGTCCAACCGACGGTGTTGGGGTCTACCGATTTTATGTCCTGCTGTCTGGCCCGGCTGATGCGAGCGATCTGGTTCGAGGCACTGTCGAGCTCGAGGTGCTTGGCGCCCAATCGGGTCAAGCCAGGGCTCGTACTCGGGTGTTTGCCTTGCCCCAACTTGGCTGGACCGACCCCTATCCACTCCCGTTCCGGTTCAGGTATTTTCAAAGCCTCTCAGGTGAATTGACCGTGCCCGTTGATTTTGAGCCCACGCGAGTCCTGATACGGTTGCGCGAATCAGGTAAGCGCGACCCGGTGCGGACCGAATTGCCATGGGCTCCCCTCGTTGCGGAGTAGGAGCGGCTTCGGATCCAGGAGGATTAGCGTATGTTAGGTAGGAACCGACCGGACGATGTAGTGACGCTGGTCGCTGCAGGCACGACGCTCTTTGGCAGCGTCAGCTTTGCGCATCAGCTTTACGTGAATGGGCGCATTGAGGGCGATGTCGAATCGGTGGGAGACGCCGAAGCACGAATCGTGATCAGCGCGACCGGGTCTGTCGTGGGAGACATCGTCGTTCCCCATGTCGTGATTCATGGTCGCGTCCACGGGAACGTGCATGCCGCAACTCGGATCGAACTTGGCGCCCAGTCGGAGGTCAGAGGTAACGTTCGCTATAAACTGATGGAGATGCAGTTGGGCGCGATGGTCGATGGTCAGCTGCTGCATCATGACGCAGCGGTGGAACCTGTGGCTTTAGAGGGGTCCGCAGTTGAATCGGAAGAGGATGTTAGTCTCCCTTTTCGAGTTGCCGATCGCGGGTCGGGTCGAACGCTATGAGTCATCAGTTGGAGAAAGTAGTGCAGCCAGTGGAGCAGGTGGCGGTTGGACAAACCATGGGTGAGGGGGTTCAGTTGTCCGCGCGTGCGGCGCGCAGGGTGCAGGCCCTCCTGGCGGCGGAACCAGATACTGCTCTCAAACTACGAGTCTTCGTAACCGGTGGCGGTTGCAGTGGGCTGTCTTACGGATTCACATTCGACGATCAAGCAGCAGAAGACGACGCCGTCGTTGAGCATCACGGGATCACGCTCGTGATTGATTCCCTGAGCTACCCGTACCTGTCGGGTGCGGAAGTAGATTACCGCGAAGACCTGCAGGGTGCGCAGTTCGTCGTCACCAATCCGAATGCGTCCTCGACGTGTGGGTGTGGGAATTCATTCGCGGTGTGAATGTGACGTGGTGAAAGCCCTGAGGGTCAGGCGGGGTAGATGGCCCCCAGGACGCGTCGGTCCATTGCGCCAGTGACCGCCGGTTCGTTGCCGGGTTCGAGCGCCAATCGTCTAGCAGCCAGCCATGCGAAGGCGGCGGCTTCGAGCGAATCACCATCAACCCCGAAAGCCTCGCTCGTTTCAACGTCGCACCGCAGTCGGGCGCTGAGTTCTCGCATAAGACTCCCGTTCCGACGACCGCCGCCACAAACAATCACGCGTGTTGCCTCCTGCCCCCATGCGTTGACTGCAGAAGCTACGGATTGAGCGGTCAGGCAGCGCAATGTCGCCTGAATGTCCGGTGCAGCGAGGCGTTGGAAGGCCGGTTTCACGCGTAGCCAGTCCAGATGAAAGTATTCCCGCCCCGTGCTCTTGGGCGGGGGTTTGGAGAAGTAGGGATCGGCGAGGCACTCATCGAGTAGCCGTTCGTTCGGCGCGCCTCCCGCGCCCCAGATGCCGTCGCGATCGAACGGTTCGCCTCTTTGATCCGCTATCCATGCGTCCATGAGACCGTTTCCGGGGCCGGTATCAAAACCCCGGACAGGTTCTTGCAGGCGACTCGGTAGAAGCGTCAGGTTAGCGATGCCACCAATATTGAGAACTGCGCGTGCTTCGCCGGGCGCTCCGAACAGTCCGCGATGGAATAAGGGCACTAAGGGCGCGCCTTGCCCGCCCGCAGCCATATCGCGACGTCGAAAATCGGCGACCGTGGTGATGCCCGTGATTTCCGCAATACGATTGGGGTCGCCGATTTGCACGGTGAAAGAGGGTATAGCCTGCGGTCGGTGGCGAACCGTTTGGCCATGACTACCCAGCGCGCGAACATCAACGTTCGGCGTCCCGATGCGACGGAGAAAATCGTTGACCGAATGCCCAATGAACTGGCCAAGGGCGGCATCGGCAAGACCTAAGGCATCCAGACCATCTTCGCCTGGCCGACTGAGTCGAAGCAGTGTTTGCCTGAGTTCAAAAGGGAAATCGACCGTCTCGCCCGCCAGGATTCGTGGACGTGGTCCGTCTTCCAGAAGGGCGAGATCGAGACCATCGACGCTCGTGCCCGAGATAGCGCCGACGTACAGTGGGTGAGTGGTCGCCACGTACTAGTCGGCGAGCGCGAGCTGACGTTCCTGACGTTGGTCAGCAAGCTGCGCAAGCAGGGGCGCTGATTCTGCCTTGAAGCGGGCCATCTCGCCGCGTGGAATCGGCTCGCCCCGCGGAAGTTTCACGGTTCTGGGGTTCTGGTGCACGCCATTGACGACAAACTCGTAATGCAGGTGGGGACCTGTTGCCCACCCTGTGGCTCCCACGTAACCAATGACTTGGCCCTGTTTCACACGGACCCCTTGTTTGATTCCTTGGCCGAACCTGTGCAAGTGCAAATATTTGGTGGTGATCTGGGTGCCGTGCTGCACTACGAGGTAGTTGCCGTTCGGCGCAGTTCGCGAAGCGGTGACGACGCGTCCGTCTCCCGCCGAAAGGATGGGTGTGCCCACCGGTGCTGAATAGTCGATACCACGGTGCGGCATACTTCGGTTGAAGAGCGGATGTCGGCGATTCATGTTGAAGTTGGAGCTGATGCGGGAGAACTCTACAGGTGCCCGCAGAAACGCTTGACGCATGGGTTCGCCGTTCGGAGTGAAATAGTGCGTGTCTCCTGCCCGAGTTGTGTACCGGATAGCCTTGTATGTCCGTCCCTGATTGACGAACTCGGCTGCCAGGATGTCTCCGTAGCCAATGAATTTGCCGTCGAGATAAAGCTCTTCGAAGAGCGCGGCGAATTCGTCGCCGCGTCGGATATCGAGAACAAAGTCGATGTCCCATTGAAAAATCTGCGCGAGGCGCAGAGTCATAGCGTCATCGAAGCCAGCCTCCTGGCCGGCCAGGAACAGGCTGGCTCGAATCTGTCCCGCTTTGAATGCCTGAACCCGATCGGCTTCGCGAGTCAGCGCCTGTCCCGAGAAGCCGCTGTCGTCTCGCGAAAATACCAGGCGCTCAAGCGGTGATTGCTGATACGCGAGCGTATTCAGCACACCTTCAGCGCTCATTTCAAAGGTCAGTTGATCGCCGGGTCGGATGTTTTTGAGTCGAGCGCCGTAAGGCTTGCTGGCCACGATGTGGTGCAGGTCGACCGCTGACAGTCCCTCTCGCTTGAAAAGAGCGGCGAGGCTGTCTCCGCTTCGGACGGTCGCCCGGCGCAGGTGGGCGGCCGCACTCTCCGGTGGTTCCTGAGGGTCGCGGGTCTCGGCAAGCAAAGCGGCATCAAAGGCGGTATCAGGGAGCTTCGGTGGTGACCAACCCGGTCTCGGTAGCGCGCCGACATCGAAAAGAGCAGCGCCGAGGATGTCTGGACGACTTGCATCCGGGAAACTCGGCGCTGGAAACGATCGCGCCGCAGCTGTGGGCAGCGCATCTGCATCGGGCAGGATGGCAGCAACGGCGAGCAATGAGAGGCCGAGCGTGCCGGCAAGTTTGAGATGCAAGCGTGGGAAATTGCGGAGGCTCACGGTGCTAAGGATGTCCTACTACTAGAGGCCGCTGAGGCCCGCACGCCCGAGGTTCCGGACTTTGCGGTCGAGTCCCGAGTCCGTAGCTGAGGTTCGAGTATATGCATTTCACGAATAGTGGAAACCCTCAGGACCACTCCGTGACCACTTCATTCCAGCCGACGCCACCCTTCACCCACGTGAATTCGTTAACATGTTCGCCGTTTTAGTCAGCGCGGGGCAGGAGCCGCCCAGTCATGCATCCGCTTGAAGATTTGACAGCACGAGGTCTAATTGCGCAGGTTTCTGACCGGGAGGGTCTTGTAGACCACCTTGCGAGCGGGAGTCGTACGCTCTACTGCGGCTTTGATCCCACGGCGGAGAGCCTTCACGTCGGTAATCTGGTGCCGTTGCTCGCTTTGCGTCGGTTCCAGTTAGCGGGGCATCGACCAATTCTGCTGCTCGGTGGTGCGACCGGACTCATCGGCGACCCCTCTGGTCGTAGCAGCGAGCGATCACTCAACGATCCAGCCACTGTCGCAGCTTGGGTGTCCAGAATCCGCGCCCAGGTGGCGCCGTTTCTCAGTTTCGAAGGTCCTGCTGCAGCGGAGATAGTCAATAATCTAGATTGGACCGCTGACTTGCGGTTGGTTGAGTTTTTACGCGATATCGGCAAACACTTTTCCGTCAACGCCATGATCCAGCGGGATTCCGTGCGGTCGCGGCTGGAACGTGAAGGAGACGGTATCTCCTATACCGAGTTCAGTTACATGCTGCTTCAGGCGATGGACTATCTGCACCTGGCGCGGGAATTTGATTGCTCCCTCCAGATTGGAGGGAGCGATCAATGGGGCAATATCGTCTCCGGGATGGATCTGGTCAGGCGAAACTTGCGACGGGAGTCTTTCGCGCTCACCTTGCCGCTGGTCACGCGTTCTGATGGCTCAAAATTCGGGAAGACGGCGTCCGGGGCGATCTGGCTCGACCCGAGTAAGACCTCTCCTTACAGCTTCTACCAGTTTTTTCTCAACACCAGTGACGCAGACGTAGGAAAATTCCTCGGCTATTTCACGTTTCTCGATCCCAGCGAAATCGAACATGTTTTGCGAGTGCATGGTTCAGCGCCGGAGCGACGTGAAGCGCAGCGTCGTCTCGCTCGTGAGCTGACCGGGATCGTTCATGGTCCAGACGCGGTCCCTGCGGTTGAGAGAATCGCGCACGCGTTGTTCGAGGGTGACCTTGAGATGCTGTCGGAGTCGGATCTCGCACAGCTCGCTTTGGACGGCATGGATGCTGTGCAAGTTGCAGATCCGAGCCTCGGACTGCTGGATGCTCTCGTCCAAACGGGGCTCGCGTCGTCAAACAGCGCTGCGCGAAAGTTGGTCGCCTCGAACGCCGTCCGGATCAACGGCGCGGTGTGCATCGAACCCGACCGACAGCTCGATTGGCGTGACTCTCTGCACGGGCGCTTCTACCTGTTGCGGCGCGGAAAGAAGAATTGGGCGCTAATCTCGCTTGTTTAGAACCTTTGATTGACAAAAAATACATCAACTACGAGGTTTCCGAGCGACCAAGGAAAAAAATCGAAAGAGTCGCTTGCAGGGCGATCGAGCCTATGTACAATACGCCTCCCTCGCCCCGGGGACGAAAAAAAACGGGGCCGATCCTTAAAAATTGAACTGAACAAGCCATTCGTGTGGGTGCCTGTAGGACACCGCCGGAAGTGCGCCGCGAGGCGAAATTTCTGGGTGATTTACATGCATTAGCAAGTTAATTCATTGGGCAAAAAAGCATCGACGAGTGATCGGCGCAAAGTTGGGAACAGCAATGCAACGATCCCTTCAGCTATAAACTGAAGAGTTTGATCATGGCTCAGATTGAACGTTGGCGGCAGGCTTAACACATGCAAGTCGAACGAGAAAGTCCTTCGGGATGAGTACAGTGGCGAACGGGTGAGTAACGCGTAGGAATCTACCTGATAGTTGGGGATAACTCGGGGAAACTCGAGCTAATACCGCATACGCTCTACGGAGGAAAGAGGGCCTCTACTTGTAAGCTCTCGCTATCAGAGGAGCCTGCGTTGGATTAGCTAGTTGGTGAGGTAATGGCTCACCAAGGCGACGATCCATAGCTGGTCTGAGAGGACGATCAGCCACACTGGAACTGAGACACGGTCCAGACTC
>JBMTYG010000083.1:0-14152 GCA_049454295.1 Pseudomonadales bacterium
GGGCGAAGGCGGGTCCTCCGCCCACGCGCGTCCCACGGCCATGCGTCGGACGCGGACCGTCAGCGTGCCTTTGTCATCATCAAAATAGGCCATCCCGCCCGGCTGAGTGAATTCCTGATCGATCTCCCGCGCCGTGGTGGTTCGCCGGATGGGCATCCAGTAATGAATGTCATCCGTCATGAGAGCAAGCCACTCCTCATAGCGGCGCTCATCGAGCAAGGCGGCTTCTCGGTAGAGAAACTCCTCTACCTCGAACCGCAATAGCATGCGCTCGGCAAGGCTCAGATCGTCGTAACGCATATTCAGACAACGTCCGTGGGTGGCATCGAATGACGCGCACTGAGCTCAGCCCAGCTGTCCGCCTGCATCCACTCCTGCCAACACTGATAGGTCCAGCGCTGACCGTGTTCATTCACGACGGTTTCGATTCGGTCTTGGCCGGACGGATCGCGGAGCACCCGATCATGCCCCTGGCCCATGCCATAGCTCAGCTGCAGCCGGCGCGAAAGGTGACTCCGCGCACCCCGTGTGGAGTGGCTCCAGTTCTCCCCATCATCCTGTTCGAGAAGCCCTGCGGGACCAAAGATGTGGTTCGCCGCCCAGATCGTCGTCTTACGCTCCCCCGCCGACGCGTTCCGCGGCAGGAACGTGAACCACCAAAGCTCCGTCTCGTGCGGCCCGCGCGGAATGCGCAGGCAGATCTGGCGCGTCAGCGCGACCCAGAGATTGGGAAAAATGTTCGGGTGACCAAAGGATCGGGAGCCAACGGGGCCGAGAACACGACGGATTTCCGGATCATTGCGGCGCGCGGCAAAGGTATCGAACCATTGCGGGGCGCCGGGTGCGCCCTGCATACGGGCCTCGAAATCGCGTTGGCGCTCTTCGGAGATGCCCGGACCCCCAATGCCATGTCCGTATTCGCCGAGCATCACCATCTGCTCGAGCGGAGCCATGACCGCCTCATCGATCACATTCAGACGCAGGGCGGTGCCGTGGCTCACCTTGACGTGATACCAGTCGAACAGATTGTCGACCGCCAGTTTCCAGTTGCAGCGAACGCGGTTCTTCAGCACACCGTCGAGAGCAAGCATATCGCCCTGCTCCGCGATCATGTCGATCCCAAGCCGCCCAACCCAGCCAAGATAATCCTTAAGCGGCGGGGCCGTTGGATCCATCGTTGCAAAGACAAACCCCTTGTAACTCGCCACTTGCGCTGCTCGGGCGAGCCCCCACACCTCTTTGTCGATATCGTTTCGGTAAAACGTATCCTCGCCGGGCATACCAACCAGCCGACCATCGAGATCATAGTTCCAGCCATGGTAGGAACAGAGAAAGCTGTTGGTGCGACCGAATTCAGCGCGGCACACCGTATTGCCGCGATGCGGGCAGGAGTTGAGCAGGACCTGAACGCGCTGGTTACGGTCGCGAACGACGATGACCTCGTCTTCGCCGATATAGCTCATGAAGAAACAGCCAGGATCGGGAATCTGGGTCTCGTGGCAGACGAAGTTCCACGCGCGCGCAAAGATACGCTCGAGCTCCTGCTGATAAATGTCGGGGTCTGAAAAGATCCCGCGATCGCGGATCACGCCCCGGTCGGCGTCGTACCAAGTTGCCGCGTCGGGTGCGCTCATCGCGCGCTGCCCTGTCGAGCACAGAAACGCCCATGATCACGTTGTCTCATGATCCTCTCCCCCATGTCTCCCGAGCACGAGCCTAAGCTGCCACAAGGAGAGAGTCCATGTGAGAGCAGCCTGCGACTGGAAAGCGCACCCCTTTATCGCGATGATTGAACCACTCACCTGGCACGGGACTACGATCAGCTTGTATCGTCTCTATCGGGATCTTGCCCACTGGTGGCCACTGCTCTCGCCCGCAGAAGAGTACCTCGACGAGGCCAACTTCTTCATTCAGCTGTTCGATGAGCGGCACTTGCCAATCAACGCCTCGCTGCTTGAGTTTGGCGCTGGCGGCGGTCACAACGCCTGCCACATGAAATCACGGTTTTCCAAGGTCGTTCTCACCGACCAGTCGGAGGCGATGCTCGCGGTCAGTCGCACGTTGAACCCGGACTGCGAACATCGCAAGGGGGACATGCGAACCCTGGCTCTGGGTTGCACATTCGACGCGGTCTTCGTTCACGATGCCATTGATTACATGTGCACTCGTCAAGACCTGGCGTCGCTCCTTCGAAATGTCGCTAGACATTGTCGGCCTGGTGGATGGGCTCTGCTTGCGCCGGACCATATGGCAGAAACGTTTGTCCCGGCGACGGAACACGGCGGCAGCGACGCAGAGGACAGATCGATTCGCTATCTGGAGTGGAGCCATGACCCGGATCCAGCAGACGAGATGATTACTGTCGATTATGTCTATGTGATGCGGGAGCAAGGCGCACCGCCAAGCATCATCCACGAATCTCATCACTGCGGTTTGTTTTCCCGCAAGGTCTGGAGCGACGAGCTGCGAAGCGCCGGATTTCTGCCAGAAACCCTTGTGGATCCCTTTGGACGGGAGATTTTCATTGCGCGACGCGGATGAACGTATTCTGGTTGAGTTACCGAACTTACCTCTGCAAGGCGGTTGCGCCTGCGGCGCGGTGCGTTACCTGATCACCGCGCCGCCGCTCACGTTTTACCTGTGTCATTGCACGGACTGCCAACGGCAAACCTCGTCCGCCTTCGGACAAAGCCTGCGCGTGCGCGCGAAGGATTTCTCGGTCGAGGGAACCGTGCGCTGCACCGAGCGCGTCGCGGATTCCGGAGCTCAACGTCAGGGCTGGTTCTGCCCGCACTGCGGTGTGCGTCTGTGGCACGGTACACGCGGCAGCGACGAACTCAACGTCAAGGCCGGAACCCTCGACCACACCCAATGGCTGATACCCGCGGGCCACATCTGGGTTCGATCACGACAACAATTTGTCGCGCTGCCCGAGAATGGACTTGTTTACGAGGAACAGCCGGAAGCCGGCTACGCACGCCTGAAGGCACGCTGGCGTGCGATGACCACACCACCCTTCGGTCGCGGTGACCCGAACCGCTGATTGACGGCTCAGATCCGTCGACCGACCTCGGCTCCCCCGTGTATCGCGTTCATGATCCCGCTGCGACCCTGCACATCACCGATCACGTGCACCTGGTAACGATTACCAGGTTCAAGCGTACTAACAAGATCGCGATTCGGTTCGTTGAAGGTGACAATGATGACCGTCGCAGCAGCAAGCCGGCGCACGCGCGGGGTGAAGAGAACGCCGATCTCAACGCCCTCAGCGTCGATCGACCGCAGATAATGTCCGCCGACAAAATCAAAGTTCCCCGACATCAGTCGCTCGCGCGCGGCCTCCACGGTAACCGGCGGAAACGGCACACTGCCACCGATCGCCTCGAAGCGTGAAACGAGCGTCACATGAATACCCGCCCGCAAAAGGACATCACACGCCGAAATCGCCTCGAAGCTGCCCGTGTCGTCGAACACCACCGCGGGTCCGGTGATAGTGACCGGGGCGCCATACCCGAAGAGCTGCCACGCGTTGTATACATGCGGAAGCTGATGGCCGGCGATCGGTGTGGCGGGTTCTGACACCTGAAACCCATCAGCTCGCGGCGTGGTGCCCGTCGCGACAATAACCTCATCAGGATCAAGCTCTGCCACCAGGTCCGCGTCTACATAGCTGTTAAGGTGAACCGACACCCCGAGATTGGCAATCTCATCGATCAAAAACGACACGATAGCGCCGACATCCGCCCGGTGAGGCGCCGCGGCGGCGATGGCGACCTGCCCGCCAAGCCGCTGGCCTGCTTCGTGCAAGTGGACTTCGTGCCCACGCAGCGCGGCGGTGCGGGCGGCTTCAAGACCGGCAGGGCCACCACCCACGATCAGCACGCGTTTTCGATGGGTCGCCTTGTCCGTCGGCTCAAAGGCAATCAGACGCTCCCGTGCGGCGGCGGGGTTAACCACGCAGGACAGCGGGCTGCCGCTCATGATCTGACCGACGCAGCCGATATTGGTACCGATACACGGGCGAATCCGATGCTCCTCACCTCGACGTGCCTTGTTGACCAGCTCGGGATCGGCGAGAAGCGCGCGCACCATGGAAACCATCTCGGCCTCCCCTGCGCGGATGATGGCCTCGGCGTGGTCCACGGTGTTGATGCGCCCAACCACAATCACAGGTTTGGTCACCCGGCGCTTGATGGGCGCATTCGACGTCATCTCGACGCCGAGCGGATCGTCCGCCGGCGCGATGAGTGTATGAAACCGCCAGTAAGAACCCATGTGCAGCGAGATATAATCGACCAGCGGATCCACCCTGGCCGCGATCTCCGCCACCACGCTCGGTGTCAGACCACCTGGCGTAAAATCCTCATTCGGCAGACGAACGCCCACGACAAAGCCCGGATCGTTGACGGCTTCGCGGACTGCCGCGATAACCTCGAGCAAAAACCGTAGCCGGTTATCAAACGAACCCCCATAACTGTCGTCACGCTGGTTCAGCGCCGGCGACAGAAACTCATGAATCAGATAGCCGCTGGACGCGTGGATATCCACCCCGTCGAGCCCGCCATCCCGGCAGCGTCGAGCAGCTTGGGCGAACGCGTCGATGACCTCGTCAATCTGTGCCTTGGTCATCGCAAAGGGCACGACGCCCTGCTGGAAATTGGGGATCGCGCTCGCGCCCCAGTTATCCGGCCCACGCGCGCCGTAGCTGGCGCCCGCGTGGTAGATCTGTTGAAACAGCACGGTGCCGTGCGCGTGAATACGGCTGCTAATCTCGCGGTAATACGGCAGCACCTCGTCGGACCAGAGCGGCACCTGGCTCGCAACACGGCGATGCACGCCCGTCGCTTCCAGCGTAATCATGCCAACGCCGCCCGCTGCGCGCGCTTCGTGATAGGCGATCGCCGCCTCGCCAGTCAACAGCGTGCCGTGGGCTGATCGGACGATCCGGTTGGGAAGAGTCACCCCGCCCACCGCGAGAGGACTGAACACGTGTGGATAACGTTCCTGACCCGTCATGGCTTCTCTCCCCCCTCTGATCTGAGACCCGCCCCCGGAATCTACCCGCCCGCGCCTTTAGCGCGGTAGCCCGGTGATCATGCCGCCATCGACGATCATCTCAGTGCCCGTGATATAGCGACTGTCATCGCTCGCCAAATACAGCGCCATGTTCCCGACGTCGAGCGCCGGATCGCCAATACGACCGAGCGGCAGATAGCCTTCGATATGCCGTTGCGCAGCGGGCTCGTTACCGCCGGCACGCATGGCCGAGCGCAGCATGGGCGACTCGACAATACCCGGATGAATGCTGTTGCAGCGGATCTGATGTGGGCCGCCGTCAAGCGCCACCGCGCGGCTCAGCATCCGCACGCCCCCTTTGCTCGCGCAGTAGGCAGCTCCACCCATCTGACCGCGCAGCCCCGTCACCGATGAAAGATTGATGATGGAACCACCGCCGGTAAGTTTCATGTGTCGAACAGCGTGCTTGCAGCCAAGAAAGACGCCGACCAGATTCACATCGAGCACACGCTGAAACTCATCAAGCGCCGTGCTGTCCACCGGCGCAGACGAAAACACCCCCGCGTTGTTTACCAGAATGTCGAGACGTCCGAAGGTTTCCACGACATCATCGAGCGTGCGTTCCCAAGCCGGCTCGGAGCGCACATCCAGCTGCTTCCATGCCACAACGTCCGGGTAGGGTTTGCCCGGCTGATCGACCAGGTCAGCGACAATCACCCGCGCACCCTCTTCAACAAAGCGCCGCACAATACCCGCACCCAGTCCAGACGCCCCGCCCGTAACAACCGCGACCTTCCCCAACAAGCGCTCGCTCATGAACCTCGACCTCCCCGTGTCTGCCAGTCTTCCGCCGCGGCCAACGCCTTGCGATAAGCGGGCAAGCAGCCCGCAAGGCACAGGAACGCGATCCCGTAGTTGACTACCGCAAGCAGGGAGATCGATTTGCCCAATGCGAGCTCGCTGCCGAAGACATAGTCGCTGATCATCGCGGGCAAGGACGGCGCGAAGGTGTAGGAGAGGAAACTCACAGCGACCAGGTAGAAGGCCACCATCTGTCCGCGCAGTTCGTTCGGCGCAATCGCCTGTAAGGTGGACATCATGAGTCCCGAGGGCATCGCCATGAGCAGCGTCACGGGGACGAGCAACCACAGTGCCTGCTTGCCGTCGGGGATCAGCGTGAAAGCTGTACCGAGCGGTAGCAGCAGCAGCGCACACCACATCACGATGCGCAACGTGGCGTCGCTACGACCTGCGCTCATCCAACGCCCCGCCCAGATTCCGGCACCAACGCTGCCGATAATGCCCACCAGCATGGCTATAGACCCGTAGGTGAGACCAATTTCGGTCCGGGTCCAGCCATGGTTGCGAACGTAATACTCGACCAGCCAGGAAAAGAGCGAAAAGCCCTGGGTCGACAGGCACAGGTACGCCGTGAACATGAGTACGAATAGCGCGCCGCGGGATTGGACAAAGGCCCACACCTCGCTCCAGGGCACGCTTGCCGCATCCGCGCGGAGACGGCCCTGGCGGGTGGGTTCAGACAGGGTCAGTACCAACAATGCGACCAACAGCCCGGGGAGCCCCACCACGATGAAGACCATCTGCCAGGAGAAAACCTCACCAAGCACAGGCAAGACCATGCGTGGTGTGGCCTCCAGATAATCGATGAGTGGTCCGCCTAGCATGTTCGCCAGTCCCTGCCCGATGAAGGGTGCGGCGGAGACGAACCCGATGGCGATCGGCAGTCGATCACGGGAGAAGAGATCCGCAAGGACGGAGTTTGCCGCCGGACCCAGCGTTGCTTCGCCCACGCCAACGCCCATTCGCGCGAGGAACAGCTGCCAGTACTGGTGCGCCATGCCGCAAAGCGCGGTCATGAAACTCCAACCCGCGACACCTACGACCATCAAGTTGCGTCTGTTTCCCCGATCCGACCAGCGCCCCATGGGAATCGACATGACATTGTAGAAGAGCGCGAAAGCGAGCCCCATGATGAGCGAGATCTGGGTATCGCTAATCCCACCAAGATCCCGTTTCACAGGACCGATCATCACATTCAGGATTTGACGATCAATGAAAGACAGCGTGGAGGCGAGCGTCAGCACGAACACCACGTACCAGAGATAACGATTGGAGTATGACGTATTCATTCTGCAAGCTTACGCGGGCTCGACGCGGCAGCGAAAGCGCCCAGCAAAACGAAGAGTGAATACGGCAAAGTCAGGCGCGCAGGATCGAAACGGTGGGTTCGAGTTTCTCGCTATCCGGAGCAGCGTCCCAGACCAATAACACCGAGTCCCCCGGTTGCGCGAGACCCAGCCGTTTGAGCGCATCACGCGCCGCGTCCCGAATTTGTACCCCTGTGTCCACGGCCAGCACCTCGGGCACCAGCCCCCAGGACAACGCCAGCCTGCGTCCGATGGCTTCATCATCGACGAGTGCAACAACAGGAGCGGCCGGCCGTTCAGCGCTGACCAGACGCGCTGTTCGACCACTGCGCGTGGGAACCGCAATCGATTATACGCGCTTATCCGATGACAGCAGTGCCGTGGGGCGTGAGAGCGCCTCGACCGGATCGTCAGCATGAGTTCCAGTCCGCAGCATGGGTACACTGCCATGCCCACCGTGTTCGAACTGATACCCCTCGACCAGACGCAGAATACGATCCATGGTCAGGACCGCTTCAGTCGGATACTGCCCGACGGCCGTCTCGGCAGACAGCATGACTGCATCTGCGCGCGAGAAGGCCGCGGCGGCCACATCCGTCACCTCGGCACGGGTGGGACGCGGATTTTCAATCATGCTTTCTAGCATCTGAGTCGCGACGATCACTGGCTTGTTGCATTCGATGGCACAACGGATGAGCTCGTTTTGAATAAGGGGCACCTCTTCCGCCGGCATCTCGACCCCGAGATCCCCACGCGCCACCATGATGCCGTCGGCCGCTGCAAGGATGCTGTCAATCGAATCAAGAGCCTCCGGCTTTTCGATCTTCGCGATAATCGGCATCTCTGGATATCCTTCCATTGCCAGAAAATCGCGTAACTGGGCGACGTCCGACCCAGAACGCACAAAGGACAGTGCCAGAAAATCTACGCCGGCCACAGCAGCAAATGCGGCGTCAACGCGGTCTTTGCCGGTAAGAGACGGTGCAGAAACCGCGACCCCGGGCAGGTTAATGCCTTTGTGATCCCTGAGAATGCCACCGTGCACCACACGACAGCGGACTTCCGTGAGCTGATCAGTCGAGAGGACCGCAAGCTCAAGTTTTCCATCATCGAGCAGGATGCGGTCGCCTAAGCGGACATCCTCGGCAAGCGCCGCGTATTGCGAAGGAATGAGTTCCGCCGTCCCAACGACCACACGAGTGGTCATGGTCACTTCCGCGTGGGTCTCGAGGGTAACAAGCCCTTCAGCAAAGCGGCCCACTCGAATCTTCGGACCGCACAAGTCACCGAGTATCGCGACCGGTAGCCCCTCAGCCGCCGCCAGGCGGCGAATGCGCGCAAGATTCTCGGCGTGAATCGCGTGATTACCGTGGGAGAAATTCAAACGGAACACGTTAACGCCGGCTTTGATGAGCGCTGTCACGACTTCATCCGAGGACGAAGCAGGCCCTACCGTCGCCACGATCTTCGTGCGACGGCGATCAAGCAAGACGCGTGACAGGTCGAGACGGCGCTGACTCATGGTCGATCTTCGGCGAGAACGCGGCGATAGGCGGCAGCGTAGGGACGGCGAGCCAACCACAACAAGGCCGTTCCAAGGGTACCGAAAAATAACACCAGCGTGATGATCGAATAACGCACGCCCTCCGGTCCCGGAAACACAGAGGTGTTGAAATAGCCCGCAAGCGGCGGACCCAGCATCATTCCGAAGGAACCAACGAGCATATTCACCGCCGCAACCTGCGCCCGAATCCCGGCGGGCGCAATGACCGGCAGAGCGCCGTTAGCGATGCCGAAAGGTGAATTGATAAAACACATGGCAGGCGCATAGAGCAGGAACGCGAGGCCCACAGTCGGTGCAAACTGAGTCGCGATCATGAACGGTATTGCGAGCAAGCCGCCAATGAGGGCGGCCAGAATATTCGCATCGTCATGACCGCGGCGAGCCAGAACGCGGCCCACACCGGCAATCAGAAGCGGCCCCAGCGCTCCGAAGGTGGTGAAAATCCAACCAAAGGTCCACGACGCCTCGGCCGCGGATACTCCGTGAACCCGAACAAAGAAGGAGATCGTCCAGAATACGAACGCATATCCCATCAGATTGAGAAACAGACACCCCAGATGATGGCATACCAACAGCCGTGGGTGCTGGCGATAGAAGGCAAGCACTTCGCCCAAATGAAAACTCGAGTCCTTTGGGGATTCACGTCGCTTGGGCTCACGCATGAGGAGGAACACGAGCGCGAGCGCAAGACCCGGGGTCCCCAGCAGCACGAAGGTTTGCTGCCATGGATGCAGATCGCCGATAAACGGCAAAGCCGACACATTCAGCTCCGTCACCAGGGCTAGCACGCTGCCACCAATCACGAAGGCAAGGCCGGAGCCAAGGATTGGACCGAGCTGATAAATGCTGAGCGCAAGCGGCAATCGGTCGCGAGGGAAATAGTCGCCGAGCAACGAGTTCGTCGCCGGCGTCAGCGTCGCCTCGCCCACACCAACGCCCATGCGCGCAAGCAATAGCTGCAAGAAGCTCTGAACCAGTCCGCACGCTGCGGTCATGACCGACCAAAGTCCAACCCCAACCGCGATCAGACGGGTGCGATTGCCATGGTCGGCGAACCAGGCGATGGGCAACGCGGCCATGGCATAGAACACAGCGAAGACACCGTAGAGCCAGCCAACCTCAGCATCCGTCAGTCCGAGGTCCTGCTTCATCGGCTCGACGACAATGGCAACAATCTGCCGATCGACAAAGGAGACGAGCGAGGCAAATACGAGCAGGCTGACGACGCCCCATCCGATGATCGGATGCGGAAACGATCTGTTCACGAGAGGCACCCCCAAGGGACATCACTGCGCCGGAAATACCCAGGCAATCCGGCTCCCCGGGCCGACTATGCCCGCCTTAACGCTTGATCGCCACCCGCTGGCGTGCAGAAATACGCCCCTTCATCCGATACCCGGAGCTTTTCATGCCCGTTCGCTTCGACAACAAGATTGTTCTCGTTACCGGCGCCACGTCCGGCCTCGGCCGCGATGCCGCGATCGCCTTCGCCGCTGCGGGCGCCCAGGTGGTCGCAACCGGCCGACGCGCAGATGCCGGCGAGGAGACCCTGCGACGTATGCGCGAAACGGGTGGCGACGGTATCTTCATCGCCGCGGACCTTGGCCGACCAGAGGAAGCGGAGCGCGTGGTCGCTACGGCCGTTGCCACCTTTGGCGGTCTCGATGTCGCCTACAACGTGGCAGGTATCTCGGGCGACGCGTGGTCGCGCTGCGCGGATTACGACCTGAACGCGTGGAACGACGTGATCACGAGCAATCTTTCGTCCGTTTTTTACTGCATGAAGTACGAGCTGCCTGCCATGCAGCGCCGCGGCGGCGGAGCGATCGTCAACATGTCCTCGGTGGCGGGTGTCGACAGCACGCCGGGCGGTGTTGGCTACGTAGCGTCCAAACACGCGATCGTCGGGCTGACCAAAGCCGCCGCGCTGGAGTACGCCCCGGAGAAAATCCGCATTAACGCGGTTGCACCCGCGGTGATCGAAACCGAGATGCTCACGGCCGGCATCGCAGCGCAGCCCGGGCTCGAAGCGTCCATGATCGTGAAACATCCGATTGGCCGCTTTGGCCAGCTCTCCGAGGTCACACGCGCCGTTCTGTGGCTGTGTTCTGACGAGGCCTCTTACATCACCGGCACCACGCTCATGGTGGATGGCGGCTATACGATCCATGCAGCCGGAGGCTGAGCTTCCGGCGCCGAACCCGGCAGAACGCCTTGTTGCGGGGCGTTCAATGCCAGCGTGCAAACTCCGGCAGCAAATCATGATCCAGTGTTGCCGCGCACTGGCGGGCGACACACTGTGACATCCATGCGTACGAGCGCGGATCGCTTCCGTCCAGTCCGCCCGTGATTGTGGTGCAGTAGCACCAGAGATACATCAGGGTGACCCGATAATCGCGCCACGCCTCATCTTCCCCGTACGAAACCCCGAGTTCCGCAAGGCGACGCGTGTAGCGGGCAATGAGTGCGCGCTCATGTTGGCGTCGCACCGGGACGTGCACGTTCTGCCCAAGAAGAACCGCCACGTCGACGATCCCGCGGGCCCGAAGCGGGCCTTGCCAGTCGAGGATAATGATCGGTCGATGCGCAGGCATCGCGCCGAACATGAGGTTATCGAGCCTGAAATCCCCGTGAATCAGCGTCGCCGGCCCCTCATTGACGGCGGCCTGCAACGCCGGCAAGGCGGCATGAATGGTCGGTCCGGCCGCGCGAATCGAATCCGGCACATGGTCTGCAAAGGTGTCGACCATCTTGTTCCAACTGCCGACCGCCATGCTGTACAACGCGTCCGCGTGGTAGCTGCGAAAGATCGTCGGCACCCAATCTAATGCCTCCACGCGGCCCCAGAAGGGAGCATGCAGGCGGGCTAGCTCGTCTACCGCAAGTTCGGCATCCGCAAGGTCCGCGCCTTCGGCCTGGCTCCCGGTGCGATAGGCGCCGAGATCCTCCATCAGCACCAGGTAATTACCCGCCTGGTAACGCGCAAAATAACAGAGCGGCGTGCGCGCCGTGGTCAGCTGTTCGAGTTCGCTGAAAAAGCGCACCTCGCGTTCATAAACATGGAAACCGTCACCGGCCGCGCGGTTCGTTGGATTGGTGGATGCGTATTTCGCGATGACCGTGGCCGGAGCCCCGTCGGCTGCTGCTGACCAGCGCAGGGACAAACGGGTGAGTTCGCTCATCATGCCAACACCCGCACCTACGGCGCTAAAACCCACCTCCTCGACGTATCCCCCCTGACCCAGACCCGCGGCATGCAGCGCTGACGTCAGCCACGCCGGGGTCAAGCCTTCCGGGAGCGCGGGCAAGGTCTCATGAAGGCTCATTCCGCCACCCCCGCGAGAACCGGCGCCGCTACCGCAAATGCGGGGGTGTCCGCTGACAGACGAACTCTGATCTCGCCGTTGGCTCCCTGTGTGAGCAAATCAACCACCTCGATGCCTAGCGCATCTGGACTCATCATCGGCATTCCCGATGACCGTAGCGCCTGCGGCACGATCGCCGTGTCCACACCACCAGGACAAATCGCGTTAAGCCGCAACGGCCCTTGGCGCACGGTTTCGGCAACGCTGCGCACCAGACCGATCAACGCGTGTTTGGTTGCCGAATACATCGGGTCAATCGGGAGCGGGATCAGCCCCACCATGGATGCGGTGACCGTGATTGCGCCGCCTCTTGATTTCATCAATGGCAATAACTCGCGCAGACCGAAGACCACGCCATCCAGATTCACGCTGACGATGCGGCGATACTGCTCGAGTGAAAGGGCCTCGAGCGGCAGGAACGGCTCACCCGCGGGAACACTCATGACACCCGCGTTGAGATGCACGAAATCCGGCGCGCCAAAAATACCCAGCCCGCGCTCGACCGCCTTCGCCCAGGCGTCAGCGTCGGCAACGTCACAGGTGATAAACTCCGCTCCAAGCGCCGCCGCGCTCTCCGCCCCAGCCACCGCATCACGATCAAGCAGCACAACGCGAACGCCACGCTCCGCAAGTGCGGCGCACACGGCGCGACCGATACCGCGAGCGCCTCCCGTGACCCACGCCACCTTTCCTGAAAGACCATCATTCAAGGTCGTCTGCATTGCCGTGTCTCCCCTCTCCCAGCCGTCGAAAGACTACTCTAACCCCGCACTGCCGGGCGTGGGCAGCACCGTCACCGGCATGCTCTCGGGCTCGAGCCCCAGCAGAATCAGGACTTTCGACATGCCGAGAAAGAGGCCGACACCCAGAGCAAGCTCGCCAATAGCCGCCGGCGCATAGTGCGCGTCAAGCGCCGCCCGATCCTGGGGCGACAATGCCTCAGGGTTACCGATGATCGCATCCGTCAATCGAAGCGCTGCCACCTCAGGCGGTTCCAACTTGATGGCATAGTCATCGTCCACCGCGCTTGCGCGTTCTTCATTAAGCCCTGCCGCACGGGCAGAGTGAAATCGCACGTTGCGTCAGAACCCGCAGTCGGTCACGCGCGCATTGCGCAGCCTTGTCATTTCCTTGGTAACCGCCGGGACCCGACCGGTTTGCCAGAACGCTGCATAGAGTTCACCGAACGCGCCAAGCGTGTCCGGTGTATGCGCCATGACGGATGGAAAGCTCGGAGCTGATCCCTCGATGGCAGACGAGATTCGCGGACGTGTTGACATGGTCTAACTTCTCCCAGTGACCGCGGCGCTTACACCGCGTCAGACGATGACACCTGAAGCACGATCTGAAGTCGACAAAACACGTCGGCGAATGCGAGTGCGGTGAGCAGGGCAACTGCCCCGCGCTCACCAAAGGCCAACCGGGCATCTGCGACCTCCTGATCCCCAACGTCATGGTGGCCGTAGGGAATCTTCTCCGCCAAGGCAAGCGCAATCCGCGCCTGCTCATCTAACGTGTCGACGTTCCCCGAGCGCAGGGCCGCGAGCGTTGACGGATCAAGCGATCGTGTTTGCTCCGTTCTTAACAGGACATCCGACAAACCATGGATCGCTGCAATGCGGTAACGACAGAGATCGAGAATGCGAGCGGGCACCGCGTCAGCGGCGCATAGGGACTCATAGAACGCGCGAAATCGCGTTTCAAGCGTCGGATCAAGCCGTAAGACACCGACCAGTGCTTCCAAGTCGGCGTGCAGGAGGGCGTTCATAGGGCGGCAAGCTCACAGACTCTGTCCTGAGCCTACCATTGCCCCGTCGCTCAGCGCTGTCAATGGATAGCGATCGCGTCGATCAGGGCTTCGATGTCGGCGAACTGCTTGGCATACGCTTCGGACCCGATCGATCCGTATCGCGCCTCGAATTCCGCGCGCGGCATGATTTGCGGCAGCTGCGCTATATCGACCAGCACGTCGCTCTCAGCCTGCAGCTGATTCAGCGTGCGCTCAAGATCTGCGTGGGTGCCCGCCATAATCGTGTCGG
>JBMTYG010000084.1:0-13927 GCA_049454295.1 Pseudomonadales bacterium
GCCCGACGACCTGATGCCCGCCGCCGTAGCGATTGCTCGCGAGATTGCCGACAACACCGCGCCCGTGTCGGTTGCGCTGACGCGTCAGATGATGTGGCGCATGCTCGGCGCCGATCACCCGATGGAAGCCCACAAGCTCGATTCCCGCGGCGTGTTCTACACCGGCAAGTCCGCAGAAGCCCGCGAGGGCGTCGAGGCGTTTCTGGAGAAACGGCCCGCGCGCTTCCCGGGCCGCGTGACCGCGGACATGCCGGAGTTTTTCCCGTGGTGGCAGGAACGGCCCTTCGGCTGAATTTGGTCTGAGTTTGACTGGAATGGAGACACGAAGATGAGTGAACCCGTCTGTGCACAGAAAGCGCCCTATCCCGTCGAGGTAAGCGCCGGCAAGAAATACTGGTGGTGCGCGTGTGGGCGCAGCCAGAAACAGCCGTTCTGCGACGGCAGCCACGAGGGCACCGGCATCACGCCGCTCGCGTGGACGGCAGAGCAGGATCGCACCGTGTATTTCTGTGGCTGCAAGCAGACGGCAAAGAGCCCGCTCTGCGACGGTCGGCACAACGCCCTGTAAGGAAAGACCGCGTCATGTTCAGAGCACTGCTCGAGCGCCTCGGGCGCAAGCCGAGCCCTCCCGTTGCAGCACGGCCATCGGCGAAACCTGCGGTTGCGCCGCCAAAACCGCCGGCGGCAGCACCAAGCACCGCCAGCATAGCGGCGCTCACAGAGCGGGAGGCTGTCATCGCGATCGCGCTCAAGCATCGCGGGGAGGCGCGCGAGGCTGCGCTCGCGCACCCGCTGCTCCGCTCGGCAGCGGCTGTGCAGGAGCTCGAACGCCGTTCCCGCGGCGTCGATAAAACAGTGAATCGGCATGCGCGAGTCGCGCTCGAGCAGTTAAGAACGCACCAGCAGGAAGCCGCCGCCGCCCGCGCCCGGCTCGAGGAACTGCTCGTCGCTCGTGCCCGCCAGACGGCAGCCAATGATCGCACGGCGTGGGAGCGGGACGTCGAACTCCACGCCCGCTGCCTCGACGCGCTGGCTGCGCATGCCGCCGCGGACGCCGCGCTGGCGCCATGGGGCGAAACACTGCCCGGTATCGAGGATCTGCGCGCACGGGTCGCGCCACCGGGCCCTGAACCGGTGCTTGCGCCGGATCCAATCGAGCTTGCTGCCACCACACCACTTCCGGTCGCCGAGGCGGTACCGGCTGTCGCAGCGACCGACGAGGCAGCGCCCGCCGAGGCAACGTCCGACGATACGGTCGTCACCCATACTGAATTCCCGGTGCCGTCGACGGCGGAAGCGATCGTGGAAGCGCCGAACCCCGAGCCCGCCGTTGACCGTGCGCAACAGGCCGCGGAAGCAGCCGAGCGCAAGGCGCAGGTGGAGCGGGCGGAACAGGTGCTCGACCGAGCGGAGGCGGCGCTTGCGGACGGACAAACACAAGCCGCGCGCGATGGCCTGGTAACGGCGCGACGCGCTCTGACAGATCTTGGTGATCATGCTCCCCGCGCCTTGACGCGCAGAGTGGCGCGACTTGGCAACCAGATCATGGAGCTGCGCGACTGGCAGACCTTTGTTACCGCACCGAAGCGCGAGGCGCTCTGTGCCGACCTTCAGACCCTGATCGACCAGCCGCTGGCACCGCCAGACCAGCTGCAGCGCCTGAAAGCGGTGCGTGCCGCCTGGCGCGAGTTGGGTCCAATCACACGCCGCGAAGATCACGCTCTCGGCGAACGCTTCGAAAGCCTGGCTGAACTTGCCTTTGCGCCGTGTAAAACCTGGTTTGCGGAGCAGGCGGCACTGCGCGCAGAAAACCTGGCCGCGCGCGAGCGCATCTGCGAAGAGCTCGCTGTCTACGTGCGCGATACCGACTGGGCGCGCGCGGACATGCAGGCCGCGGATCAGATCCTGCGTACCGCCCGTGCTGCCTGGCTGGCCCACGCGCCGGTCGACCGCGACGCCGCCAAAGCAGTCGAGACGCGGTTCGAGGAACTGCAGTCTTCACTGCATGAAACCATTCGCAACCACTGGGCGCGCAAAGCAGAGGCCAAGCTGCATATCGTTACCGCCGCCGAGGCGCTGCTGCAGGATGAGTCACCCCTCGCTGATCGACTGCAGCGGGCCAAAGCGCTGCAACAGGACTGGCGCGACATTGGCCCGTTGCAGCCGCGCGCGCGCGAACAGGAACTGTGGACCGCGTTTCGCTCCGCCTGCGACACCTTGTTTGCCGCGCGGGATGCCGAGCGTCGCGCCGCCGACGACGCTCAGACCGCGCGCGTGAGTGCCGCTGCGGCAGTGCTTGAAACCATCGAAGCTGAGCTGGCAGCGCTCGCGGACGACGGGGTCCCGGCAGCAACACTGCACAACCTGCGCGATCGCCTGGGCGCGCTCGATGACCTGCCGGCCCCGGCGCGCCAGCCCTTCCGCGATCGGCGACAGGCCGTGCTCGACCGTCTGAAATCACTGGAAGGCGCCAGCGCGCGCCACGCGCTGCGTGACACGCTCGCAGCTCTCGCTCAAGCCGATGCCGACCTCAGTGTCGCCGAGATGGCAGCGCGCAGCGGTGCGCCCGCACCCGAGATCAGAGATCGGCGTTTTGCGACGCGGCGTGGGCGCCATGGCGACCCTGTCCCGTTTGACGAGCTCGCGCGTCTGACCATCCAGGCGGAGCTTCGCGCCGGCCTCGAGTCCCCGCCGGCGGACGCTGCGCTGCGCATGGATGTTCAGGTGGGACGGCTGCGTGAAGGACTCGCCGGCTCGCGCGATGAATCGCCGCTTGCGCTGGCTTACGCCTGGTGTGCGCTCGGGCCGAAGGATGACAGCGTGAATCCTCTGCGCGAGCGTTTCTTCGCCGCGATCGGCGCTGGGGCGTGAGCTGACGTGGCCGTGCTTACCGACGTCACGCTCGACGATCTGATTGGCGTCACCCCGGTTCCGGGGGCGCCAGACACATTTACCGGCCCGTCCTTCGACTACGGCCCGCTGCGCGTGTACGGCGGACACTTTATCGGTCAGGCTTTGGCCGCCGCATTTGCCACTGTCGAAGGCGATCGACTGTGCAATTCCCTGCACGCGTACTTTCTGCGCGTGGGTGATCCTGTTGCGCCGTTCCACTTCACCGTGCAGAGGCTTCGCGACGGCGGTGGCTACGTGAACCGTTATGTCACGGTGCAGCAGAATGGTGCGGACGTGTTCGCGTTGATGGCATCGTTCAAGGGTGCCGAAGAGGGTTCATCGCACCAGTCCGCGATGCCCGCCGTTCCGCGGCCCGAGGCGATCGGCAGCGCCCGAGCGGCGCAGGGCGGCGAGCGTTTTGCCTTCCCCTATACCGTCGGCACCAGCGTCGAGGTGGAAGTACTGGACGGCTGGAATCCGCGCGTGACGGACGTGAGCCCCGCGCCGATCCAGATCTGGCTGCGCGCCGCGCTGCGATCAAAGCACGACCCGCGCGTGCAGCAATGCGCGCTTGCCTACCTGTCGGACAGCACCCTGCTCTTCAACGGTATGCGACCACACGGATCCGTGGGCACGACGCATCGGGTCACCAGCCTCGATCACGCGCTCTGGTTCCATCGCGTACCGGATTGCACGGACTGGCTCTTCTACGATCAGCAGGGTCCTGCCGCTGCCGATGGACGCAGCATGAACTTCGGACAGATCTACTCAGGCGACGGCACGCTGCTCGCGAGCGCCGCTCAGGAAGGGATGCTGCGTACGCTGCGGTGATGCATACCCACCCTCGGAACGTTAACGCTCTGAGACAAGTGCTTAGCCACCCTCCCACTGCATCACATGCATGAGTTCCCTAACGGTGCTTTCTCCGGTCCATAGTGCGGCAGTCCAACCGCATTTTCTCGCCGCTTCTACGTTCTCGATCTTGTCGTCGATGAAGAAGATGGCTTCGGATTCGATTTGCACGGCGGCTTCAACGGCACGGTAAAAAGCGTGATCGGGCTTGGAATAGCCAAGGGAGGCAGCGTAATGCATGCCATCGAAGCTATTTCTCAGCTGCAGTCGATCCCAAAGGTATGCGGCACGCTCGTGCTCCTGAACTGTGGCTAGGTGAAGCTCTAAGCCTGCCTTTCTCAGGAGCTGAAGCTCTGCAAGTAAACCCTCGTCGATGTGCGCGTCGTTGTCGAACCAGTATTCAATCAGCGTTGCAGGTGAGACTGAGGGCGCAAACTCGGCAAGAGCGAGTGCCAGACGATCTCGGAGAGCAGCGCGTCCGAGCACGACATCACCCCAATGGCGACGGAAAAACACTTCCTGCAGTGAGGCAAGAGGAATGCCGAGGTCGTTCTCGAGATTGGCAGACCATCCACCCGCATTGGGGTGCGTGATAAGCACACCATCCACATCGACCATGATTGCCTTACGTCGCATTTCTCTACCCTCGGGGCTGGTGAGTAGCACAGGCCGATGCGCGTCGGTCTAAAGACCCCTACAGGCGAGGTTAAGCGCCGCGCGAGGTCACGGCAACGAGGACGGTGCGAATGGGCGATCCTGATGCCCTTCGACTTCACTGTGCGGCAGCCCGCCGCGCTCACGGCAACTCGATCCGAACCTCAAGCCCTCCCAGCTCGCTCGCGCTGAGACCAAGGCGCCCCTGGTAGAGCTCAGCGAGATCCGCCGCCGCGGCAAGGCCGATGCCCTGCCCGACCGTCGCCTCGTCGGCGCGAACCCCGCGCTGCAGCACGGCGTCGAGCAGCGCGTCTGGAATACCGGGACCGTCGTCCGCAATCTCGATCACGAGCATGCCCGCGCGTCGCGCGCGCACCCGAATGCGGCTATGCGCGTGCTTGAACGCGTTTTCCAGCACATTGCCGAACAGCTCGAGCAGATCGCGTTCATCACCCCGCACGCCGGACTGCGGTGGTATGTCGATGTCCACCACCAGATCACGATCACGAAAGGCAAGCGCCAGCGCGCGCACGAGTCGCTCGACCAGCGGTCGCAGAGCTTCGCTGCGCCCCATCATCACCGGACCACTCACCGCCGTGCGCGATAGCTGCCGCCCGACCGCGTTGTGCATACGCTCGATCTGTTCCTCAAGCACTGGTCGATCGCCGGGCGGGAGGTCCGCGACAGCATTACGCAAGCCCGCGAGGGGGGTTTTCAGGCGGTGCGCGAGATCATCCATGGCGGGGCGATAACGCGGGCGCCGCGCTTCCTCGTGGGCGGCGAAGCGATCCAGATTACTGACCAGAGGATGTAGCTCCGTCGGATAGTCCTCGCCGAGACGGTGCCGCCGCCCCTGCTCCAGCTCCCGAATCTGTAGCGCCATGGCGCGCAGCGGACGCAGCGCCCAGCGCACCGCCAACAGCTGCGCGAGCACGAACGCAAGCGTGACGCTACCCAGCCCCAGATAGAGACGGTTGCGAAACGCCGCGATGGTGGCATCAAAAGGCGCACGGTCAGCCACAACGTGAAAGGTCAGCACCGCGTCATCGAACGCCTCCCAGATCACCGGATAGCGCAGGTGCAAGAGCGCGCGCGGCTTGCGATGCCCGTGCAGCTCGAACTGCCCGGGCGCCAGCGGAAAGTGGTCATCCCCGGGAATGGTCGTCGACTGCGCTGACGGGGAGGCCCAAATCACGCGATCGTCCGCCGCCACGATCCACGCCTGCAGACCGCTGCCCGGCTGCTCGAGCCGCGGCTCCGGCAGCATGCCCGGAAGGGCGATACCCGACGACGTAGTGCTGACCTGCCCCATCAGCGAGAACGTGAGCAGGCGCAGCTGCTCCTCGGCTGCCGACATCACACTGACCCGGAACGAGCGCTCGAGCACCGTCGCGGTGAGCGCAAGAAAAGACCCGAGCAGCAAGAGCGTCAACACGACGAGCCGGGTCTGGATGGAGCTGTTCAAGCGTCGTCGTCCACCACGAGCCGATAGCCCTGTCCGCGCACCGTGCGGATAAGCGGGTAGGGCTCGAGCTTGCGCCGCAGACGACCGATGAATACCTCGATCACGTTGCTGTCGCGCTCGAAATCCTGTTCGTACAAGTGATCGGTGAGCTCGGTTTTCGAGATCACCCGGTCCGGATGCAGCATCAGGTACTCGAGCACCCGGTATTCGAACGCGGTGAGTTCACTTGGTACGCCGGCAATGCTCAGGGACTTGCGCGCCATGTCGAGCGCAAGCGGCCCCGCGACAAGGCGCGGCGACGCATGACCGGCAGCGCGCCGCACCAGCGCGCTCACGCGAGCGAACAGCTCCTCCATCCGGAAGGGCTTGGTGAGGTAGTCGTCGGCTCCTGCCTCAAGCCCCGTCACCTTGTCCTGCCAGTGATCCCGCGCGGTCAGGATAAGAATCGGCCAGCGCTTGTTCTCCTGCCGCAGCTGACGCACCAGATCCATGCCGCCGAGCTTCGGCAGACCCAAGTCGATGATGGCTGCGTCGTAGTCGTACTGCTGCCCGAAGTAGAGTCCTTCGAGACCGTCGCCTGCCGTATCGAGCACATAACCCTGCCCGCGCAGATGCACGGCAAGCTGCCCAGTGAGCGCGGCGTCGTCTTCCACAAGCAGAACGCGCATGGCGAATCAGTCCGCGCCGTCGAGGTTGCCCTCGGCATCGACGTACACACTGCGCACGCGCTTGCCGTCGAGCAGCACGCGGACCTCATAGCCCGGCTGCTCTCCCTGCCAGACCGGCTGCGTCGACAGGACGCGCCCGCCAAGGCGGTTTTGTACCAGCGCGGCCGCCTGCTCGCGCGAGAGTTTGGCGGCGTTGCCAGGCGCTTCGACCAGGGTTTGCGGAACAAGCGGAGCGGGCTCGAGCGTGGGAAAGGGGAACGCCTGCGCCGCGGCGGCGTGGGACGCCAGCAGCAAAATCGCGGCCAATGCAGTGCTCGCTGTTCTCATCACTCTGACCCACCTGGCTTCCGCGCCCCGTTACAGGCGTCTGAAGAAGCGATTGTTTCCGGAGATCGCTGAACCCGCCATGAACGCGAGCCCAGTATAATCCCGCCTTCGACGCCGACAGGAGTTCACCGTGCGCCGCTACCTGCTGCTTATCTCCCTGATCCTGCTCAGCGCGTGCCAACCGGCCACTCGCGCCCCGATACCGGACACCGGCGCCGCCGCGCGGGCCGCCGAGAGCGTCGCCAGCGTCGCCCCGGTCAGCGTGCGCAAAAGCCCGAACGACAATCGCGACTATCGCTATATCACGCTTGCGAATGGACTCCGCGTGCTGCTCGTCTCCGATCCAACCACTGACAAGGCTGCCGCCTCCCTGGTCGTGTTCCGCGGCAGTCACCATGAGCCTGCCGAATACCCCGGGCTTGCCCACTTCCTCGAGCACATGCTCTTCATTGGCACCGAGAAATATCCGGACATCGATACCTATCAGCAGTTTATCGGACAACATGGCGGCAGTTCCAACGCCTACACCGCCGGCGACCACACGAACTATTTCTTCGACATCAAGCCGGGCGAATTCCGCCCGGCCTTGGATCGCTTTGCCCAGTTCTTCATTGCACCGCTGCTCGCTGCAGACTATGTGGAGCGCGAAAAGAACGCGGTGCACTCGGAATACCAGATGCAGCTGAAGGCCGACGGCTGGCGCGCCAATGCCGTACTTGGCACCGCGGTATCGCCGGAACATCCCGAATCGCGGTTCAACATCGGCAGTCTCGAGACACTGGGTGCGGGCGTGGATGAAGCGCTGCGCACCTTCATGCTCGAGAACTATTCCGCAGACGCGATGGCGCTTGTGGCCCTCTCCAACGAGCCCCTCGACACACTCGAGGCTTGGATCACGCCGCTTTTCGGCGCCATCCCGAACCGCAACATCGGTGCGGCGCCCGAACCGCCGCCCTTGTTCCAACCCGGGCAACTACCCGCGGAACTCACGTTTGCGAGCATCAAGGATGGCTATAGCGTGAGCTACAACTTCCCGGTGCCCGCGTCACCCGCCTGGTACCGCACGAAGCCCGGCGACTATCTCAGCAATCTGCTCGGCCACGAAGGTACGGGCAGCCTGCACCAGCTGCTGCGCGCACGCGGCTACCTCGAATCTCTCTCCGCAGGCACGTTCGACGTGGACAGCCGCAACGGGCTCTTGTCGATCGAGATCGAGCTGACCGAGGCAGGCTACCGCGCGCTACCCACCGTCAGCGACCTTGTCTTCGACTGGATCGAACTCCAGCGTCAGGAGGGACCGTCCGCCTGGCGTCATGCGGAACAGGCGGCACTTGCCGAGCTCGCGTTCAGGTTCGAGGAAAAATCCTCACCCACCGGGTTCGTCTATCGCGTCGCGCCCGCGCTCATGCGCTACCCCGCGGCCGAAGTTCTGGTCGCACCCTACCTGATGCCCGAATTCAACGCGGATGCCATCACACGCTTCATGGACGCACTGCGACCGGACAATGTTCTGGTCACCGTGTCCGGGCCCGACGTTGAAACGAGCGCCGAAGAGCAGTGGTTCAAGGTACCCTACACGCTCGAGCGGACAACCATCGAGCGTAAAGCCGAAAGCGCTGCACTTGCCCTTCCCGAGCGCAATCCGTTCATTCCCGAGCGCCTGGATCTGGTCGCCGACGCGCCTGCGGGTCCCGTCCTCGGAACGCGATCGAAGGGCCTCCAGTTGTGGGTAGACGAAGACACTGAATTCGGAACACCGCGCGCCAATTTGCGGCTTTCGCTCGGACTTCAAGGCGGTATTGCGAGTGCCGAGGATCGAGCGCTGGCAATGCTGCACGTGGCACTCGTCGAGGACGCGCTGGGGGCTGAAGTTTATCCCGCCATTCTGGCTGGGCTCGGCTATGGGCTCAGCGTCGACGGGGCAGGCATCGTGCTCGACATCCGCGGTTACGATGATCGTCAATCCGTCCTGCTCGAGCGTGTCCTCACCGGACTGCGAGACCCTGGGCTCAATCCAGACCGATTCGCCATCGTGAAGGAGCGGCTGACCCGAGTCTGGAATAATTTTCGCGAAGAGCGACCATTCACCCAGGCAGCGAGCGCTCTGAGCTACCTGCTGCTCTCCGACCAGTGGCCGCCCGAGTTACTGGCAGCGACCCTGGCCGATGCGCAGCCCGCCGACCTCGAGCGCTGGCGGCAGACGCGCCTCAAGACCTTTAATGTGGTGGGTCTGGTGCATGGCAACATCCGGGGGGAAGAGCTCGCGCAGTTGCCGAAAATCCTGTCCCGGCGTCTCACACTCGACGAATTCCCGCGGGCAGCGCCTGTGGTACGCGATGTCGACCGGCGTACGCGCTACCCGCTCAGCGTCGACCACAACGACGCAGCGATCGTGATGTATGTTCAAGACAGCGCGTCGAGCCTCACTCAGCGCGCGCGCACCGCGCTGACCGCTGCTGTCATTCGCCAAGCCTACTTCACCGCGCTGCGCACGGAGCAGCAGCTCGGTTATGTGGTCGCTGCCAACAACCAGACCCTGCGCGACCGCGGCGGACTCGTGTTTGTCGTGCAGTCTCCAGTGGCCTCCACCGCCGAGATCGAGCGCCGAACTCGCGAGTTCCTGGCCCAGCAAAAGGCACTGGTCGACAGCCTGTCGAACGACTCGTTCGAGGCGTTCCGCGCCGGACTGATCGCACAGCTGCTCGAGCGCGATCGCAATCTCGCGCAGCGCAGCGACCGACTGTGGCGCGATCTGGATCTGGGTTTTACCGACTTTGACAGCCGCGAGCAGATCGCCGCGATCGTCCGCACGCTGACGCGCGAGGACATCGCAGCCGCCATTGCCGAGACGCTGTCCGATTTTGACCGCCGGGTATTGCTTACCTATGCGCCCGGGCAGTTCGAAGCTGTGCCCCAGGGCGGCGCGCGCATTCGCGACGTCGCTGCCTGGAAGCAAAGCAACTGAGTGCTCGTCAAAGAACGAAGTCGAGTTCCCGCCGGAATGGCGGGAGCGAATCCAGTAGACGTTGACCGTAACGCCGCGTGATCACGCGGCGGTCAAGCAGAGTGATGCGCCCGTAATCGCGCTCGTGACGAATGAGACGACCGCACGCCTGCACCAGTCGCAGCGCTGCGTCCGGCACGGAAATTTCAAAGAACGGATTGCGGCCCTGGGCCTCGGCCCACTCCGCCATCGCCTGGTCCACCGGGTCATCTGGAACGGCGAAGGGCAGCTTCGCGATCACTACGTGACGGCAATAATCGTCCGGCAGGTCTACCCCCTCGGCAAAGCTCGCGAGCCCCACGAGCACGCTCTGTTCGCCAGCGTCCACGGCATCGCGGTGGGCGGTGAGGAGCGCTTGTTTTGAGGCATCACCTTGAATCTTCATGCGTGCCGTAAGCGGCGCCGGCAGCCGCCGCACCACATCGCGCAGCTGGCGCCATGACGTAAACAGCACGAGCGCGCCGGGCGCCTCGGCAAGCAGCCCGGGCAGGAGCATCGCCACCTCCTCGGCGTGAGCCGCACCGTCGCCCGGGTCGGTGCGCATGCGCGGAACGGTGAGCGTGGCAATATTCGGATAGTCGAACGGGCTCGCAATGCGCAGGGTGTTGGCGTCGGGAATGCCCGACTGCTCCAAAAAGCGCTCAAACCGACCCGCTGCAGTCAGCGTCGCTGAGGTGGCGATGGCGGCATGACACCGCGACCACAGGTGTGAGTGCAGCAGAAGACCGGGCTCGATCGGCGCGGCAACCAGTTCCAGGTCCGTCGCGTACCGGTTGACCCAGCGCGCCTGGATACCCGAGGTCTCCGTGTTGCCCGCATAGTCATCGAGCAGAGCGCGCACGGCGCCAGCCCGGGAGAGCTGCTGCCCGAGCACGGGCAGCCAATCTTCGGCCTCAAAACCGCCTGGCCAGCTGAGATCACCCGCAAGCACATCCTGCATGAGACCGTGGGCCCGCTCGATGCTCGACTCCAGCGCACGTATCGGTCCTGCCGCGACGGCAGACTGCACCGCGATAGATTCCGGCACCGAGCCGAGGGCAAAGCGACACGTCTCAAGCCCCTCGTCACGCGGGGCGAACTCAAGCGCTTCAGCGCATTCGTACAGCTCGCGCACCGCGGCCTGCGCCGCCGCAACGTCGGCAACGAGGCCAGGCCCGGCCGTTGGGAGCCCGCCGCCGCCGCAACGGCGGCGCCGACTCGGGTCGCCAGGTCGACCAGCGCATTCGGACGCCCGAAGCGCTGAGCGAGCGAACCCAGCGTTGTTGCCACCGCGTCGAGCCACGCGGCAGTGGCGAGCAGGCGGGTGTTTGCGCCGAAATGTTGGCGAGTCTTGTCCGGCAAATGGTGTGCCTCATCGAACACGAAAATCGTGTCCTCGGGCTCCGGCAGCACCGCGCCCCCTCCCAGCGCCAGATCGGCAAGAACCAGGTCATGGTTTGCCACCACCACATCGACCCCGTCGAGCTCCGCGCGGGCCTTGAAGAACGGGCATTGGCGGAAGAACGAGCAGCGGTTGTTCGCGCAGCCCCGGTGATCGGTAGTCACGCCCTGCCAGGCGGTGTCTGAGACTCCCGCATCCCAAGTGTCGAGTTCCCCATTCCACGCGCGCTGACCGAACGCATCGAGCATCGCCTGCCAAACCGGGAGATCGGCTGCCGCACCGGCGCCCGAAAACGATTCGGCGAACGGCAGACCACTCTGCGTTTCGCCGCGCAGGCGATCATCCAGCCGCTTCAAGCACACGTACCGCCCGCGCCCCTTGGCGAGCGCCCAGGAGAATCGCAGCCCGGAACGTTCTGCCAGATCCGGTAAATCGCGCAGCACCACCTGTTCCTGTAGGGCGACGGTCGCCGTGCTGATCACCGCACGCTTGCCAAGCGCTCGCGCCAAAGGAATCACGGGAAGGCAGTAGCCCGCGGTTTTCCCGGTTCCCGTCCCCGCCTCAACCACGAGCAGGCGCGGCGCTGCTCCCACAACTGTGCGGGCTACGGCGGCGATCATCTCGCGCTGACCACGTCGTGGGCGGAAACCCCGGCTATCAAGCCAGCCTCGGTACGCGCGCTGGATTTCCTCCTTCAAAGCATCGGTCAGTAGTGGCAGATCAGCCGCAATATCGCTCATGCGCCAACGGAACCCGGTTCGAGGCGCTCGAGAAGTTCGAGCAGCGCGGTTTCATCCAGCACGGGAACGCCGAGCGCCTCCGCCTTGGTGAGCTTGCTGCCGGCGCCGGGCCCCGCGACCACCCGGGTAGTTTTCTTTGACACTGAGTCCGTCACCGAGGCGCCAAGGCGTCGCAGGCGGTCGCGTGCAGCGTCCCGGGTTAAGGATTCAAGCGCACCGGTGAGCACCCAAGTCTCGCCGCTCAGGGGGCCAGCCGTGTCAGGCCGCGCCGGCGTCGGCCAATGCACGCCCACCGCGAGGAGATCCGCGATTGCTGCTCGACGTTCCGGCGCTGACAAATACGCGTGAATCTCCGCCGCTACCACCGGGCCGACGTCCGGCACGCTTTCGAGCGCCTCCGGGCTCGCATCCATAAGCCCGTCCAGGCTGCCAAAATACTGGGACAGGGCCTGGGCGGTGGCTTCACCGACCTCTCTGATACCCAGCGCGTAGATGAAACGCGGCAAGGTCGTCACACGGCTCGCCGCAATGGCGGCAACCAGGTTGGCGGCGGAACGAGCACCCAGCCGATCAAGCGTGGCCAGCTGCTCAGCCGTGAGCCGGTAGAGATCCGCGGGCTCCCGCACCCAGTCGCGCGCGACCAGCTGTTCGATGATGCGATCCCCGAGCCCGTCGATATCGAGCGCCAGCCGCGAAGCGAAATGCCGGAGGCCCTCGCGCCGCTGCGCGGGACAGCGCGCAGGGCCCGCGCCGCAGCGCGCCACTACCTCGCCCTCCGCGCGCACGATTGCACTGCCGCAGGACGGGCAGGCGGTCGGCGCGGCTATCGGCACCGCAGCAGCTGCTCGCGCGCCAGGTATAACCGCCATAATCTGAGGGATCACATCGCCCGCGCGGCGCACAAGCACGGTGTCGCCAACGCAGAGATCGAGGCGGGCAATTTCGTCCATGTTGTGCAGCGTCGCGTTGCTGACCGTCACACCGCCGACAAACACCGGTTCGAGCCGCGCAACCGGGGTAACGGCGCCGGTTCGCCCAACCTGAAATTCGACGGCAAGGAGCCGGGTGGTGGCCTCTTCCGCCGCGTACTTGAACGCCATGGCCCAGCGCGGCTTTCGCGTCACCGCGCCGAGGCGCGCCTGCTGTTCGCGCCGATCGACCTTGAGCACGGCTCCGTCGATCGCGTAACCAAGGTCCTGCCGTCGCGCGAGCAGGCCGTCGAGCCAGCGCTCGCAGTCGTCCAGCGTCTCGAACCGCGCGGCCTCGGGGTTAACCCGGAAACCGAGCCTGCCTAGGGCTGCGAGCACCTCGGTCTGAGTCTCTGGCACCCACTCGGGAGAACACTCTCCCACGGCATAGCAGAACAGCGTCAGCGGGCGCGTTGCCGTCACGCGGGGATCGAGCTGACGCAGACTTCCCGCGGCACCGTTGCGCGGATTGACGAGTGTTTTCTGCCCCGCGTCGCGGGCGCGGCTGTTAAATCGTTCGAACTCCGCGAGCGGCATGTAGACCTCGCCGCGGACCTCCAGTAGAGCGGGCACGTTCGCCCCCTCGAGCACGAGCGGCACCGAACGCAGGGTACGCACGTTGGCGGTGATGTCCTCGCCGGTGGTACCGTCACCGCGCGTGGCGGCGCGTTGCAAGCGGCCCCCTTCGTAGCGCAGGGTAACCGCTACCCCATCGATCTTGGGTTCGCAGGCGAGCGCGATAGGCTCACCCTCGAGCTCGCGGCAGCAGCGCGCAAACCACTCCTCGAGCTCCGCGCGCGTCGTGCATTTGTCGAGCGACAGCATCGGCTGGGTGTGGCGCACCTCGGCAAAAGACGCCTGCGGCGCGCCGCCCACCCGCTGCGTCGGCGAGTCAGGCGTTACCAGGTCGGGATGTGCCGTCTCAAGCGCCGTCAGCTCGTCAAACAGACGGTCGTACTCGACATCGGCGATCTCA
>JBMTYG010000085.1:0-13910 GCA_049454295.1 Pseudomonadales bacterium
CCCGCGCGCGCTCAGCTCACGCCCCATGCGTCAACGCCGATCGATAATCGTGTGCTCTTTGCCGAAGAAGATCGTTGAGCGGCTGAAATCGATGAAATTGCGCTCATCCTCAATAAACGCCGCGTTCGCTCGGCGCGCCTCCTCGGTCGCCGGAGCTCGCCCCATATCCACCCACGCCTCAGCGTGCCCGAGGTAGGACGGCACCACCGTGCCTCTGGCTGCCTGGATACCCGCATCTGCCGGGTGATTAGCCCGGTGCACCTGCCGGTAGCAGAGCACGCCCGTCGCTGCTGCGTGGGAACGCACGATCGGACCATGCTGCGTCAACCAATAATGGCGCGCACGCTCTTCCGTCATCGTGGTCACATGCCGCAGCGGAAAGAACACCCGCAGGACATTGCTCTTAACCCGCGCAAGAATCGTCTCTGGCGCTGGATTGACCTGCGGATACTCATACGCAAACCAAAGCGGTGAGTTTGGCAGGTCGATGAACTTGCGCTCATCCTCAAGGAGCGCGGCGCCGGCAGCCCGCCCTGCGGCAGAGGCCATGTTGGCCTCGAGAAGATCTTCGGTTTCCCACCAGAGTTCAGCAACGCCGTCGTATTCGGGCTCCATCTTGCCCCGTGCGGCCTGCGCGGCCGCATTGGCCGGCGTGTCAACACGGTGCGTCTGAACGTAGCGATGCACGTTCAGATCAGTCGCAAAGCTTGCGACCAGCGGTCCGTGACGATTGAGCCAATAGTCTTGAAACTCGGCCAGCGACATTCCGGGCAGACGTCGCAGCGCAAACACCAGTCTGATCATCCTCATCCCCCCCACACGCCAGGTCGTACTGAAACCTCAATGATTCCGCGTCGTATGCTCGGTTATCAATCCCACGATCTCGTCCCAAAGCGGTTCCGGCAGATCGTGTCCCATGCCGTCGAAGAGCGCCAGATTTGCCCCTGGAATGGCTTCGTGTGTGTCGATTCCCCCGGACACGGGGACAAGTGCATCATCCTTGCCATGAATCACGAGCGTCGGCGTCGTGACCGATGCGAGCAACGGCTTGCGATTGCCTGATGCGGCGATGGCGGCCATCTGCCGGGCGACCCCCACGGGGTAGAACGCGCGCGCGTGATCTGCGCGCGCCCGCTCACGAATGCGCTCAGGTTCGTCGGGATAACCCGGACTGCCGATCACACGCTGCACCGCGACCGCCCGATCCAGCACTTCCTCGAGCGTGGTGCCCGCCGGGCTCATGAGCGCCCCCATCGCTTCGGGTGACGCCGGGGGGAGATCTGGATTACCGGTGGTCGACATGATCGACACCATCGATCGCAAACGCGCGCCATGGTGAATCGCCATGGTCTGCACAATCATGCCGCCCATCGAGGCGCCGCAGACATGCGCTCGATCGATATCAAGCGCATCGAGCAGGCCGACGGCATCATCCGCCATATCACGCAGCAGATACGGCGCCGAGACAGAAGCGCCCGACTGACGCGCGAGAAAGATCTGCGCCATGTCGGGCATGCCGGCCTCGTCGAAGCGTCGCGACAGACCCACGTCACGATTATCAAAGCGCACCACGAAGTGCCCACGGTCGGCGAGCTGCGCGCAGAACTCCGGACGCCAGCGTGTCATTTGCGCCCCTAGACCCATGACTAACAATAGAGGCCTGGCTCCACGATCACCGAACGTGTCGTACTCGATGTTGATCCCGTTTGCCTGTATCTGCGCCATGGTGATATCGAGCTCGCTATTGGATTGACTCAGGGCAATACACC
Organism: Pseudomonadales bacterium; assembly: GCA_049454295.1. GTDB lineage: Bacteria > Pseudomonadota > Gammaproteobacteria > Pseudomonadales > Azotimanducaceae > UBA7803. The sequence continues at coordinate 1,770 of JBMTYG010000085.1, forward strand.
ACAGAAGCCGAGTAGCAACAACTCGGGACCGTTACACTGTTCGCGTCGGGACAAGGGAGGAACAGACATGAGCGGTGCGCTCGCGCGCTATCGAGTTTGCGATTTCACCGGACAGCTTGCAGGCGCTGGCGCGACCAAGTGGCTCGCCGCCTTCGGCGCCGAGGTCATTCGTATCGAGGATCCGGTGCGTGAGGGCCGCTGGGACATCTTGCGCGGGATGGAACCATTCAAGGATGAACGCCGTGGCATCGATCTGGGCGGCGCGTTCAACAATCACAACACGGGAAAATACGGTATCACCCTCAACCTGCGCACAGCGAAAGCACGCGAGATCCTCGCCGACATCGTGCGCCAGAGCGATGTCGTCGCAGAAAACTTTGCCGCGGGCGTGCTCGAGAGCTGGGGCTTTGGCTACGACGCGCTTCGCGCTCTCAACCCCGCCATCGTTTATGTATCCAACTGCGGCTTTGGGCACACCGGTCCCTATGCCCAATTCAAGACATGGGGTCCAATCGTTCAAGCAGTGTCTGGGCTCACGCACCTTTCAACGCTACCCGGTCAACCACCCGCGGGGTGGGGCTATTCCTACATGGACCATACCGGGGGTTATTACATGGCCATGGCTATACTGCTCGCGCTAATCCACCGCGAGCAGACCGGGGAAGGTCAGTGGGTGGATCTGGCCTGCACCGAAGCTGCGCTCACACTGCACGGCCCGACGCTGCTTGACTGGACAGTGAATGGGCGGGGCACCCGCGCTAACGCGGAAACACGCAACAGCAACCGCAGCCCGTGGCTGCCAATGGCGCCCCACGGTATTTATCCCGCTGCGGGCGAAGACGAATGGATTGCCATCGCCTGCCGCGATGATCAGGACTGGCAGCGTCTTGCCGCCATGATCGATGCCGAATGGTGTCTCACCCCCGAGTGGCAGAATGCCGCCGGACGGGTCGAGCATCAGGATCGTCTTGACATGGCAGTCAGTCACTGGACCCGGGCGCGTGACAAGCGCGCCACAGCCAGCGCGCTGCGTGCCGCGGGCGTGCCCGCGAGCGCCGTGCTGCGCCCCGCCGAGCGCGTCGACGACGACCCAGCGACCCGCGATTTCGGGCTTTGGCCCACGGTCGAGCATAGCGCGATCGGCGCAGTGCGCGTCGAGGGCCTGCCAGTGCACTTGTCTGATACCGACTGGTCGATCACGCGCGGCGCACCCTGTCTCGGCGAACACAACGTGGAGATTCTCGGCCGTCTTCTGGGCTATTCGCGCGAAACTGTGGAAGCGCTGACCGCGGAGGGTGTGCTGTGACCGCATTGACCGGACTGCGCGTGATCGAACTGGCGCACGAGCGCGTGGCGTTCGCCGGCAAATTGCTCGCCGACATGGGCGCCGACGTGATTCTGGTGGAACCGCCGGGCGGCGCGCTGGAGCGACACTATCCGCCGTTTTTGAACGATGAACCTGGACCGGACCGAAGCCTCTGGTGGTGGCATTACCATACGAACAAACAAGGGGTGGTGATTGACCTTGAGAGCACCGCGGGTCGCGCGCAACTGCTTGGACTGATCGACCATGCGGACGTGCTTATCGAGAGCGAACCCACCCAGCGGCTAGAGGCGCTGGGACTTGACTGGCCGGCTCTGGTGGTCCGCCGACCCGGGCTGATCCATGCCGCGCTGACGCCCTTCGGACGTCGCAATCCTGACAGTGACCTGCCTGCGACTGACCTCACGCTCATGGCCGGCGGCGGTCCGGTATGGAGCTGCGGCTACGACGATCACTCTCTGCCCCCTGTGCGAGGGCTGGGGGAACACGCCTCGAATACCGGTTGTCACTATGCGGTGATGGCGATCCTCACCGCTGTGCTCGCTCGAATCACTACCGGGCGCGGCCAGTTCATTGATGTGAGCCTGCACGCCGCGCTCAACGTGACGACGGAGGGCGCAAGCTATCAGTGGCTGGTCAACGGTACCACGGTGCAGCGACAGACCGGGCGCCATGCGTCGATCGTGCCCACTGGGCCGACCCAAGTCCAATGCGCCGATGGTCGCTTTGCAAACACGGGCGTGCCACCGCGCGTGCCCGCGGAGTTCGCTGCGCTTAAGGACTGGCTTGAGGCACTCAGGCTCACGGACGAACTGCCGGAGGCGGTTTTTCTGGAAATGGGCGCCACCTGGCAAGGCACCTTCGATCTTTCCCTGATCGGTCGGGATGATACGGTCACAGCAGTCTTCAGCGCTGGACGCGAGGCGCTCAAGCTGATCGCGCGCAATGTGCCCGCCTACGATTTTTTTGTCGGCTGCCAGCGCGCCGGCCTTGCGACCGGCATCATCTACGCGCCTGAGGAGGCGTTCGAGGATCCGCATTTCCGTGCCCGAGGCTTCGACGTCGAGGTCTTTCATCCCGAACTCGATCGCCACATCCGCTATCCCGGTGCCCCATGGCGGATGCCCGCGAGTCCGTGGCGCATTGCTCGCCGGGCACCCGCACTGGGCGAGCACCAGCAAGAACTATTGGGTACGGGAGTACACGGTGCGGAGACCCCCTGATGACGCCCGTTCGGTCAACGCCGCCGCGGAGCTCATGCCCGGGGTCGAACGCAGCTTTCGTCGCGAGCGTGTCACTGAACTGACTTTGCCCGTGGCCACGAGCTTGATGGAAGGCGGCTTCGTTGCCGTTGTCGCCGCCAAGACCTTTAACGCGGAGCCCTGGATGCTGGCCGTAATCTCGGCCTCGTCGATGTTCGGCAACCTGTCGAGCTATTTCTGGAACCGCGTTGGAGCCGCGCGCCCCAAGATCCCTCTGATCGTGTTGTTACAGACCGCGGTGCTGCTCTGCGTGGTCGCAGTGGCGCTTTCCCCGGAGGGCAACAGCGGTGCCTGGGTACTCATGGTGAGCGCGATACTGTGCCGTCTGCTCATTGCCGGGATCATTACCACCCGCAGCGTAGCCTGGAGCCTCAACTACCAGCGTCACCTGCGCGCGCGCATCGCGGGGCGGTTACAGGTGCTGTCGAGCCTCATGACCGTGATCGCGACCAGCATCGGCGGGCTGCTCATGGACGCGCATCCGGAGAACTTCCGCTGGCTGTATATCGGCGGCGCAGCGATCGGCGCCATTGGCGTGGGAGCGTTTTCACGCGTTCGCGTCGTCGGTGAGAAGCGTCACCGGGTGCTCGAGCGACGCGGATCGACGGCGGGCACACAAACCGGCGGATTCTTTTCCATTCTGCGTCGCGATCGGCACTACGCGCGCTACCAGCTGCACCAGTTCACCTCCGGGGTCGCGGCCATGATGCTCGAACCCGCGCTCGTGTATCTGGTGTCGCGTCAGATCGGCGCCAGCTACCTCGTGAGCATCGGCATAACGATGATCATCCCCTTCCTCGTTACGCTGCTGACCCTGCCGTGGTGGGCCCGCTATCTCGACCGCGTCCACGTCGCCGAATACCGTGCGCGCCAGAACTCGCTTTGGGTCGTTGGCATCCTGATCACCTTTTTCGGCGCCTGGCAGCTGTCGCTGGTCTGGCTCGCCATCGGGCGGATAGTGACCTCGGTCGTGAACGGCGGTGGATCGCTCGCCTGGCAGCTCGGTCACAATGACTTCGCGCCCCGCGACCAGCTCTCCGCCTACATGGGCATTCATGTCACGCTCACCGGCGTTCGCGGAGCCATCGCGCCCTTCGCCGGGATGGCGCTCTACCTCGGGTGGGATGCCATCGGACCGCTGCCACCGGTGGAGGGTATCGGCGCGTGGCTGTTCCTCATCTCAGCGGCGCTGGCTGTGAGCGCCTGGCGAGGATTCGCGCGCCTGCGCAAAGAACTGCCACGCAAGCCCCGAGGGCTGTAAGTCGAGGGTACCCGAGGCGACGCTTCGGTTATTCTTGCACGGGACGGATGCGAGAACCCCATGAGCACTGCCACTACGCTTCACTTCACACATATTCCTAACCCGCGGGCGCGAACCACCGCCGAGCGCGAGGCGCTCATGGCCGACCCGGTGTTTGGAACAGTCTTCACCGATCACATGGCGACGCTGCGCTGGCGACCAGAACACGGCTGGCACGAGCCGCTCGTGCGCGCGCGGGAACCGTTTTCCATGGATCCAGCCTCCGCCGTACTCCATTACGCGCAGGAAATCTTCGAGGGACTCAAGGCTTACCGTGCGCCCGACGGCGGGGTCACCCTGTTCCGACCAGAGGAAAACGCGCGACGATTCCAAGAGTCGGCAAGGCGGCTCGCCATGCCGGAGCTTCCCACGTCGCTGTTCCTAGAATCCATCGCCGCACTCATTCGCGCCGACCGGGACTGGGTCCCCACGCGCGAGGACGGCAGTCTCTATCTGCGCCCATTCATGTTTGCTGCGGAGGCTTTCCTCGGCGTGCGACCTGCGAGTGACTACATCTTTTGTGTCATCGCCTGCCCGGTCGGCGCGTATTTCAAGGGCGGCATGAAACCGGTCAAGGTCTGGGTCTCGGACGATTTTTCACGCGCGGGTCCGGGCGGAACGGGCGCTGCGAAGTGCGGCGGTAACTACGCAGCCAGCCTCGTTGCCCAGGCAGAGGCGATTCGGCACGAATGCGACCAGGTGGTCTTTCTCGACGCAGCAGAACACCAGTGGGTCGAAGAACTTGGCGGTATGAACGTGTTTTTTGTTTTCGACGACGGGTCGATCGTGACCCCGCCGCTATCGGGTACGATCCTTCCAGGCATCACACGGGATTCGGTCATCACGCTTGCTCGCGCTGCCGGTCGGCACGTCGAGGAGCGCCCCTATAGCATGGCGGAATGGCGCGCCGACGCTGCCAGCGGGCGCCTCCGAGAAGCTTTTGCTTGCGGTACTGCCGCCGTTATCAGCGCGATTGGCGAGGTCCGCTCATCAGCGGGGAATTTCACCATCAACGACAGCGTGATCGGAGAGACCACCCAGGCGCTCAGGGCACAGCTGGTCTCCATCCAGCGCGGCGCAGCGAACGATGCGCCCGCCGGCTGGGTGCCGAGAGTTAAGCTCGACTAACCGGGTCAGGCGGCGCGCGAAAGCACATCCGCCGAGGACGCATCGCTCGTGACACCACGCGCCACGCCAGCCCCTTCCTCGAGCGTTTCTTCATGAGCCGCATGGTCGCCGGCAGAGCCTGCCGCCGGCGTCGATGTCTTGAGCGGTCGCCCCGTTGCGCGCAGCGCTTCGGAGTAACTCAAAAAGGCCGGCGTGAAGCCGCCCCAATTCCAGGCAACCCCTTCCGGATCGAACGTGATGGCGATCCAGAACAGCAAACGATCGAGTCGCGATTTATTCGCGGCCGGCTGATTGGGTTGCGACGACGTGTTCGCCAGTGACTGGGCAATGCTCATCATTCACCTCGGCAGGATTTGTGCAGTGCAGTATAGATGCTGCACCGCACCACGTCGAGATGGGCATACTCTCCGCAGACATCGGCAGACCACCGCCGATGCCCGGAGCCATCAGGGTCAGGCGACCTTTACCGTTTCGATCTGGATCGCGCCGATTCGGCGACCATCCTCAGCCGCCTGCTGGAATGACGCAATCTCATTGAAGTTAAGATAACGGTAAATTTCCTTCCCAAGCGTGTTGATCTCGGTCATGAACTCGAGATATTCCACCGGTGTCGGCAGCCGACCCAGCACCGACGCGATCGCCGCGAGTTCGGCCGAGGCGAGGTAGACATTCGCCCCGTTGCCGAGCCGATTGGGGAAGTTCCGCGTGGAGGTCGAAACCACCGTGGAGTTGTCCTTCACCCGCGCCTGGTTGCCCATGCACAGCGAACAGCCAGGCATCTCCGTGCGCGCACCAACGCGACCATAAGTGCCGTAGAAGCCTTCCTGATTCAGCTGGAACGCGTCCATCTTGGTTGGCGGCGCGATCCAGAGCGTGGTCGGCAATAGACCCTTTACCTTCTCAAGCAGCTTACCGGCCGCGCGGTAGTGCCCGATGTTTGTCATGCATGAACCGATGAAGACTTCATCGATGCGATCGTTCTGAACCGCAGAGAGTGGCTTGATATCGTCCGGATCGTTCGGGCACGCGAGCAGGGGTTCCTTGATCTGGTTCAGATCGATCTCGATGATCTCGGCGTACTCGGCATCAGCATCCGCTTCCATCAGCACCGGATTCGCGAGCCACTCCTCCATCTTGCGGGCGCGACGCTCAAGCGTACGCACGTCGCCGTAGCCTTCCTTGATCATCCAGCGCAGCATGGTCACGTTCGAGGTCAGATATTCAATAATGGGCGCCTGGCCCAGCTTGATCGTGCACCCGGCCGCCGACCGTTCTGCGGATGCGTCGGAGATTTCGAACGCCTGCTCCACCTTCAGGTCAGGCAGCCCCTCGATCTCGAGAATGCGGCCATTGAAAACATTTTTCTTGCCTTTCTTTTCAACCGTGAGCAGACCACGCTGGATTGCGGCGTAAGGAATCGCGTTAACAAGATCACGCAGCGTGATCCCCGGTTGCATCTCACCCTTGAAGCGCACCAGAACCGATTCCGGCATATCGAGGGGCATGACGCCCGTAGCCGCGGCAAAAGCCACCAAGCCAGAGCCCGCGGGGAAAGAGATGCCGATCGGGAACCGGGTGTGTGAATCACCACCAGTGCCCACGGTGTCCGGCAGCAGCATCCGATTGAGCCAAGAGTGAATGATGCCATCTCCCGGACGCAGCGAGACCCCGCCCCGGTTCATGATGAAGTCTGGCAGTGTATGTTGTGTCTCGATATCCACCGGCTTTGGATAAGCGGCGGTGTGACAGAACGACTGCATCACCAGATCCGCCGAGAAGCCAAGACAGGCGAGATCCTTGAGCTCATCCCGTGTCATCGGACCGGTGGTGTCCTGCGAACCCACCGTCGTCATCTTCGGTTCGCAGTAAGTGCCCGGACGGATGCCCGCAACGCCGCAGGCACGTCCCACCATCTTCTGGGCAAGCGTATAGCCCTTACCCGTCTCGTCCGGCTCAGCCGGCTTGCGGAACAGCGTCGTAGGTCCAAGACCGAGCGCTTCCCGCGCCTTGTCGGTGAGCCCGCGGCCGACGATCAGGTTGATGCGACCACCCGCCTGGACCTCGTCCAGGATCACATCCGACTTGAATGTGAACTCGGACAGCACTTCGCCGGTTTCGCTCAGGATCTTGCCCTCGTAGGGACGAATGTCGATGACATCGCCCATCCCCAAGCGATCGACCGGCGCCTCAAATACCAGCGCGCCAGCGTCTTCCATGGTATTGAAGAATATGGGTGCTACTTTGCTGCCGATGCAGACCCCGCCGGTGCGCTTATTCGGCACGCCAGGAATATCATCGCCCGTGAACCAAAGCACCGAATTGGTTGCTGACTTGCGCGACGAACCCGTGCCTACGACGTCGCCGACGAACGCGAGGGGCAGTCCGCGTGCCTTGAGCGCCTCGAGCTGCGCGATTGGACCCACGGCGCCAGGCTGGTCAGGCGTCAGCCCATCGCGCGCCATCTTGTACATCGCAAGGGCATGCAGCGGGATGTCCGGGCGGCTCCAGGCATCCGGCGCCGGCGACAGATCGTCCGTATTCGTCTCACCCGTGACCTTAAACACAACCATGCGGATGGATTCTGGCACCCGCTTGCCTTCCTTGAACCAATCGCCGTCGGCCCAGGATTGCAGCAGCCCCTGCGCGTGCGCATTGCCGGCACGCGCCCGCTCCTCAACATCATGAAAACGGTCAAACATGAGCAGCGTGTGTCGCAGCTGTTCAGCTGCAAGAGCACCCAATTCAGCGTCATCAAGGAGCACGACAAGAGCATCGATGTTGTAGCCACCGAGCATCTGTCCAAGCATGCGCGTCGCATCCGCCCGGCTGATCAGACCGCAGGCGGCTTCGCCGCGAGCGACTGCGGACAGAAAACCCGCCTTGACGTAGGCAGCCTCATCCACACCGGGCGGCACCCGGTTGGCAATCAGGTCCACGAGCACACCACCCTCTCCCGGCGGCGGGTTCTTGAGGAGTTCAACCAGCTCTGCCACCTGTTGGGCAGTAAGCGGCTTGGGCGGAATGCCTTGGGCGGCGCGTTCAGCAACATGGGCGCGGTAGGCTTCGAGCACAGCGGTCTCCTCGATCGATCAGGGGGGAAGCGCGCCAACGGCGCGCACAAATTCTAGCTAACTTTCAGCCCCTCGTGCAGCGCCAGTCCTCCTGCCTGTTCGCGCTCACGCGCGTCGAGCGCCGCTCGAATCTCGGCGTGACGTTCCGCGGTGATCGGATATCCCCAGACAATAGCCGCCGCCAGCAAATAAAAGACCGATGGCAGCGTGGAGAAGAGGAGCCGCAGTCCAAGAAGCGGTTCCTCGCCGTTCTGCTGGCCGGACTGGAATCCGACCAGCGCGAGCCCGAACATGGCTATCGCGGTGCCAAGTGATGCCACCAGTTTCTGCACGAACGACCAGCTCGAGAAAAACAGCGCCGCCCGGTTCTCACCGCTCTCAAGATGATCGAGATCGATCACGTCAGCCTTCATAGAATTCGGGAGCGCGGCACCAAAACCGCCTGCCGCAAAGCCGGTGACCAGGGTGATGGGCAGCATGTACCAGAAGTCACCGGGACCGAGCAGCATGTAGAACGGGTGAGCACCAGAAATGATGATGAACGACACCAGATAAGCGCGATGCTTTCCTATCCGGTGTGCAAGCATCACCCACAGCGGCACGCTGAGCAGATTAGACAGGTAAAAGAAGGCCAGCATGTAGATTGCCTGCGCTTCTGCATCGAGTACGTCGGCGATAAAGAACAAATACAGCGGCGTGGTGATGTTAAGCCCGACGGAACCCACCGTGAACGCCGTTACCAAGCGCAGGAACGGTCGATTGCGGACCATGAGCCTCAATCCTTTCAAGATCGGCAAATTCGATCGCACGGGCACCTGGGAATCCGGTGTTCCGGCCAGCGTAACCGCGACGCAAAGCGGCATGAGCAGCAGCATGGTATAGCCAACGATCTCGAGCACCGCCGCGCTGCCTCCAATCCCGAACAACAGCAGCGCGAGCGCAGGCATCGCCTGAGCGGTGAAGCTACCCAGGACTCCCGCCATCGAACGCGCGCCGGTGATGCGTGAGCGCTCGGAATAATCCGGCGATAGTTCGGCTCCCCAAGCGTAGTAAGGAATGAGCATGAGCGTGGTCCCAATCGACAGCAGCATGCTCCAGAGCAGCAAATGCATCGTGCCGGCGCCTTCGGGCGGCAGAAAGAGCTGGTAGATGCTCAGCATCATCACCGGAACCGATAGGGCAATCCAGGGTTTGCGACGACCCCAGCGAGTGCGCGTGTGATCGCTCAAATAACCTACGAGAGGATCGGTCATTACGTCGAATACGCGGGACAACAGCATGATCGACCCGACCGTCGCCACCGCGATACCTACATCGTTCGAATAGAACCGCGGAATGAAAACGATCACCGGGAAGATCGACATCGCCACCGGGAGATCCGCGAGGCTGTAATAGAAGAGAACTTTGTTCGACAGACGCGCCATGTTTACCCCCTATCCCCTGACCCGAGCATAGCGGGTTTGGCGCCAGGTCGCGCGCGTCCGCGGACGCGATTTCGCGCGCGCATTAGAAACCGCCAGCAACGCCTGTCGACCCACGGTCGCCTCAGGGTTCGCGCAGATAACGCAGCTGACCGGAAACGAGCACCGCTCGCACCAAACCCGCCTGAAGATCCCTGCGCGCCTCGGACCAGGGTCGATCCAGGAGACAAAGGTCCGCGGACACGCCCGGCGCAATGCGGCGCGCCGATCCACCCGGATGATCGAGCGGAGACAGGTAACCTCGCAGAGCTTGTTCCGGCGTCAGCGCCTCGTCGCGGCCGACCAAACGACCTGACAGCGTTCTGCGCTCGACAGCCGCGCGCATGCCCGCCCAGGGATCTGGCGACGCATAGGGCGCATCGGAACTAAGGCCAAGCGGAATACCCGCCTGGCGGAGCGTCTGCAGGCGGTAGAGCCAAGGGCGATCCTCAGGATCTGCCTGTTCCAAATAGCGATCACCACGCGCCGCAATGAACAGTGGCTGCGTCACCACGGTGAGCGAACGACGAACAAGCGCCGGCAGACACTCTGGCGGAACAACGCCCGCGTGCTCGATGCGATCGCGGATGCCTGCGGGCGGCGGACCAGACGCCTCCAGCACATAAAGCGCATACAGGAGTTCGGCACGAGAGACACAGTGCCAGGCTGTTCCCCGACCTTGTGCCCACGCTGCCCGTGTTGCTGCAACAAGTGTCTCGACGTCCGGCAGAGCGTCGTCGTCCAAAAGGAATTTTCGCTCGCCCAACGCGATCTGCCGGTGCAATCGGTCGTGGGTCAGCTTCGGGCCGCCCATCAAACGGAGGTGTTGCGGAAACACGCCGGAGTCCATCGCATGGGCAAAGATCGCAGCCTGGCTATCATCGTTGTCAGCGCTGGCATCGGTCAGACCGGTAACACCTAACTGAATCAGATCCTGCGCGACCGCAGCCAGATCGGGCGCCACCGCAGAGGACAGCCGAGCACGCAACCAGTCGTCGCCGCGGAACAGCCTGCCGGTCGGGGCACCGGAGGAGTCCAGTTCCAGTCCTGCAGGGTAGAGCTCAAGCGCCTCGGAGGTATTCCGTTCTCCGTCCAGAACACGCAATCGCCTCAGTGCTGCGCTGTTGAAAAACCAGGCCTTGCCGCTCGCGTGTTGTACGCGGAGCGGACGGTTGGTCACCAGTTCATCCAGCCGCCTCCGATCAAGCAACCCCGCCGAGCTCTCGTGGTAGCCCGTCGCGCGAATCCAGTCCAGATCGGTACCGGGAGCTCGGCGCAGCGCGCCACGAACCGAGCCGAGGTCGCGGGCGCCAGAGAGATCTACCGAGTGGCGGCTGGCCGCCAGGGCCAGCAGATGCACATGGTGATCGTTGAGCCCCGGCAGCAGAACCGCGCCACGGCCATCAATACTCTGGTGTGACCACTCTAGACGATCGCGCGAAGGAGCGACGCTCTCGATTTGCCCGTTGCGAATGAGCACATCCGATCGCGTCGTGTTCGGGTAACAGACGACATCCCGCAGGACCAGGGACTCAGGCGGGGTCTCTATCACACGCTCGCAGTGGAACCGATGATCTCGTCATAAGAGCCTGTCCGGGCCACGCGACCATTTTTTAGCTCGACCACGACATCACAGCCGCGCAAGGTGGTGAGCCGGTGCGCCACGATCAGAATCGTGAGATCTCGGTCGAGGTTGTCAAGCGCTTCCATGACCTCCGCTTCGGTCTGGTTATCAAGCGCGCTGGTCGCCTCATCAAACACCAGTACGTCCGCATTTTTGTAGAGTGCCCTTGCGATCCCAATGCGCTGCCGCTGACCGCCGGACAGGCGCACGCCACGTTCCCCGACGGTGGCATCGTAACCCTTAGACCAACCGTCAATGGTTGAAGCAATACGCGCCTTATCCGCAGCCGCACGCACCCGAGCCATATCGATGTGCGCTGTTGGCAAACCAAAGGCAATGTTTTCGGCCGCTGAGCCATCGGACAAAAAGATCGCTTGGGGCACGTGCGCAATGTGCATCTGCCATGCGCGTCGCCGCACGTAGCTATCGATTGGCAAATCATCCACCAGAATAGTGCCCGCAGTCGGTTCAAGCAGACCCATCAGCAGATCGAGCAATGTGCTCTTTCCGGAACCGGTACTGCCGATGAAGCCCACGCGCGCGCCTTTGGCAATCTCGAGATCCAGGTTGCTGATGACGATCGGCGCATCCGGTGCGTAACGGAACTCAAGCCCTTGCAAGCGGATCGATCGGGAAAATCCGATGGGCTCTACGGGAACGGAGACCACCGTATCGGGCATGGGCTGATCCAAAAGATCAAGCGCATCCACCATGTTCTGTCGGTTGCCGCGCATCATGACAATCGCGTTGTACATCTCTTGCACGAGAGGCAGCATGCGCTGCGCCCCGAGCGCAAGAGCGCCGAGCACGGGAATGGCGCCGCTCAGTCCGGCTGATGACAACGCCATGTCATAGGCGAGCACTGCGATCAGCACCATGCCGAGCGCTTCGATACCGAACCGCGGCACCGTGCCGAGTACTTGTACCGCTGCGACCGCTCGGGCCATCGGAATTGTGGAGCGTCGGAAAATG
>JBMTYG010000086.1:0-13819 GCA_049454295.1 Pseudomonadales bacterium
GGACCGCATCAGCGAATCACGATGTAGCCATACTGCCCAGACCGGTAAACCCGCAACAGCAGCTGATCCCCCGCGCCTTCCACCGCCGCCTGCAGCTGCTCTAGATTGCGGACGCCGCGACGATTACACGCTACGACGATATCACCCGGTCGCAAACCGAATTCCCACGCCATACTGCCGTCCGTCACATCACTGACGAGTACGCCAGCGTCATCGCTCAAGCCGGAATCGTTCCGGAAATTCTGCAATGTTGTGCCCAAGAGACGACGGTCCAGCCGTTCTCCTTGGATTTTCTCAAGCGGCTCATCACGAATGTCGAAGGTGACGCGTCGTACGCGCCCATCACGGAGGATTTCCACGGGCACCCGCTCGCCGACAAACATGAGCGCAGCCTGCCCATCGAACTCCGTCACGCGCCGAATCGGTCGATCGCCAACCCGAGTAATGATGTCTCCCGGGCGCAGACCCGCCTTCGCCGCTGCACCGTCATCCTGCACTTCTACGACGACCACGCCCTCACGGTTCTCGACGCCAAAAGCTTCTGCCAGATCAGGATTAAGCCCCTGCACGGCGAGACCGAGAAAGCCGCGCCGAACCTCGCCATGCTCAATGAGCTCGCCCATGATGGCCTGAACCATATTGGCAGGTATTGCGAAACCGATGCCGACGTTGCCTCCCGCAGGCGCGAGGATCGCCGTATTGATTCCAACCAGCCGCCCCGACAGATCGACCAGCGCGCCACCGGAATTTCCCGGATTGATCGAGGCGTCGGTCTGAATGAAGTCTTCATAGCCCTCGATACCGAGCCCGCTGCGACCGAGGGCGCTAATAATGCCGCTGGTCACCGTCTGATCGAGACCAAAGGGATTGCCGATCGCGACAACAAAATCGCCCACGCGCAGCGCGCCCGAATCGGCAAATGTGATCTCGACCAGCGCGTCGGGGACCACCTTCAGCACCGCAAGATCTACCCGAGGATCCGATCCGACCAGCGTCGCTTTGAGTGTCCGGCCGTCCGCTAGGGTGACGTTGATCTCATCCGCGCGCTCGACCACGTGATGATTAGTCACGATATAGCCGCCCTTCGCGTCCACAACGACGCCGGATCCCGCGCTCTGCGTGCGGCGTACGCGCTCCCGATCCGGCACATTGAAGAAACGTCGGAAAAACGGATCCTCGAGCAGCGGATTGCGCACCTGCACGGTTGTGTAAGTCGCGATGTTAACCACTGCCGGGGTAACGCCATCCAGCATGGGCGCGAGGCTTGGCAGCGACTCGCCGCCGGGCAGTGACGACGGTAACGCGGCCGCGACAGGCTGCGACGCAACCAGCACCAGAAACAAAACCAGCGAACCGAAGGTCTTGCGCATCGAGCTACTCCGTTCGACGGGGCGCGGATCCTGCCGCCAGCAGGGCAACGAATGCAAGGGCAGAGGAAGCCGCAGCCACAAGATACGCGAGCGGGTAGCCGCCCACGTCAAAAATACCCCCAAGCAGGGCCGGACCACCCGCGACACCGATAACGGTTACGGCGTTCGAGAGCGAGAAAATTCTCGCATAGGACTCGACGCCAAAACCTTCGGCAAGCCACAGGGGATGCAACATGAGCAGGTTGCCCACGGTCAGCCCGAAGACGACCGCTCCGCCGAGCACCAGCGACGCGCTCTCGGCCCCGGCAATCAGCGCTAACCCAAGGCCCTGACCCAACAGATTGGTGAGGGTATAGAGCCTGATCGACACTCGGGTCACGAGAAATCCGCCCGCGAAACGGCCGGTGATACTGCACAGGGTCAACGCTTGCACCGCGAGGGTCGCGGTATCGATACCCGCAAGACCCACCGCACGGTTGTACAGATGGGCAATGCCGCCGACCTGCGCGCCCATGGCGAACAGATAACCCAACGTCAGCAGGACAAAGAATCGCGTACGAATAGCGACCCCATAATCCCAGCGCGCTCGGTTGCCGTGAGTGGCTGCACCCGGGGCTAGGCCCTTTGGGCGATCGCGCACCACCAAGAGCGACAGCGGGACGATGACCGCGGCGAACGCAATGCCGAACCAGCCCAGCGCCGTTTCAGGACCCTGGGTCTCGAGCACTCGCGCTGACCAGGGGGTGAGCAGAATCCCGCCCGCGGACAATCCCGTGGAAGCCACGGACAATGCGACAGAGCGATCACGTCCCGGAAACCAGCGGGTCACAAGCGTGGTGGAGGTGACGATCGATACCGCAGCGTTGCCGAATCCAAACAGACTGAAGAGCGCGTAGATGCCGGGCAACGAAGTGACAGCGCCACTGCAAGCAAGCGCGATGCCGGCTAACAGCCCTCCCGACGCCATAACGATACGGGCGTCAAAACGCTCCAACAGGTTTGCGACCCACATGCCGCCGATGCCGCCGACCAGAAAGAATAGGCTGACTGCCAACGACAGCTCGCCAATGCCATGACCGTGCTCACGGGCGAGCACGTTCATGTAGACCGACATGTTGTAAAACCCAAAGCCGGAGCTCACGGCAAGCACCACGAACAGCGCCGCCACCAGCCACCAGCCGTAGTAAATGCGTGCCTCCCCCATGGGCACATTGTGGCGGATGCGGCAAAACGGTGACAGAGGCGATCACGCTATACTCGGGACAAAAAAGGGGGAGACTGATGCATATCAACAATGATCTTCGCGAGCAGTATCGACGCGACGGTGTCATCTACCTCCCTCGCGTGCTTGATGAGCAAACCGTCGCGGCTGCACTCGACGCCTGGACGTGGAGTGTGGACAACCCGGGGCCTGGCGCCTCCCGGCTGCCAGCAAACGGTACCGGCCTGTTTTATCAGGACCTCGCCAACCCCGCCGCTCTTGAGCGCTACAAACCGCTGGTGACCGACACCGTCCTCTCCGACATCGTGACTCAGCTGTTTGCGCAGCCGCGAGCCTGGTTCATGTACGAACAGGTGTTCCTGAAAGACAACGGCACCACGCGCCGCACCCCTTGGCACCAGGACACGCCCTACCTCCCGGTCGAGGGCAATGACCTCGCGGTCCTCTGGGTGACTTTTGAGCCGCTGACCGCGAAGCATGCCCTCGAGTTTGTGCGTGGATCACACCGTGGCCCGCTCTTCGACGGCTCTCGCTTTGACCCCGATGACGATACTGCGCCGCTGTATGGCAACGGCAAACTGCCGGTGCTGCCTGACATCGAACGGGACCGGAATAGCTGGGACATCGTTGCCTGGGACATCGCCCCCGGCGACGTGGTCGTATTTCATCCCTCGATTCTGCATGGTGGCGGACCCACGCTGCCGGGTATGCGCCGCCGCACCCTGTCGCTGCGCTACTTTGGTATCGACGCCCGCGTTGCCCAACGACCCGGCATGGTGACCGTAGAAGGAGAGGAGCCGGACAGCTTTCGTGAGGGTGAACATCCATTGACGCGCATGCGCCGTCGAGCGCCGGGCTCGCCGTTCGCGGATGCCGCGTTTCCTGAGGTCCGCGCGCGACCTTGACCGTCACCTGAACGGGCGCGCAATCGCAACGAATTTGGAGCGGGACACGGGACTCGAACCCGTCGCCTACAGCTTGGGAAGCTGTCGCTCTACCAGATGAGCTAGTCCCGCGATGAGAGCGGCGCGACGGTCAGACCTCCGTGCGCCCCCTTAGGATGCTTCGCCGAGCGATTATGACAAAAGCCGGGGCCGCGATCACGCGGGAATGCGTACCGGCAGTTCCAGAATGCCGCGTATGAAGTTCGAGCGCAGATAAGTGGGATCGCCAGCCAGCTCGATCTTCGGGAACCGCTTCAGAATTTCTTCCCACAACACGCGCAGTTGCATTTCCCCCAGGCGATTGCCCAAGCAGCGATGAATACCGAACCCGAAAGACAGGTGCTTGCGCGGGTTGGCACGGTCGATGATGAATTGCTCGGGCGACTCAATCTCGCTTGCATCCCGGTTACCGGAGACGTACCACATCACCACCTTGTCGCCGGCTTGAATCTTCTCGTCGCCAAGCTGGGTGTCCACCAGAGCGGTGCGAGCCATGTGAGCCACTGGCGACTGCCAGCGAATGATCTCCGGGACCATGCTTGCCACAAGCGCGGGGTTAGCGCGTAGCTTGTCGTATTGATCGGGGTTCTGATTGAGAGCGAGCAGCCCTCCCGAGATTGAGTTACGCGTGGTGTCATTCCCGCCCACGATGAGGAGGAGCACGTTACCGAGGTATTCATTCGGCGGCATGTCGCGGGTAGATTCGCCCCGGACGAGCATGGAGATCAGATCGTCGGACGTTCCCTGATTTTGCTGGCGCTCTTTCCACAGCGCATCGAAATACGCCCAGCAGTTCCATAACTCCTTAAAGCCTTCCTCTGGCGTCGCAAAGAACTCGGGGTTGCCGATGTTCTGCGTGGCGTCCGACCAATAGATGAGCTTCTGACGATCTTCCTGCGGCACTCCCAAGATGGTGGCGAGCATCTGACCTGTTAGTTCGACCGAGACATGACGTACCCAGTTGAACGTCTCGTTGCGCGGCAGGCCGTCCAGAATCTCGCCCGCCCGCTGCCGGATCAACCCCTCAAGATCCGCCAGATGACGCGGCGTAAACATGGGTGCGACGACCTTGCGCTGCAAGTCGTGCTTGGGCTGATCTTCCATGATGAACATGGGCAGATGAAACATGGGATCTGGATTCGGGTCCGCACGACCGCCGAGCTGGATACCGCCGCGACGTGAATCCGAAGAGAAGATCTGATGATTGGAATCGACATGCATGATGTCGTTAAACCGTGTCACGGACCAATAGGGTCCAAACTGGCTGCTGGCACAGTAATGCACCGGCGCTTCAGCCCGCAGGCGCTCGAACCAAGGCAACGCAGTGTTTGCTTCGAACAACAGCGGGTGACCTGGGTTCATGTCCTCGAGAGCAAGACTGTACGGGTCTACATGAGGATCGATGGTCCACTCCGCGAGCATTTCCGCATTCGAGCGGCGATAAAGTTCGCGTTGCGTCTGCTCCGCGCTGGTTTCACTCATGACAGTTCCTCAGTGCCCAAAATTCACATTGCCAACGGTTCGCGAGGCGCACGTCGGGCAACAATACCCAGACGCCGTACGCCCAAGACCCAATGTTAGTCCCTTGCCCGCGCGTGCGCCGTGAGCAGATGCCCAAAGCCGCCCCACTAGGACAACAGAAAACCGATCACGAGCGCGACAAAAATGAAGATCCAGATCGGCCACTGGGTTGCCTGCTCGTAACGCGAGGGGCTGGGGGCTGCCGTTTCGGGCGGAGCTTGATCGGATTTCGGGTCAGTCATGGCGATGTCCTGTGGATAGCGCGTTGTCAGCGGACGCGGTCATTGCCAGCCATGCCGCGCGAACCAATCCGCGCAGTGATTGGCGGCTAAGGCGCTTTGCTCGGGCTGCCCCGCGTAATAATGGGTCGCGCCGGCAATATCAATGCGCTGTTTGTCGGGGTAGCCAACGGCGTCGAAAAGTCGAGCGGTGTGGCTCGGCGTACAGGCGTTGTCGGCGCCATTGCCAATCACCAGAACCGGGCAACGCACGTTGGCCGCATTCTTCTGGCCATGCGCACGAGATTCATCAAAACTCCACTGCGACAGCCAGCTGCGCAGTGTACAGAACCGCGCGAGCCCGACAGGGCCCATATTCACGATGCGCGGATCGCCGAGATAACAGGTCCCGGGAACACGATCATTAGGGTCAACTAAGGGGTCGAGCCAGCGCGGGTCCGCCATGGTGCCGTGAACCACAAACCCTTCTTCAGCCCCCGGCCCGTCCGCCGCGATGCGCGCGTCAAGGCGTTCCTTCACCCACTCGGTGATCCGGCGGTTGCGCGCCACCTGTGCCGCGCGATAGTGCGCGAGGAAGTCGGTGGCGTACGGGGGCTGCGCGGGATTGCGCGCATCGTAGAGATCGAGCGCAGGATTTCTGCGATCGGGATCGCGCTCATCGATAATGGAGGGATCCATCCACTCGGTCAGCGTGACCGACCGACTTACGTGCGCGGCCATCAGCACAATACCCTGGGCTTGCACGAGGCCCGCGCCCTTAATATCAACCGGATCGCCCGCAGGGGTCGCCTCGATGGTCGGCGCCTGGGCCTGCTCTTGATAGAACAGCGCGAGCGAGCCGCCACCGGACCAGCCACCCAGTATCACGTTGTCGTAACCGAACCGCTCCCGCGCGTCACGGATGCCGGCGCCCAGATCGAGCAGGCATTTTTCCATGATGAGCGCGCTATCGTTCCCGCGATAGTGGGTGTTGACGTAGAGCACGTGAATCCCTGCGCGAGCCAGTTGATTCATGATCGGCAAGAAAGCCCCTCCGCCCACAGGATGGCTGAAGACGAAAACGGTGCGCGAGGGAACGTCCTCCGGGCGAATCCGCATGCATTCGATAAAAACGGCGCCCGGTTCACCACCGTAGGTATCCTTGAACGCCGCTTTCTCGTGGTAAACCACGCCGTAGCTTTCGCGCCTAATGCGGGAACTCATGGGGCCTCCTGTGTCAATTCGCTGTCAAAACTCAGGGCCAAGCATGAAAACTGTTCCCCAACGTTCTTGCATAAGGACTGTAGTTGGGAAACAATGACAACATAGTCACTTCAATTTCCGGGGGCCCTTCTCCATGGACGGTTCTAGCAAAGAGATCCTGATCAGAAGCCTTCTGCGTGCGTACCACTGGATGGACGAAAGCATGCAGAACGGACTCATCCAGGCTGGTCACGGTCCTCGCACCCGTACACAGACCATGATTCTCGTGAACCTGGCGAGCGGCGTCATGCGCGCAGCCGAGCTCGCGCGTATTCTGGGCGTCAGCCGGCAGGCAATCCAGCAACAGATCAACGACCTCGAGTCCGAAGGCATCATCCTGCAGGTACCGGATCCGGAGGATCGTCGCGCCCACCGCATCCTGTTTAGCGAAAAGGGCGCGCAGCTCATGCAAGCCGCTCTTGCCGGGCTAAACGCCGCAGAAGGCCTCCTCTCGGATCGTCTCGGCGCTGATAACCTTCAAGCACTCAAGAACACGCTTACCCGGGATTGGGGTCCACTGCTCGGAGAAGTGCGCGCACCGGGTCGCAAGCGCTCCGTTAGCTAACGCGGGGCGGCCTCGCCGCCATCCGCGCATGAATAATTCTTCAACTGCAGACAAGCCGACCTCTAATCAATCGAGGCCGGCTAACACCATCGTCGTCCTCCTGGACAGCCTCAACCGACACCTGCTTGGCAGCTATGGTGGCCGCGAATTCGAGACCCCAAACCTGGACCGGTTTGCGGCACGCGCGGTGCGCTTTGAGCGCCACTTCGTCGGATCGCTGCCCTGCATGCCGGCACGCCACGACATTCTCGTTGGCGCGCAGGATTTCCTCTGGCGCCCCTGGGGTTCTATCGAATTGTGGGAAGAGCCGATCACGCAGCCCCTGCGTGAGGCAGGCGTCACGACCATGCTGGTCACCGATCACCCGCACCTGTTTGAAACCGGCGGGGAAAACTACCACACCGAATTCCGCGCCTGGGACTACCTGCGAGGACACGAGAGCGATCCGTGGAAAACCAGGCCCGATCCGTCCTGGATCGGGTCGCCAGCTCTGCCCGCGAGCGCGGGACATGGCGCAGCCTACAACACGTCGCGCACCTGGTTTCGTAACGAACTCGACTTCCCCGGTCCGCGCACTATGCAAGCGGCAGCACAATGGCTGCGCGACAACGCAGGTGTTCATGACCGCTTCCTGCTGTTCATCGACGAGTTTGACCCGCATGAGCCCTTCGACACGCCAGCACCGTGGGCGGATCGCTACGATCCGGACTGGACCGGGGACAGGATCATCTGGCCGCCCTACAGTGTCGACACGGTAGCCTCAGGAACTCTAAGCGCCCGCGAAGCACGACACATACGCGCCAACTATGGCGCCAAGCTGTCAATGATAGATCACTGGTTCGGACGCCTGCTCGACACGGTAGACCAACTCGGTCTGGGTAACGACACCGCGATCATTGTGTGCACGGATCACGGTCACTACCTTGGCGAACGCGATATCTTCGGCAAGCCCGGCGTGCCGTTGTACGAGCCGCTAGGACACACCCCGCTTTTCGTATATCTCCCAGGCACCAAGCCCGGCACCTGCAACGCGCTTACGACCAACGTGGACATCAACGCCACGCTCTACGATCTGTTTGACCTCTCGCCGAGAATCCGCACTCACGGTCATTCTCTGTTGCCGCTGTTGCGCGGAGAAACCCGATCTATACGCGACTGGGCGCTCGCGGGTGTCTATGGTCGCTGGGTGCATGTGATCGATGGTGAGCGCAAATACGCACGCGCCCCGGTGAATGACAGCAACCTGCCGCTCGCCATGTGGTCGAACCGGTGGTCGACGATGCCCGTACCCAGCATGCCGCGCCTGCGGCTGCCTAAACCAGACCGGCGCGCTGTGATCGACTTTATGCCAGGTTCGGATGTGCCCGTGCTTAAACAAGTGTTCGAGAATGGCGACCGTCTGCCGTGGTGGTGCGTCGGTCAGCCTGCCAGAGCACACGCGCTATATGATCTAACCCGGGATCCGGAAGAGCAGGAAAACCGCGTGGGCGAGCGAGAAGAGCGGCACATGCTTGACCTGTTGCACACAGCGCTGCGAGCGATAGAGGCGCCGCAGGAACAGTTCGAGCGTCTGGGCATTGCCTGAAAACGCCGGCATTCGCCGGCGTAGAAACCTCGCGCCGTCAGCGCTTTAGCATGGCGTTGACGATTTCACCGCCGCGGGTGACGACGCAGCCTTTGATGATGTCGTCGTCAGGATTCAGGTTGAGCGTCTTATTCTGCTTGTCCCAGAACTCATCGAGCAGGTTAAACAGGTTGCTCGAGTACATGTCGCTCGAATTTCGTGGCACTTCAGAGGGCAGGTTACCAAGGCCCACGATCTTGACGCCGTTCACGTCCACTACCTCGTTCAGACGCGAGCCTTCGACGTTGCCACCCGATTCAACCGCCATGTCTATGATCACACTGCCTGGCTGCATGGCTTCCACCATGTCGCGCGAGATGACACGCGGCGCCGGGCGGCCGAAGAGCTGCGCCGTGGTGATCACGATATCCGAGTAGGCAATGACCTTTTTCTGGCCTTCGCGCTGCAATTCGATCTGCGCGGGCGTCAGCTCCTGCGCGTAGCCCTGCGCAGTCTGACCCGTTTCCCCGAGATCGATGTGGATGAACTTGCCTCCGAGAGACTGCACCTGCTCAGCCACAATCGGCCGTGTATCAAAGGCCTCGACCCGCGCACCCAACCGCTTGGCCGTCGCGATTGCCTGCAAACCTGCTACGCCAGCACCGATCACGAATACGCGGGCCGCGGAAATCGTGCCCGCGGGCGTCATCATCATCGGCAGAATCTTGGGCGAGTGTGTCGCGGCCAGAATGACCGTAACGTAGCCAGCCAGGCTCGCCTGCGAGGACAGCGCATCCATTTTCTGCGCACGGGTGGTACGCGGAATCATTTCCATGGAGATCGCGGTCACGCCCTGCGCGGCGAGCGACTGCACCAGCGCACCCTCATTGAACGGGTCCAAGAAGCTGATGTGGATGCTGCCAGCGCGCAGCAAGGACACTTCTGAGGGCTCAGGCTTACGCACGCGCAGAACGATGTCTGCCCGTCCGAGCATGCCTGCACGATCGGTTTCAACGGACGCGCCAGCTTCGACATACGCCGCGTCGGTATACCCCGCGTAGCCGCCTAGCCCAGCTTCGACGTTGACGACGAAGCCTGCGGATACGAGCTTCTTGACTGAAGCTGGCACCAGCGCGGTGCGACGTTCGCCCGGCATCGTCTCCTTCGGCACGCAAATCAGCATGGATCTTCCCTCTGTCTCCACCTAGCGACCTCACTGACTGTCGCCCGAGGGGGGCAAACTAGCCAATCGAGCCATCGAACACAACAGCCAAAAACGCCAGTGCTTGTAACTGCGACAGTCACGCCTGCTTGCGAACCCCAGCCACCGCCACGAAAATCAAAGTTCATCCGGTCGTTGCCGAGGGGCTTCCATGATCAGTCTGAGGGCAGCGGCATTTGCGGTCGTCATTGCGCTTTTCTTCGGCTTCATCGGCAGTCTGGCGCTGCGCCCACCTGGAACTGCAGGCGTTGTCGCCACGAGCGGGGCTGATGGTGTCACCGGTCCCGCGGTGAACTGGCGGCTGCCGACAGCCTTTGGCACGAACCTGCCAGCGCTAGGTGACAATCCGCTCTACGTGACCGATGCACTCGCACGGTCGTCGTCGGGACGCATTGTGCTCGATGTGTACGAGCCCGGAGAGATCGTGCCGGCGTTCGAAATCACGGACGCGGTGCGTCAGCGCAAGGTAGAAGCGGGCTACACCTGGCTCGGCTACGATCAGGGTCGAATCGCAGCGGCGCCACTCCTCGGCGCGGTGCCTTTCGGCATGGAGCCCTGGGAATTCACTGCCTGGTGGTATGAAGGCGGCGGCCGCGCGCTTGGCGAAGCGCTATACCGTGAGAACGGCGTTCATCCCCTGCTCTGCGGGATCATCGGCCCAGAAACGGCAGGCTGGTTCAGACGCCGAGTCGAGACGGTAGAAGATCTTAAAGGACTTAAGATCCGTTTTGCGGGACTCGGCGGCAAAGTGCTGCAGCGAGCCGGGGCATCGGTGACCATGCTGCCGGGCGGCGAGATTTTCCAGGCCCTCGAGAAAGGCGCGATCGACGCGACGGAATATGCGTTGCCCGTGGTCGATGACAAGCTGGGTTTTGATCGGGTTGCGCCGTTCAACTACTACCCGGGGTGGCATCAGCCAGCGACTGCATTCCATCTAGTGGTGAACCTGCCTCTGTGGGAGGCGCTGCCGCCAGCCGATCAGGCGCTGCTCGAAACCGCCTGTACCGCGGGGGTGACGCGTAATCTCGCACGTTCCGAGGGACTACAGGGCGGCGTCATCGCTGAGTTCACAGCGCGCGGAGCACGTATGGAAACGTTGACACCGGCCGTTCTGGAGAAACTGCGAACCATCACACAGGAGGTATTGGCCGAAGAGGCCGCTGCCAACCCGAGTTTCGCGCGCATTCTCGCATCCCAAGACGCCTTTCGTGAGGATTACGCCAAGTGGAAGTCGCGAGCCTACCTGCCGCGTGACTTTTGATGGAACTGCCGACCACAAGGCTCTCGCGCGCGGTTGCGCCGGTTCTCGACGCACTTGAGCGTCTCACCGGCTGGCTGTGGCTGGTGCTGCTTGGGATCATTGTATTGAACGTCAGCGCACGCCAGTTGCTAGGAGAAGGTTTCGTGCAGTTCGAAGAACTGCAGTGGCACCTGTACGCGGCGGGCTTTCTCTTCGGTATCGCGTGCGCCTGCAGACGCGATGCGCACGTTCGGGTCGATGTGCTGCGCGAGGGCTGGTCGCCGCGCACGCGCGCATGGATCGAACTGTATGGCCTACTGGTCCTGCTGCTGCCCTTTGTTCTGCTCGTCCTCGTGTATGGCATCCCATTCGCGTACTTCAGTTTTTTGAGCGGCGAAGTGTCCCAATCGCCGGGCGGATTGCCGTGGCGCTGGATACCCAAGACACTGCTCCCGCTATCGTTTGCGTTCCTGTTGCTCGCCGCGCTTGCGCGCTTGAGCCAAGTGGCGGCGTTTCTCTTCCGACATTCGCCCAAACCGGGAGGCGCGCGCGATGCCGGCTAACGAAGTGCTCGCCATCCTGATGCTGGTGTCTTTCATCGCACTCGTTTTCACCGGTTTTCCGATTGCCTGGATCCTGGGCGGGCTTGCCGTCATGTTCACAGCCTTCGCCATCGTGCTGGAAGTCGATTTCAACCTGCCAACGCACGTCGACTGGAGCTACGCGTCGCTGAGTGTCGAGCGTATCTGGAACAACATGGAAAATTGGGTCATGGTGGCCCTGCCCATGTTTGTCTTCATGGGTGTGCTGCTCGACCGATCCGGGATCGCCGGTGATCTCATGCGCGGCGTTTCGCGGCTGCTCGCAAGCGTGCGAGGCGGTCTCGCCCTGACCGTGATCCTGATAGGTCTGCTTCTGGCGGCGACTACGGGGATCGTGGGCGCCTCGGTCGTGCTGCTGGCACTTCTGGGTCTGCCCGCGATGCTCGCCAGCGGCTACGACCGTCCTCTCGCGGCGGGCACCGTCGCGGCTGTGGGGACCCTGGGTATTCTCATACCGCCCAGCATCATGTTGGTGCTCATGGCTGATCGCATGGCAATGAGCGTGGGGGATTTATTCCTCGGAGCCGTCATGCCGGGGATGCTCCTTGGGGGGCTCTACATCGGCTACGTCCTGGTCTACGGTCTCGTTCGCCCCGAGGGTGCTCCCAGAGGTCGAGGGGGTCATATCGACGGCGCCGCGATCAAGGAGGTTGCCCGCGCTGTCGTGCCCCCCGCGAGTCTCATTCTGCTGGTTCTGGGAAGCATCTTCTTCGGCCTGGCAACACCCACCGAGGCGGCAGGGGTCGGCGCTGCGGGCGCGCTTGCACTCGCCTGGTCACGCCGGCAGCTTGGGGGAGGAGTCATGCCCGAGGTGCTCCGAGAAACTACGATCACCACGGGATTCATTTTTGGCGTCATGCTCGGCGCAACGGCCTTCGCGCTGGTGCTGCGCGGCTTGGGCGGAGACAGGCTGATCGAAGAAGCATTGCTGTCCCTGCCGTTCGAGCCAGACGGCATAGTGCTCAGTATCCTGCTGGCCACCTTCCTACTGGGGTTTTTCCTCGATTGGATCGAGCTCACGCTCATCATCCTGCCGCTCGTCGCTCCTGTCGTGACCGGACTCGGCTATGACCCGATCTGGTTCACCATACTCTTCGCCGTGTGCCTGCAGACGAGCTTCCTTACGCCACCGGTCGGGTTTGCGCTTTTCTTCCTCAAAGGCGTGGCGCCGCCAGAGATCTCCGTGCGAACGATCTACAAGGGCGTGGCGCCGTTCATCCTGCTTCAAGTCGTTGCTTTGGTGATGCTTTTCATCTGGCCGCAGATCGTCACGTGGCTGCCGCAACAAGCTTACGGTAACTGATCCATGAGCGGGTCAAGCGCGCGCGCCAGAGCCTCGAGATCCGCGGGCTGCCCCACATCACCGCCCAGTTGAGGCAGAGGAACTAAGGGCAATGCGAGAACTCGCAGTGCTTCAAGAAAAGACAGCTCCTGCGCGCGCCGCCGCTGCTGAGCTTCGTATACCGCCTGAAGCCGGCGTTCGAGATCAGGCACGAACGATGCGCTGTCGATCAAACGCCTATCGTCGAGTGTGAATACCGGCTTGGCAGGGGAAACGGCCGCATCTGCATCGACACACGACATTCGGTTTGCGAGCAACGCGGCGATCGTGTAGCCCTCTTCCGCCAGGCGCAGCTCAAAAGCGCGGGCTTGACGCAGGGCCGCGTCCGAGGGCGTCGCTACCAGCACGAACGCCGAAGACGGTCCGCGCAACAATGTTTGGACGACCGCTGCACGGGCGCGAAATCCCTCGAACAGCGAAGAAAACAAGCGCAGAAACGCTGACAGGTCTGCGAAGACCTGCAGTCCAGTCAGTTTCTCGATGGCCTTGAACGCCAATGCGGAGCTGTCGCGCAGCAGCGAAAAAGGTGTCAGTGGCATCGACTGGGTAAACCATCGCATGAGCGAACCATCAAGCAGCGTCGCAATCCGCGCCGGCGCATCGAGGAAGTCGAGGGCGTGCTGCGCCGGAGGTGTGTCGAGCACGACAACATCGAACCGGGGGTCGCTCGCAAGCTCGAAAACGCGTTCGAGCGCAATCAGCTCACGCGAGCCAGCCAGCGCCGTAGAAAGCTCCTGATACAGACG
>JBMTYG010000087.1:0-13697 GCA_049454295.1 Pseudomonadales bacterium
AAGAGCGAGGCATCGGCCACCCCTTTTATTATTTCGCGCACGGCGCGGCGGCCAGCGAAGTTGCCGTAGATACGGACACCGGGGAATACCGTGTCCTCAGCACCGATATCATTCAGGATGTCGGGCGTTCGCTGAACCCTGCCATCGATCTAGGACAGATTGAGGGCGGTTTCATGCAGGGCTTGGGCTGGGTCACCACCGAGGAGCTGCTATGGACTTCGGAGGGACGCTTGGCATCCGCAAGCCCAGCGACCTATAAAATCCCCACTGCCGGCGATCTACCCGAGCATTTCACCGTTAATTTTCACTCGCAGGACGGCATTCAGCACTCCATACATCGCTCCAAGGCGGTAGGAGAACCTCCCGTCATGCTCGCAATATCGGTTTGGTGTGCGTTGCGTGATGCCTGCGCTAACGCTGGCTCGCAGTCGCTCGCACGATATCTACCCATGCTGCCGGTCCCCGCGACGCCCGAACAGGTCTTTCTCGCCGCCCGAGAGGCCCGGGCTAAAGCCGGGAGGGGTACTCATGGACTGTAGTTGGCCATTAGCAGTCTCTCGCTGCGCAGAGCGCGGAGAACCGTTTGTGCTCGCGACTGTGCTTGCAACATCCGGTTCCACGCCGCGAAGCTCAGGCAGCAAAATGGTGATCACCGCCAGCAGAACCCACGACAGCATCGGCGGAGGACAGCTGGAACAACTCGTCATCCAACGCAGTCGCGAAATGCTCGAGGAAAAACACGGCGGCTGCGAAATTACCCACTTCCCCCTGGCCGCCAGCGCGATGCAATGCTGCGGCGGCAGCATGACGGTTTTGCTCGAGGCGCTTGGCATGAGCGCACTCAGATTACATATTTTTGGGGCAGGCAATGTCGGTCGGCGGGTTGCGCGACTTATGCGTGAGCTAGATTGTTCGGTCACGCTAATCGATGCGCGCAAGGAAGAGCTCGCAAAAGCGCCCAAGAACATCACCGTGCGACAGCACGACGATCCCCCCGCGCTCCTCCCTGCTATCGCGCCAGGCGATCACGTTCTCGTGATGACGCACGACCATCTTTTGGATTACCAACTGGTTAAAGGACTGTTAAAACAGGGTCACGGCTGGACCGGACTGATCGGCTCAGAGACGAAGTGGCGTCGGTTTCGGGCTCGTCTCTTGGCCGATGGTCTATCCGAGGTACGTGTGAATACAGTTTGCTGTCCGGTCGGGCGTTTTCCAGGCTCCGGCAAGGAACCGATGGCGGTCGCTATTTCGATTGCCGCACAGCTACTCGAGCTGCGGCCCAATCACCGTACAACCAACGACTTGTCATGGCGCCAGATCAGATCATCTCTTCTCCAGTATGAGGAGACTCATTTGAATGATTCATCCAGGGCGCCCTCACACACATTCCTACCGCAGGGTGTCGCGTGAACACCCTTTCTGAGTCCGCGGAAGATAGCGGGGTGCAAGCCCTTAATCAGGCGCCGGCGCGCTGGTCAGAAGAACTGTTTTTGCGATGCAGCCATAGCGCCCTCTGGGCGCAACGTATGCTGTCACGCAGACCCTTTTGCCATATTCAGGATATTCGTGATGCAGCCTCGGCAGCCTGGGTCGGCGCTTCCGAGCAGGACTGGCTCGACGCGTTCAGTGGTCATCCGAAGATTGGTGACGTTGACTATCTGCGTGCACGCTTTGATCAACAGGCCCGCAACGAGCAGGGACAGGTCCTCTCCGCCTCCACCGCGACGCTCGCGAGCCTCGCTGACCTCAATCAGCGTTACCTCGAACGCCATGGTTTCATTTTTATCATCCGAGCGGCAGGGCTGAGTGCCGAGGCCATGCTCGCAGCGCTTCAATCGCGGATCGATCGATCGCGTAGCGAGGAACTGGAGGAAGCGGCTCGGCAGCATGCGCGAATCGCTTTGAGCCGACTCGAGCAGGAGATAGAGCGACTCGCGACTGCTAGCGCCGACGGCAATGGCACGGAGTGAGGGCATGAGCATCAGCGCCTCCTTGAGCACTCATATTCTTGATCTCGAGCGCGGCATGCCGGCCGTCGGTGTCAGCGTAACGGTGACCGCCAAAAACGAAGGTGCCTATGCCGAAGTCCATCGCGGAGTGACGGATAACGACGGCCGGATCAAAGACTGGTCACCCGGCGCCACGCTCTCGTCCGGGCTCTGGGAGCTTCGCTTCGATGTCGGGAGCTGGTACCGATCCCGAGGAGAAACCAGTTTTTATCCGCACATCGTTATCTGTTTTGAGGTTGACGGCACGCACAAGCACCTGCACGTTCCTTTGTTGCTCAACCGTTACGGATACACGACCTATCGGGGTAGTTGATTAATGGATGGACTCTGGCTCGAATGGCTGGTTTTCGCCGTGCGATGGTTTCATGTCATTGCCGCCATTGCCTGGATCGGCGCGTCGTTTTACTTCATTTGGCTTGACCAAAGCCTGGTCGCCCCGGGTGCAGAAAAGGCGGCGCGGGGGCTTAAAGGAGAGCTGTGGGCAATTCACGGAGGCGGCATTTACGAGGTAGGCAAATATCGCCTAGCGCCACCACGCATGCCTGAACGCCTGCATTGGTTCAAATGGGAAGCCTATACCACCTGGCTGAGCGGTTTTGCGCTGCTGATGGCACTTTATTACGTGCGCGCGGACACGTATATGATCGGCGCGGCGACCTGGGTACAGACCCCCCTCGCTGCTATCGTCTGCAGCCTGATCTTTCTGACGTTGCTCTTTCTGCTTTACGAAGGTGCGCTGCGAACGAGACTGCTGGCATATCCCGTCGCTCTCGCAGCGGTCATCACCGTCGGGGCTTTTGGCGCCAGCGTCATCGCCTGGCAGTTGTTCTCCCCACGGGCGGCCGCTCTCCACGTCGGAGCAGCTCTCGCAACCATCATGGCGGGGAACGTCTTTCTCGGCATCATCCCCGCGCAAAAGAAACTAGTCGCCGCCATCGCCGCCAACGTTGAGCCCGACCCCGCACCTGCAGAGCTTGCGAAGCTACGCTCCACGCACAACAACTACCTGACCCTGCCAGTGCTGATCTGCATGCTGAGCAATCACGCGCCTTTCTTGTATGCGCATCCGTCGGCCAATGTCCTTCTGCCCGCGCTGATGGTTCTCGCTGCACTTGGACGTCATTTCTTCAATCTGAGAAACCGCGGCATCTACAAGCCGCAATGGCTCGTTGGTTCCATCACCGCCTTTGTTGCCATCGTCATCCTGGCTGCGTACGAATCCTCGTCAGCGCCGGCACGATCAACCCCGGTTGCGGCTCCCGAGGTCGCTGCGCTTCTACAGGCGCACTGCGCGAACTGCCATTCTGCACGCCCCACGCACCCTGGATTTGCGAGCGCACCTGGCGGCCTCCTGTTCGTTGACCCGCAGGATCTACGGGCAAACGCCAACGGCATCTCCCGTGAGCAGATCGTCATTGCCCTCAGCACTGGCTACATGCCGCTGGGCAATCAGACCCAACTCGCCGAGTCAGACCGAGCGCGACTGATCGCCTGGATCACTCAGTCGCCCTGAGAGAAGCCAGCGCTGGGGGGTGCAGGGAATGCCAGTGTCGGGCTATCTCGATCCTGCGACACCACCAGACACCTTCGTGACTACGCGCATAATCGAGGAACCGCATCAGCGCCGCCGCACGTCCGGGACGCCCCGCGATCCTGCAGTGAAGGCCTACGCTCATCATCTTCGGCGCATCCGCCCCTTCCGCGTACAACACGTCGAACGTATCCCGGAGATAGGTGAAAAACTGATCTCCTGAATTGAAGCCCTGCACCGCCGCGAATCGCATGTCGTTGGCGTCCAGGGTGTAAGGGATGATCAAATGCGGTGCGTGACCTTCAGCTATGTGCCAATAGGGAAGGTCATCAGCGTAGGAGTCCGAGTCGTACAGAAAACCTCCAGCCTCGAGCACGAGCGCTCGAGTGCGAGGACTGTCGCGGCCCGTGTACCAACCCAACGGACGCTCACCGGTAACCTCCTCATGCACCGCTATGGCGCGTTGAATATGCGCACGCTCCACATCTGGTGCAATGTCCTGGTAATCGATCCAGCGCCAACCGTGAGAAGCGATCTCCCACTCAGCTGTTTTCATGGCGGACACCGCCTCGGGGTGTCGCGCAAGCGCCATGGCAACGCCATAAACCGTGACTGGAACCTGTCGATCGCTCAAGATCCTGTGTAGCCGCCAGAACCCGGCCCGCGTTCCGTACTCATAGATCGATTCCATGCTCATGTGCCGATCCGCATAGGGCCTCGCACTCACAATCTCCGACAGAAACGTCTCCGACGCTGGGTCTCCGTGGAGCACGCTATTTTCCGCGCCTTCCTCAAAGTTGAGCACAACCTGAAGAGCGATCCGCGCGCTGTTCGGCCAGCGCGGATTCGGCGGAAATGCGCCATAACCCTTCAGGTCACGGGGGTAAGAGCGACTCATGAGCACTTTCTCACTCAAAGGACGGCGTTCGCCTCGAAGCAATCTTCAAGCCAACGAGTCTCGCTCGGGTCTCGAACAGCCAATCAGAGTTTTCCGAGGTCTTGCTTCGCCCAGACCGTCACATCCACCACTCAGTGGCACGTCTCTTGCAAATCACCCGGATGCCAGTCCGCCCACTGCAACGCCGCGACTGGCTCTGCCAACGCTGTGAAATGGCGCTGTGAAATAAAGACGAGGAGTCGCTCAACATGCATCGCTTCCGACGAAGTCTGACGGCCACACTGCTGGCCGCAGCAACAACTCTGATCGCGCCCCCCTCGTGGGGTGTCGACGAGGCGCTACAAACCCAACAGCGGTCGGACGACGATGCTGCAGACAGCCAAAAGCGGATCGATCAGATCGCTGATGCTACCGCAAGCGCGCTGCAGGCCTATCGGGTGGCCCTCCAGCGCGAGGAATCCCTGTCGATTTACACGAAGCAAATCGAGCGCCTGATCGCTTCGCAGGAAGCAGAGATCGAGTCGATAGCCCGGCAGACCAACGAGATCGAGAACATCGATACCGGAGCGCTACCGCTCATGATCGAAATGGTCGATACGCTCGAGCAGCTGCTCGATGCCGATGTGCCGTTTCAGTTAGCAGAGCGGCAGGCTCGCGTTGACAACCTGCGCCAACTCATTGATCGCGCCGACGTGACTTCCGGTGAAAAGTTTCGTCGTGTCATGGAAGCCTACCTGATAGAGGTCGACTTCGGCCGCACCATCGAAGCTTACAGGGGCGAATTGGAGACCGAAGGCAAGGCCCTCAGCGTCGATTTCCTGCGCGTTGGACGGGTCGGGCTTTATTACCAAACGCTGGACGGTTCGACGAGCGGGCGCTGGAACATGAAGCGAAGAATCTGGGAGCCAGTCGACTCCTCCTTCCGATCACGCATTCAACTGGGTCTGCGAATCGCACGTAAGCAGATGCCCCCAGAAATGCTCACCCTACCGATTGTCGCAGCGGGAGATCGTTCATGATGCGCATGGAACGACACACACCCTCACTTGCCGAGCGTCAGCGCGTTCGGCGTCCCAAACTTGTCGCAGCCATCGGGGTCCTTGTAGCTCTCTGTGGGCCAGCGCTCACTCAAGCAGAGTCGACCAGGGATATCGAAGCATTACTCAACGCCGTTCGTGCCGACGCTGCACAGGAGCGCTCACACATCCGGGAACGAGAGCAGCGCTTCAAGGAATCAAGGGATGAACAAGAGGCGCTGAAGCGAGAGGTCGACCAACGCATCAGCGCTCTGGAAGCGATGAGAGCCAGCCTCAAAACGCGTTTCGATGAAAACGAACTGCGGCTGGCTGAGCTGACGGCAGAGCTCACCCGACGCACCGGGGATCTGGGTGAGCTCTTCGGCGTTTTTCGCCAAACCGCGGATGATACCCAAACTCTCTTGTTCGACTCGCTCATTACACTCGAGCGGCCCGCACGCCTCGAGGAGGTTGAGCGTCTGGCTGCGCAAGAGCAAGTTCCAACGATCGGTGAAATGCGCGAACTATGGGCGCTTTTGCTCGAAGAGATCGCCCTGTCGGGCAGCACCCAAACCTTCAAACGGCAAATTGTTGCGCCGGACGGTCAGAGTTACGAAGCCGACGTCACACGCGTGGGACTCTTCAACGCCGTCACCGGTGACAAGTACCTCAATTATCTGCCGGAGACGGGCTCGGTTATTGAGCTCCCACGGCAGCCCGACAGTGGCGTTAGAGATACCGCGAACCGCCTTACCTCAGCCGCTCCAGAAGACGTCGTTGGCTTTGCTCTGGATCCCTCTCGGGGGGCGTTGCTGGGTCTCTTGATTCAGTCGCCGAGCCTTTGGGAGCGGGTACAGCAGGGAAGACAAGTCGGCTATGCGATCATCATCCTCGCGCTGATTGGTATGGCGATTGTCGTCGCGCGCTGGTTCAGCTTGTGGCGACTCGGCCGGCTGATGCGGGAACAGCTCAAAAATCTTGATCGGGTGTCCGACGATAATCCCCTTGGCCGCATCATGCTCGTTTATTACGAGAATGAGCACCTCGACGATCAAGAGGTGATTGCCCGAAAACTCGAACAGACGGTCATGAAGGACGTCACCGAAGTGCGCAGGGGTCTATCCACCATCAAGGTGCTGGCCGCCGTCGCGCCACTCATGGGTCTGCTTGGGACCGTGACCGGCATGATCGGAACTTTTCAGGCCATCACCCTGTTTGGTGTTGGAGATCCCAAGCTGATGGCTGGCGGTATTTCGCAGGCTCTCGTTACCACGGTGCTGGGCCTCGTCGCGGCGATTCCCTTGCTGCTGAGTTTCAGCCTCCTGAGTTCGAACGCGACCAGCTTGACCAAGCTGATCGGGGAGCAAGCCGCGGGGCTGATGGCCCAGAAAGCGGAGACCATCGCTAAGGGCAAACAGCAAACCAGGAACACCGGATCATGAGCGACCTGCTCGCACCCCTCCTTGACTTTATGGACCGGGGCGGACCTGTCATGTGGCCAATGATTGCGACCACGAGCGTGTTGTGGGCGCTGATTGCGGAACGTATCTGGTTCAACACCAGACAGTATCCCGCGATGAAGCACCGCGCTTTGGACGAGTGGTCTGGGCGTAGCGAGAAAGCCTCGTGGTATGCCGAATGTCAGCGCCGCATGCACATCTCTGCGCTCGAATCCGTGCTCATCGCCCGGCTCAAGATCATCGGCACGATGATCGCGCTTCTGCCGATGTTCGGTTTGCTCGGAACCGTTACCGGCATGCTGCAGGTTTTCGAGGTCATGGCCCTGCTTGGCTCGGGCAATCCCCGCGCGTTGGCGACCGGAGTCAGCGCAGCCACCATTCCGACCATGGCGGGAATGGTAATCGCATTGGTGGCACTGCCGTTCTCAAATCGCTTGGATCAGTTCGCGCGCAAGGCCAGTCGTGAACTCACCGAGTCCTTCACCAGGGAGTGAACAGATGACCGATATGTCGCGTTTTTCCATCGAGGAAGAAGAGGACACCCAGATTGATCTGACGCCGATGCTCGACGTCGTATTCATCATGCTGATTTTCTTCATCGTCACTTCTACCTTCGTGAAGGAGTCCGGTGTGGATGTGACGCGACCCAACGCTGAGACATCGGTGCCCGCCGAGGCCTCCAGCATCCAGATCGGTATCGAGCAGAACAATCAGATCTGGATTGATAAGCGACCGGTCGACAAACGGGCAGTGCGGGCCAATGTCGAAAAGGGATTGGCAGAAAATCCGGGCGCAGCAGTCATCATCGTCGCCGATGCGCTCTCGAACACCGAGACCCTGATAGAGGTCATGGATCAGGCCCGACTCGCAGGCGCATCGAGCGTGTCGGTGGCTGCGGATTCAAAATAATGAACAGCGAACACACGGTCGCTTTCCCGAAGGTGCTCGCCAGCGGCGCTGCGGCGGTTCTCATACCTGTCCTGCTCGTACTTTGCATGTATCTGATGGTGCGAACCGAGGGAATCCTGGAAAAGCCAGATAGCAGCCGCGCCTATCTGAATTTCATTCGGATCGACCCAGCCAAGGAGGTCACGAACACCAAGGAAAGGCAGCTACCGGAGCCCCCTCCACCGCCGGAAGCGCCGCAGGAAACTCCGGATTTCTCTTCGGACATGGACATAGCGAGCGCTAATCTCAGCATGAACATGCCGTCAATCGGCGTTCCCATCGGCCAGGGTGACGGGCCTTACCTAGGCACTCTGAGCGCTGGCGACGGCTTAGCAGCCTTTGATACCGATGTGATTCCTGTCGTGCGCGTCGCGCCAACGTATCCCAGAAACGCCAAACAGGCGCGCATTCAGGGTTCCGTGACTATGGAGGTCTTGATCAGAGAAGACGGCACCGTCTCCGGGGTTAAAGTCCTTTCCTCCGAGCCCCCGCGAATTTTTGATCAAGCGGCGGTTATGGCCATGGAACGCTGGAAGTTCCGACCCAAGATCGTCGATGGCAATGCCGTCGCACAGCGCGCTAAGCAAACCATCGAGTTCACCCTGGAGTAGCCCGTGATCCGCCAAGTAACCACAGTCTTCGTTACAGCCTGGGTGCTGGTCCTGGCTGTCCACTTCTCACCCGTTGCGTCGGCTGCGTCGCAGACCGTGTCTGGCAAGGCCTACAATCGGCTGAATGAAGCGCAAGAGCTGATGGGCGCCAAGCAAATCGATCAAGCGGTCATCGTTCTCGAGACCCTGCTCTCTGAGGTCGCAAGCGACTCCCTCGATCGCGCTCTGACATTGCAGACACTCGGCTACGCTGAAATGTCTCGGGAGCGATTCCCCGACGCGATCAAACACCTGCGCGCCAGCCTGGACACAGGTCTCTTGCCAGAGAAGGTCAAATATAACGTCGGCTATATGGTCGCCCAGCTCTACGCGGCCCAAGAACAATTCGATGAGGCCCTGCTGTTCGCGAAAGACTGGTTCGCGACTCTGGTCGATCCGAATCCCAATCAAATGATCTTCATGGCCAACATCTTTGCTCAGACTAAGCGCTACGATGAGGCCATCCCCTATGCCGAGAGGGCTATCGCCGCAACCGACAAGCCAAAAGAAAGCTGGTTTCAACTTCTTACGGCAGCGGCGTTCGAGCTGAAGGATTATGACGTCGCTGTCTCCAGCCTGAAGCGGATGGTGACGTTGTGGCCCAACCAGCCCGAGTATTGGGAGCAGCTCGCCAGCGTGTTAGTCGTTCAAGAACGAGAGCCGGAGGCACTGGCTGCCCTCAAGCTCGCGTGGCACCTCGAGGTGTTGCAGAAAGAATCCTCCATAAAGTCACTCGTGCAACTTGCCATCACACGGGGCGTTCCCGAGCATGCAGCCCGCCTTATCGAATCTGCTTTCGAGCAGAAGCTTCTCCCGAGAGACGCGGAGTATGTCGACCTCCTTGGAAACTCTTGGGTTGCGGCTCGGGAAAGCGACCAGGCCATCGAGGCCTTTACTGAATTGTCGGCGCTCGAAGACAGCGGTGAGGGGCTCGCTCGCGTCGCCAGCCTTCACCTCGAGGCCGGGCGTCTCGATCTTGCGGAGGAGTCACTCGAACGGGCCATTGAAGCAGGGCTCGAAGAGCCTGGTAAAGCTTGGCTTCTGCTCGGAATCGTTCTGGCAGAGCAACAGAGCTTCACACGCAGTTTCGAAGCGCTGCGCATGGCCGCAGGCTTCGATGCGACCCGAAAACAAGCCACCCGCTGGTTGAGCTACGCGGAGGATATGCGCAAGCAGCAGGAGTGGCAGGCGCGCTATGGGAGCTCCTGAAGAATCGGTCTTTGTTCAGAGCGGGTTGCCCCGCCTGGAGCTGAGACGCCTTTCTCGTCGTTACCCAGGGCAAACAGCCAACGAAAACGTCGATCTTTCCGTCAGGCCAGGGGAAATTCACGCTGTTCTCGGGGAGAACGGGTCAGGCAAATCCACTTTGATGCGGTGTGTTTACGGCGTCGAAAAACCCGACGCTGGAACAATACTGTGGAATGGCGCAGAGGTTGCTCTGCGCGACGCCAACCATGCGCGCGAGTTGGGTATGGCGCTGGTCTTTCAGCATTTCTCGCTGATCGAAGCGCTAAGTGTGATGGACAACGTACGCCTGTATTTGGGAACCGGGCGCCTTGGACAGCTAAAGCCCGCGTCCATCGCGCAGCAGTTGGAACGTCTTGCGCTTGAGCTTGACCTTCCGGTTGATCCCTCTGCGCTTGTGGGCGACCTCTCCATGGGCGAGCAGCAGCGGGTGGAGATCCTGCGCTGCTTACTGCTTTCCCCACAGCTGCTTATGCTGGACGAGCCGACGTCATCGCTTACACCTGCGGAGACTCATCGGCTGTTCAGCGCGTTGCGCCAACTCGCTAAACGCGGTTGCAGCATCCTCTTCGTGACGCACCGCCTGAGCGAGGTGCGGGAGCTCTGCGACGTCGCGACTATTCTTCGCCGGGGACGCGTGGTCTCGCGCTGCAACCCGCGGGAGAAAAGCGAGGACGAGCTTGCTGAGCTTATCGTGGGCACAGCGGCATCCGTTCCCATGGTGAAACGATCCAGCACCACGGGCGTTCCGCAACTCGTGCTAGAGAGCGTTCGCACGTCCAGCTCCGAGCGAGAAGAGCCCCTCGCGCGAGCGATTGATTTGTCGGTCCGCGGCGGAGAGATCATCGGTATTGCCGGTATCGCGGGCAACGGTCAGGGTCGACTCAGCGATCTCATCACCGGCGAGCAAAAACCGGCGAGCGGCAGAATCTGGCTTGACGCACACGATGTGACCGGCTGGAGCCCACGCAAACGACGACAGAGGGGACTACACGTGATCCCTGCCGAACGAACTTATCGAGGCGCCGTCCCGAGCCTGGATCTGGTGGATAACCTTTTGCTCACCGAGTACGACCATTACACAGATAGACACCTGGGACCGTGCGCGCCTCTGAATAGAAGTGCTGCTTTGAACGACAGCGCAACGGTGATGCGCGAACAGGATGTGCGAGCCTCTGATCCTTCAGTCGCAGCAGGCAAGCTGTCCGGCGGCAATCTACAGAAGTTCCTCGTCGGTCGTGCACTAAGGTTTCGACCCCGTGTGCTCATATGTCACAACCCAACCTGGGGCGTCGACACGCTTGCGGCGGGATCGATTCACCGGCAGCTCATGTTAGCTCGAGAAGCTGGGGTCGCGATCCTGCTGATATCCGCTGATCTCGACGAGATTTATCGGCTCGCAGACCGGATAGCGGTTATCCATCGAGGAGTCCTGAGCGAACCCAGATCGCCAGAGCGGCTACCGCGAACACAGCTAGGTCTTTTGATGACAGGCGCACAAGCAGAGTGATCCAGCGTCGACCGATGGCGTGGTCCATATTCGCGCCCTTCGCGGCCGCGACGGCAACCCTCCTCAGCTCCGCGTTGATATTGTTCGCGATGGAAATCCCCGTGGATGCCGGCTTGCGCGCGCTCTATCTGCAACCGATCGCCGACCCATGGGGGTGGTCGGAATTGGTGTTAAAGGCAACCCCTTTACTCCTGTGCGCAATCGGGCTTTGTCTTTGCTATCGCGCCGGGATCTGGAGCATAGGCTCTGAAGGGCAGTTCGTCGCCGGCGCGTTGTGCGCGGGCAGTGTCGCGTTGCAAGCCACTGCGCTCGGGGGCCTGACGCTGCCTCTTGCGATCGCCGCGGGGGTGCTGGGCGGCGTGATGCTCGCAAGCTGTTCAGCATGGCTCAGGACCCGGTTTGGCGCCTCAGAGGTTCTCACGACAATCATGCTCAACTATATCGCCATTGGCATCCTCAGCTGGTCCGTGCATGGACCACTCCGCGACCCCTCTGGTTTCAGCTTCCCCGAATCGGCCCTGTTCGATCCCGCGGCGACCCTGTCACCCTTGTGGTCTGAAGCGCGTTGGACGATCGCGACGCCAGTTGCTCTCTGCATCGTCCTAGCGACCGGGTGGTTTCTCGCCAGAACGCTGGGCGGGTTTCAGCTTCGTATACAGGGGCTAGACCAAAGAGCAGCCGCGTTCGCAGGCTTTTCCACAACAGGTATCGTCTGGCTTGTGATGGTGACAAGCGGCGCATTGGCGGGATTTGCCGGAGCTGCAGAGGTCCTGGGACCTATCGGGCAACTGACGGAGCACGTGGCTCTCGGCTACGGATATGGCGCCATCATTGTCGCCTTCATTGGACGTCTGCACCCCATTGGCATTGTCTTTGCGAGCATGCTTCTCTCGTTGACCTATCTAGGGGGAGAAAACCTCCAGATGGAGACGGGAGTCTCGCGTTCGGTCACCGCGCTTTTGCAAGGTCTGATGCTGATGTACCTGTTGGCATTCGACGGCCTTCATGCGCGCTATCTCGCACGCGCAGGCTGAACACGGAGTCATACAACGTGGAATTGATCGATGCCTTCCTGTTCTCCAGCGTGCGCGCTACGACCCCGTTGTTGCTGATTGGTCTTGGCGTTCTCGTCGGAGAACGTTCCGGTGTGATTAATTTGGGGCAGGAGGGCCTGGTCATCCTCGGCGCTGCGAGCGCCTTTGCCATCGCGGCAGGCACCGGATCCCCCTGGCTCGGTATTGGCGCCGGCATCATGGCCAGCGTATGTCTTTCGGCAGTGTTCGCACTACTGACCCTCGGAATGAATGCCAATCAGGTCGCCTCAGGTCTTGCACTGACAATCCTGGGTACCGGGCTGGGCGCAGCGATAGGCAGCGACCAATCCGGCGTCTCAATCGTTGGGCTTTCCGCAATCCCCATCCCTTTCCTGAGCGATATCCCTCTTCTTGGCCCAGGCCTGTTTCAACACGACCTGGTCGTCTACCTCACCATGGCCCTGATTCCGGCCAGATGCTGGTTAGTAAACCGCTCTCCACAGGGACTACGCTTTTCCGCGGTTGGGCACAACCCCGCCGCCTCTCGGCGTCTGGGGCTGCCTGTGACGCGCATCCAGCTCATAGCCGTGCTGTCTGGGGGCGCTTTGTCTGGTCTTGCGGGCGCGTGGCTCGCCGTGGTGTACACACCGATCTGGTCGGAGAGCATTAGTTCTGGCCGCGGTTGGATTGCGCTCGCGTTGGTCATTTTCGGAGGTTGGAGGGTCATCCCGGTTTTGATTGGCGCCTGGATATTTGGAGCCTCCAGCGTGGCGCATCTGGGCCTTCAAGGGTTTGGCTTTAGCGCATCACCCCAGCTCATGAGCATGCTGCCTTATGTGCTCACGCTCGCCCTGATGCTGGTACTGACAGGACGGCGCTTCCGGTGGCGTGCAGACACCCCGCGCGCGCTGGGAACCCGAGAATAGGAGGGACCATGAGAACATCGCGTTGGAATCAGTTGAGCTTGTTTTGCGCTGGCCTGGCTTCGATGCTCCTAGGCCTTTCGCTGTTCACCCTCAGCGTTGCCGCTTTTGCCTCTGACGAACCCCTCAAGGTCGCATTTGTCTACGAGCATCCGGTCAGCGCGGGCGGGTGGAGTCAATCCCACGACAAGGGACGACAGGACCTTATCGCCGCGCTTCCGGGGAAAATCGAGACGACGACCGTTGAAGGCGTCGTACCCGGACCGGATACCGTTCGCGTATTGACCGGGCTGGCGCGAGACGGGCACGACATGATTTTCGCTACTTCATTTGGTCACATGAATTCCGTGATTCAGGTGGCCCGACAATTCCCGCGTATTACTTTTGAACACGCCTCTGGATACAAGCAAGCCCCGAACGTCGGAACGTATCAGATTCGAGCCTATGAAGGGCGTTACCTCGCTGGTCGC
>JBMTYG010000088.1:0-13622 GCA_049454295.1 Pseudomonadales bacterium
CGTCGCCGACGCGGGGTGATTCAATGTCGAAGTCTCTTGGCCAGCATTTGGCCGTGTCATTGCCAAACAGCTCGATCCAGCAGCGATTGATGTCAGTGATATCCCCGGTTGCGTTCGCTACGAACGCGGGTAACGGCACGAGATCTAAAAGCGGTGAGGGCATGGATCAGACGTCGATTTGTTAACGAATTGTGCGCAATCATCACAAACGCGGGGATATTGCGCCAGAGGAATGTTAATGAAAAGTTTAGGCGGGGCGGGTTACGTGATTCCCGAAGGGTGTGAACGGGTCGACGTAGGGGTATCCACCGGCTTGAATTCAGTGGGTGACGTTAGGCTAGCCGGAGCAATGCGGGCTGCTGACGGGGAGCAGCTCATGCCTTAGCTGCGGCGGCTCCACCAGAGATACCAGCGCCGTCGAGCTTTATCCCAGCGCTCATCGCGGCAGCACGCGCATGCGATTTTGAGAAGTCATCGGGTCTGGCTCGGGAAAAGCTGGTCGATGACAACGGCTGCCGCTACATTCGGGCCGGAGGGCTAAGGCGTTCCAGCGGGACGCTCAGGAGGGAAGATGCTCAAGGAGTTTTCGGGGCGAACAGCCGTCATCACCGGTGGTGCGAGCGGCATCGGCCTCGCCTATGCGCGCCATTGCGCGGCGCTCGGCATGAATCTGGTTCTGGCCGATATCGAGGCCAAGGCGCTGGATGCTGCGACGGGCTGGTTCGAGGAGCGACAAGTGCCGGTTCTGGGCGTGATCACCGATACCATGCGCAAAAGCGCGGTCGAAAAGCTGTTCCATGAAGCCACCGCCCGATTCGGCAACATCCACTTGCTATTTAACAATGCAGGGGTCGTCAACGGGGGGGCGCCCACGGACGTTTGGGAGATTCCCGATGTGGACTGGGACTGGGTCCTGGGCGTGAATCTGCACGGGGTGCGCTACGGGCTTCAGACGTTCGTACCGCACATGATCGGCCATGGTGAACCTGGGCATATCGTTAATACGGCGTCGATTGCCGCCTTTATTCCTGGAGGCGGCCCGTATGGTGTGAGCAAATTCGGCGTCATCCTGATGTCGGAAGCGCTTTCTCATGGGCTCAGGGCGCGGCACTCGCCAATCGGCGCGTCGGTGCTTTGCCCCGGCTGGGTGAATACGCGCATTGCGGAGGCTGAGCGCAATCGGCCGGGCGCCCTCACCAGCCTGAGGAACCCTGCGGGTAGCGGTCTGCCCATTGGCACCGCGCTGTCGGAAGGCAAATCGCCGGACGCCATCGCACAGATCGTCTTCGAGGCGATCGAGAATGATCGATTCTATGTGCTCCCGCATGCAGGCTGGGATGACGTCGTGACGGATCACGCAGCGGCCATCGTCGCGCGCGGGGATGCCTACGTGCTAGACCGGGAAATGATTCTTGCGCGGCGATCGAAGGGCTTGGATGTCTGACAAGCCCTCCGATAAGTGCATGGTCACAGTCTTTGATCGGCCCAGATCCCCGGGCCGGTCGCTAGAGACTGCGCCCGACTCAGTCGAGCCCGCGCCGCTTGCGTTCTGCCTCAAGTCGGTCGATATCGACACTGAGTCGCGGACCAAGCTCGCTTTCGGGCAGCGTGCCAGCACGATGCCGTGCTGACTTGCCGGCGTCAAAGGTGATCCATTTCTCGGGGGTGATCTCGAGCACCGTGCGCAGAGGCGAGTCGAGCAGTTCGTAGAAATCCTGCTCTGCCACCGGATCCGTGGGGTTGCCTTTCTTCGAAAGCGCGCGGTAGAACCATTCCTTTGTGGCCCGGTCATCGTGGAATTTCCCGATGCCCTTCATGGTTGCCTGACCTTTGGGCGTATCCTCGGGTGCGAGAGTCCTGCCGGTCACCGTTACGCACACACGTGGGTTGCGGCGAATGGCTGCCGCGCGGTGGCGGTGGCTGGCAAACGTGAGCCACACCTTGCCGTCGTGCCATAGGAACGAGTGCACCACGCCAACGGGCCAGTGGTCCTGGGTATCCCAGATCAACACGCACTCGGGTGCCTTGGTCATTAGTTCGTTGATCTGCGCCTCGGATAACGGATAGATCGAGACGACTTCGTGGTCGGTGGCTCTGGACATGGATTCTCCCCCAATCGATGAATGCGAGCGTCTTGCCCGCCGTCGGGCAAAGCATAACCTGCCCGTTGGCGCATGCGGAACAGCGCCTGCAGTCGCTCGTGCATCTCGCGATTGATGGTGTCCGCGTCGATCGTAGCGCCATTGGGACTGGCAAACAGGAGAGCAAACGCGTCGTCGACGGTTTTCATCACAGAGACACTGAAACGCCCGGCTGCCACAGCGTCACGCACGTCGAGGCGAAGCATCAGGTGATCACGATTACTGTCCGGTATCAGTACGCCCTGTGTGCCGGTCAGTCCCTGAGCCTTGCAAATGTCGAAGAACCCCTCAATTTTCTCGTTGACGCGACCGATCGCCTGCACGCTGCCGTGTTGATCCATGGATCCGGTCACCGCGATGTCCTGTCGCAGGGGGCGCCGGATGACGGCTGACACCAGCGCACAAACCTCGGCTATTGAAGCGCTATCGCCTTCGATTCCGCCATAGGACTGTTCGAACACCAGGGCGGCAGACAGCGACAGGGGTTCTTCAGTTGCGTAACGTCCACCGAGAAAGCTCGTGACGATGAGCATGGCTTTGCGATGGATGTTGCCGCCGAGTCGTGACTCGCGCTCGATGTCGATGACCTCTCCGCGGCCAATTCGCGCCGTGGCGGTGATTCGCGCCACCTGCCCGAAGATGAGTTGACCCACCGCGACCACAGACAGTCCGTTGATCTGTCCGACTGCGTGCCCTCGAGTTGCAACGGCGACGATTCCGCGTGCTATGTCCTCATAGATGAGCTCACGCGTTCGATCGATGCGATAAACGTGCTTCTCCAGCGCATGCCGAATGTGATCCCTATCGATCAAGGTCGCGTGCGCTCGCTCTGCGGCGAAATTGGCTTCGCGCAGGACATCCTCGATATCTCGGATTTGTGTTGAAAGTTTGGTGCGGTCCTGCATCAGCCTCGACGCATGCTCCACGGTCTCAGCAACCGCGGCGGCCGTCAGGTGTCGGACACCCGAGTCGTGCACCATACCTGCCAGCAGGCGTGCAAACGCCTGCTGGTTGTCCTCAGTCCAGGGCACATGCTCACTGAAATCAGCGGTGACTTTGAACAAGGTTTCGAAATCAGCATCCCAGGTGCCCAACCCCTGGTGCAGCGCGTGATTGCCAATGAGGATCACTTTGACATCGAGCGGCGCGGGTTCCGGGTCCAGTGACACGGAGTAGGTAAGGTTGAGTAGTTGACCCACGGATTCCACGCGGACGCTCTGATCCATCAGACAGCGTTTGAGGGCGTCCCAGGCGAAGGGTTTTTGTAGAACCCGATCAAGGTCGAGTATGAGAAAGCCGCCGTTGGCTCGATGCAGTGCGCCCGGACGGATCAGGTTGAAGTCTGTGGTGGGCGTGCCGTACTCGAAGCGGTGCTCAAGCTTTCCCACCAGATTATCCAGGCTCGGGTTGCTTTCGTAGATGACGGGTGCGCCGGTCAGGTCACCATTGTTGATCAGCAGATTCACCTCGCATTGGCGATAGAACTGGTCCGCCGCGGCCGTCGCGCTGGCGGCTGACATGTGCAGCTGTCCGGCCTGACCTTGGTCGAACAGTACGATGCGATCGACGTTGTCGAGCAGATGCGCGATGAGGTCATCAAGGTGCCGGCTTGCGGCGGTGAAGTCGCGATAGCGCTCCTTGAGCGGCGCAATCAAGCCCGTGAGCACGTCTGTGGCCGTGTTACGCGTGAGCGCTCGCTGTTGTCGCACCAGATCCTCCTGGAATCTGGGGTATGCGCGCAGACGTTCCGCCAGTAGTCGATTCATGCGCTCTATGGCCTCGCTCAACCGCTGGCGTGATGGCTCGTCCAATTGGTTAAACGTTTCTTGTTCGAGAATCTTTTCGTTCTGGACCGGGGCGAAAGCAAAACCGTTGCTCGTCGGCAGCATTGCGAGCCCATGCCGCGAGGCCTCTTTCTCTAGATCCGAGACATCGTCCGCCTGTTTGCGCTGCAGCTGTTCGACCAGTGTCTGCGCGGCTCTTTGGAACTCATCCGATCGTAGCGCAGCGGGCAGTGTGGCCCGAACGCCGTTGAGATATTCATTCACATCCGTTCGAAAGGCGCTGCCTAGCCCGGGCGGCAGCGGGCAGAGACGGGGTGTGGCCGCGTCGGCGAAATGGTTGACATAGCACAGGTCATTGGGAACCGAGCGCTCACGGGCAAATTCCATCAGTCGCACGCGCACGAAATCCAGCATGCCAAGGCTTGGCGTACCCAGCGTGCAGACGTGGTAGCCCGCAGAGGGCATGCTTGCGGCAAATGCCAAGGCTTCTTCCGCCCGACCTTGGCCTAACGCCGCGCGTTCTGGGATCAGGTCTGCAGTGGTTGCGAACCCGAGGCGATCTGGCTCGGCCCGTCGGCGCAGCGCGTCGACGCTGAGCTTCATTCGGCGGACACGGCGACCACGTCACCTGGTAGCC
This sequence comes from Pseudomonadales bacterium, assembly GCA_049454295.1. GTDB lineage: Bacteria > Pseudomonadota > Gammaproteobacteria > Pseudomonadales > Azotimanducaceae > UBA7803. The sequence continues at coordinate 4,563 of JBMTYG010000088.1, forward strand.
GCGACATCAGGCTTTCGGAGGTATTGCCGAGGACGAGCTTGCCGATTCCGCTGCGCGCCGCCGTGCCAATGACGGTGATGCTTGCGCGCAGTTGTTGTGCGAGTGCGGCGATGGCGACCGCAGGACGTCCTTCGACGACGTGCATGGCGGCACAGTTGACGCCGACTTCATCTGCCCAGTGGGCCATGGCGCGCTCTCGGTGCGCGCGCATGTCCGCCTTTATCCCCGCATAGTCGTCAGCCGCTTGCAGCGCCCCGGTGGTCTGTCCCAGCGAGGGATAGGCGCACACCATATGCAACGGCAGCCCCAGCGCCTCGGCCAGGAGCGCCGAGCTCTCGAGCACGGCATGCGTAAGCCGCGCGTGCCGAACATCCAACGCATCCACCGCTGCCAGCACGCAGGCGGCCCTGGACCAATCCGGTTCCCGGGAGATCAGCACTGCGCAGGGCGCGGACCGCATCAGCTGCCAATCCAAGGGGGTGCGCAGCAGATCGGCAATGTCGTGGTGGTCCTCGACCGGTTTGATCAGCAGGTCGGCGTGCGTGCGTTCGACGTGTTCGACGATCGCCTCGCTTGCGGATTTGTGCCAAAGAACCTGAGTGTCGAGGTCCGCGACTTTCGGCGACAGAGTATCGGTGAGCGCCCGAAGCCCCTGCCGCTCGGAGGCCTTCAATGCTTCGATCAGCTGGATGCGCTCCTGTTCAGGCAGCACCGACACAGGTTCTTCCGCGACCGCATCCCAGGCGACGGAGACCACATCGATCGCTGCGCCGGTGTAATGCTCAAGCCGCGCGGCTTTGGCGAGGGCCACCGGTAGTCCGTTGAGGCCATTGTTGGCCACGACAATCCGCTTCAGGGTGCGCATGTCAAACTCCTCTGGGCCAGATCTCTCTGGCGACATTTTTCGGATTCTCGCGGTTCAGCGCTGCATTTCTTCGAGATGGTCGGTCAAAGCTTCGATCATTGCAGCCACTTCGCTTTCCGCCCTCGGATCAAGCGGAGCCTCGCGCAGGAGTTCAGCGCCCCATAAGGGCATGCCCTCGGGACCGTGCTCGGCGCGAAAAGCTCGACCGTCGATGATCTCGGTCACAAAGTCTCTAGGGAATGCACCCTTGGCGCGCGAGGTGAGATCGCGAAGATCCTGCAGCGCGACGGATTGCGACGAAGCAAGCGGACCGTCGCCCGCGCCGTAGGGGCCGTGGCAATTGGCGCAGAGCTCGGCGAAGAGCTGCGCACCGCGGGAGCCGGTTTCCGTGCCTCTGGTTGTATCGATCAAGTCCCCGACGCGATAAATCCGGGTCGGCGTGATCAGTCGCGGGTCGGTCAGCGTGGCCCTCGGGGCGCGAGTGATGGCGTCGATGATCACGATGGCAGAAGGCTCGTTCTGTGGGTTCCAGACTAACGTCCAAACCTCTTTCCCCTCGGCAGCAAACGTCGGTTGCAGCGCTCGGCGCGGACCCGTCTCGAGCCCCGACCAGCGCGCGACGGGCAAGGTCTCATAGCCGTCTTCAAGCGCATGTTTCGAAAACACTGTCAGGCTGCCGGAGACGGCGGGGTCGTGTGCGAGCGGCGCATCGAGCCACAGATCGGGTTGGGCTGGGTGAGTGGACAGGAACAGGGTCCCAGCCGCCACGGTCGGTACTTGCGCCGCGATTTTCCACGCGTTCTGCGGATGACCCTGTGGATCGGTGCCGATCACGATCAGCTCATTGCCGCGCATGTTGGCCGTCACCCATACCGGCCCCAGCGTCTTGTGGACATAGCTGGTGCCGGAGCTGGCGCCGAGCACAGGTGCTGGAATTTCCGCCACGACAGCCCGGCTTTCACTGTCGATGACAGCGATGCCTTGCGAATCGGCGGGTATGAGGAGATAGCGGTTATCTTCTGCCCAGTGTCCCGCGCGCAAATCGCGCAGTGTGTTGACCCTCTCAACGCGGGTATCCGGCCCACGCGAGTAATCGACGAATGCGAGCTCTCCGGTTTCTCGAATGCTCGCGATGAACGAGCGCGAATCGCGCATCGCAACGATGTCACTGACGCGTGGCTCCGGATGGTAGGGATGCCCAGGCGTGGCCGTGTTTCGTGTCGACAGGAGTTTGAGAGGCTCCAGTGTGGTTCCGTCGAGCATCACCAGTTGCGGCGGCCAATAGGCGCCCGCCAGTACGGCACCATCACTGAGCACCGGAACCGCGCTGGCTGCCACCGCGCGCGCTTCGTAGCCCACGCGCACCGAGGCCACCCGTGCGGGCGGAGATGCCCAGAGATCGATTTGACTCAGAGTGCCATCCCGGCAGATGGCATACAGGTAGCGCCCGCTTGCAGAAGCGGTGACTTCATGGGGGCTCTGGCAGACATCAACCGTGCCGATGAGCCTGCGTGATCCGCTGTCGATGAACGCGAGCTGTCCAACATCATGCAGCGTGACGACGATCAGGTTGCGCAAATAGTTATCGGAAGGGCGGGTGGTTGCTCGATCCCGGGTGCTCACCCGAAGGCGCCAACTGTCGCGGATCTGCTCAAGATCCATGTCTGGCGGTTCGGATACCGGGTGTTGCAGAAATCGTGCGAGCAGATCGATCTCGTCACCCTCGAGTCGGGCGTCCGTGCCCCAGGCCGGCATTCCGGTGGACACGCCAAACCCGATTCGCTCCCGCAGGTAGTCGGTCCCGCGCGCCTGCATGGCGTCTGGCGTGAGCGGATTGCCAGCGGTTCCTTCCCGCATGACGCCGTGACACCCGGTGCAGAGTCCGTAATAGAGCGCTTGTGCCCGAGCGAATTCGTCGGTGGTGAGCGGCGGACCTTCCGAGGTAACCCGACGCGTGGCCTCGAGCTGGGCGAGGGGACTTGGCAACGTCGCGAAATCCTCGGGTGCGCCGTGAGCATTCGCAGAGCTCTCCTCGGCCCGCGAGAGCAGCGCGAGTCGTACGGCAGCCACCTCCGCGGCTGTGAACGGTGCCCCCCCCGGCCCCCAGGCTGCCTGTATAAAGGTCAGGGTTTCGGCGATCACCTCGTTGCCGAGGTAACCGTGGTTGGGCATGGCGTGATCGAAGCGTCTGTCGCTGTCATCGAGTTGACTCGACCGACCGCCCAGCACCGCGCGAATCGGCTCGCTGCGGTCGCTCCAGAGACGCGGGGCGTTATGCAGCGGTGGGTACACGCCGGCGACACCACCCCCGTCGGGCTGATGACAGCGCGCGCAGGTTTCCAAATAGCGTGCCTGACCGGGTAGGGCGTCGTCCAAGCGTCGCTCGTCAGCGACGACGAGCGCTGAGCACAGCAGCAGGGCAAGGAGAGAGACGCGGCGCGCCGTTCCCGGGACACTCGACTGCCACGATTCGAAGCACCGCTCACCGAGGGTTGGGATTGGGGGCATGGCGGTACCAGGAAATCTCTCGATCGAGCATGGTCGCTTAGCATAGCCGCTCGCGGTACTCGGTAGTTTCCACGGCTCGGCGCCTGCATGCCTCAGGGAATGTCCCCATAGGGCAAGCGATTGCGTTGGGGTTACTGTGATGCGACCGCATTAATGGATATCGTCATGGGATATCGCCACGTACTCGCTGCCGTTGATCTGTCCGAGGAAGCAACACAGGTGCTGGACAAGGCCCGCGCTGTCGCGAGTGCGAGTGGCGCAACGCTGTCTGTGGTGTCGGTCGTCAAGCCGATCCTGCAGGTGTACGGCGCGCTTGATATGGCGCCCATCGCCATTGGTGGCGTGTCCTTCGAACAGCAGGCCCTCGATCAGGCGACCACCCAGACGCGCACCCTTGGCGCGCGTTACGGCATTCCTGAAACGCGCGTTCATGTGTTCCTTGGGACACCCGCGCCTGATGTCCGCGCTCTCGCTGCGCGCATTGGCGCTGATCTGATTGTGGTCGGGACGCACGCGCGACATGGCCTCGGTCTGCTGCTGGGATCGACGGCCAATGCGATTATCCATGGAGTGACTTGCGACGTGCTCGCGGTGCGAATGGCGTTCGAAAAGACCGAATAGGGCTGCCACGTCCGGCGCACCTTCAGGGCTAAAAAACCTCAGCCGTTGGCGCCCGATGCCGTTGTGTGCCTTGCTCTGCAAGGCAGAGCAGGGCAGCGCCGATACCGTGCTCGATGGCTTGCGCAGGGGTTAGCCCGGTTAATAGCCCGGCGATCACGCCCGCCGTGAGTGCGTCGCCGCACCCGGTGGGGTCCTGCTGCGCTGACGTGGGCACTTGTTTCACGGGGACGCACGTGCGCCCTTGACCCGGCGACCAGAACACCACCGCGCTGGCGCCTCGAGTGACGATGACGGCAGGCGAACTCGCGTGCAGCCAAGGCTCGCCATGGGCCACCCTGCCGCGGCGCAGGGTCTGATAGAGCGAGCGCCACTCGAAACGGTTCAGGATGACAAGGTCGGCCCACCGGAGCAGCGGCACGATTTGCTCTGCGGTGAAATGCTGCGCGTACTGCCCGGGGCACCAGACGCGCAGCGGCAGGTGAGCCACAGCGGGCGCAGCGGCTGCCACTTTGTTTGGCAGGTCAGGAGCCAGAACCACAGCATCGAAGTTTTCCTGGCGGCAGAGCCGCTCGAGATCTTGCACCACTCGATCGGATCCGGTTGGTCCGGGGAAAAAGGCGGTGAACTGGACACCCCGAGGATCGGTCAGGGTGATTCCGCGCGCGCAGGTCTGCCCGGGGACAAGGATGAGCGCATCGGTTCTGACGCCGGCGGCCTTTAGATGGTCCGCATAGGTTGGCGCAAAATCCTCTCCGACGTAGGCCAGTGCTATTGGCTCAAGCCCTAAACCCGTGAGCGTATAGGCCACGTTCATGGCACAGCCGCCGAAGTCCTGATGCACCCCGTCGAGCTTCACATTTCGAACCCCGGGGTCGAGGCGGTCTGACGTACGACCCAGGACGTCATACGCCAGTGTTCCGGAAATCAGAACTCGCGCACGTTTCCTTGACGAAATCTTCACGTAAGTGTCACGAGTTTCGTAGAGTATGGAGCCATACTGAAAAACAAAGAAAGGAAGCGCCGTTGTTGGCGCCGGGAAGAATGGAACTGGAAGACCTCTTTGAAGGACGCGATGTCCTCGCAGACTGGCTGAATGGTGGTGGGCTTACCGACGAAGCAGAGCGGGTCGTGTTCGCCGAAGATGAAACCCCGTGGGTAGACGCTTACGAGGTGTAATCGTACGCGCCGTTGGTTCATGCGCTCGATGTGGGAATAATTCCGATCGGCAAACCAAACACTCTGCCGATCAGAATTAAGATCAGCGCCGCAAAAATACCGACACCAAGCCCCACCAGTCCGGCCATGCCGGAGCCGTGCATTGCGCCACCGCGCGCAATATGCCAATCGATCGCGGCGCCTTGCAGAGCTTTTGTGGCCGTGGCGGCAACGACACATTGACCGATGAGCACCGAGATGCCGACCAGTGGCGTGTTGGGCGCCATAGCCGATGCGACCATCACCATGATGTAAAAAATGCTGCCTGCAATCGCTGTGCGCCAGGCCAGTTGCGGGTAGCCCAGCACGCGGTAGTTGTACCAGATCAGCACTACCCCAGCGATAAACGAGCCAAGCGCTGCAGCGACCGCCACGCCGACGGGCGAGAAAAGTCTGACCGAGGTCGGCACGCCTTGTGTCGTCATGACCTACTCCCTGCATTTGCATTAACACATTAGCGTATTCGGACACGGGCGCGCGATCAGAAGCTTTTCTGCCGGTTGCCGGCGGGCTGGGTTAGAGCAGACGCTGATCCATCTCGAGTGCGGGAGTGCTGCCTGCTTGGCCCACGATTCGTGCTGGAACGCCCGCGACGGTGGCGCCGGCTGGCACGTCCTCGAGCACCACGCTGCCCGCACCCACCTTGGCCCCGGCACCCACCTCGATGTTGCCGATCACCTTGCACCCGGCTGCCAGCAATACCCCGCGGCGGATTTTTGGATGGCGATCACCGGTGGATTTTCCGGTGCCGCCCAGTGTCACCGAGTGCAGGATCGACACGTCGTCCTCTACCACCGCGGTTTCACCGATCACGATGCCGGTCGCGTGGTCGAGCATCAACCCGGATCCAAGACGAGCGGCGGGATGGATGTCTACGCCGAGGCTTGCGCTGATCTGGTTCTGAAATAGCTGGGCGAGTGAGCGTCGAGATCGACCCCACAGCCAGTGCGCGATTCGGTGCGCCTGTAGCGCATGGAAGCCCTTGAAGAAGAGAAACGGTGTCGACAGGTCCGGGCACGCCGGATCGCGGGTGAATGCCGCGATGACGTCCAGCGCTGCGGCGCGCAGGATCATCGGATCGTCCTCAAGTGCCTCGCTGATCACATCGCGAATCAGCATGGTCGGCAGCATGGGGTTTTCCAGCTTGCTCGCGAGCCGAAAACTCAGGGCGGCGCCGAAGGTGCGGTGGTTCAGCACGGTTGCGTGGAAGTAGCTGCCGAGAATGGGTTCCTCCAGACTCTTCGCCGCGGCTTCCTCCCGCATCAACGTCCAGAAGGTATCTGTGCGTGAGTGCAAGGCATCACCGCGCACGGATGCGAAAGCCTCTAGATGTCGCGGCGCCAGTGTCTGCTGCAAGATGCTTTCCCCCCGGGACCTGATCTGCCATGCAATAAGCGACCGAAGGCTAAACCGTTGCATCGCATTTGCAAGTTCGAGCGCGCAGGGCGTGCAGGATTGTTCCGGTCTCCACGCGTGTGTAGTGTGCGGTCTTTGCTCTGGTCGGGATTGAGATGGACGCCCCCGCGCGTGACCCCGCCTTCAGGAACGTCGGTCTGATCTCCCGGCGCAACAGTCCTGAACTCCTCGACAGCGTCAATGTTGTACGCGAGGTGCTTCTGCGCCACGGTGTCAGCGTGCTCGTCGAAGACGCCACGGCGCGCATGTTGAGCCCCGCGAGCGCCGGCGTCACTCGTGACGAGCTGGGCGCTCGATGTGATCTGGTCGTGGTCGTTGGCGGTGATGGGAGTCTGCTAGGCACGGGGCGCGACCTTGCCCGCTGGGGCGCGCCTGTACTTGGCGTGAATCGCGGCGGGCTCGGGTTTCTTGCGGATGTTGCTCCGGATCGTATCGTCGAGCAGCTGACCGCGGTGCTATTCGGCCGCTATTTGATCGAGGATCACTTCCTGCTCGAAGCGCGGGTCGTGCGTAGTGGGACCGTGCTTTCCCGATCTACCGCGCTTAATGACGTGGTGATTCGGCTTGGCGCGGTTCTGCGCATGCTCGAATTTGCCCTGTGGGTAGACGGCGCATTCGTCTACGAACAGCGCTCGGATGGCTTGATCATCGCGTCCCCCACCGGTAGCACGGCTTATGCGCTCTCGGCGGGTGGGCCAATCATGCATCCGAGTCTTGACGCGATCGCGATCGTACCCATGTTTCCGCACACGCTCACGTCCCGGCCGCTCGTTGTGCCGGGTGGCAGCCTCATTCGCGTCGTGATCGGGGAGGCTGGCCCGGCGGATGCCATTGTCAGTTGCGACAGTCAGGTCGATTTGGCGCTTGCGCGCGGCGATGAGGTGCATGTGTCCAAGTACGAATCGCCCCTGCGTCTGGTGTACACCGAGGGTCACAGTTTTTACGAGTCGTGTCGCAGCAAGCTCGACTGGGGGTCGCGTCTCGGCGGGCGGCGTCAGCTTTCGCGAGGCAGCTGATGCGGCTGGTCTACGTCCTGGACGACGCCTGGGTCAGTCACGAGGACGGTGAATCGGCAGTCCGCGTGACGTCGTATGACGTCTCGCGCGCCGCTATCGCCACCAAGGGTGCCGAGTTCCGGCAATAGGTCATCAGAGAAGCCGACCGGATGGCCCGGTTCCACCCGGCCGTCGGCCCCCTGAAGGGCAGGCTGCACGATGACGGGTCGACCGCCATGCAGGCGCTGGCCGAGGGCGTGTTTGAGCGTTGTAAGAGTGGTAGCGCTCACAAACGGCATGTCGGCTAGCGCGACGAAGGCGCCCGACCAGCCGCGCGTCTCGGCAGCGTGCGCACCGGCCGCCAAGGAATGACCCATGCCCTTTGCCGCGTCCGGCGACTCAACCACGATGATTCCGGTGCGCGGTGCCGCGGTTTCACCGGGCCGCAGGACCAGGATCAGCTCGTCGAAGCTGCTGCGGTAGCGCTCGATGCTGGCGTCGAGCAGGGTGGAACCATCGGCTAGCCGGACCTGCCGCTTGTCGCCGCCAAAACGGCGTGACTGGCCGGCAGCCAGCAGAATGCAGCCGATGGTGATCGTCACGCGCTCGCAGGGCAGGCGGCACTGTTCTCGGCGCGGGCTGCAACCGCCTGCCGCACCGCGATGAGTTCGGCGATGATCGCAATGGCTATTTCCGGCGGCGTCTTGCTGCCGATGGGCAGACCGATGGGTGCGTGGAGCCGCTCGAGCGCTTCGGCGCCGAGGCCGAGTGTTTGAAGGCGCGCGCGACGATTGGATGAGGTTCGGGCAGAGCCCATCGCTCCGACGTAGAAGGCATCCGTGCCTAGCGCCTCGAGGAGCCCCATGTCGTCGATGCGCGGGTCGTGGGTCAGCGCCACGATGGCGGAGTCGCTATCACTCGCGCAGCGCCGGATGGCATCGTCCGGCATGTCACAGATGCACTCGACCCCGGGAATACCAAAATCGTCGATCAGATGTTGGCGTGGATCGCAGACGCGGACCTCGAAATCAAGTTTGAGCGCCAGATCGGCGAGGTATTTGGACACCATGCCGGCGCCGATGATGAATAACTGCTGACGCGGGCCACAGGTGTGCCGCAGGCGCTGGTTCTCCGGATCCCATTCCAGTGGCTCAAAGCGCTGGGCCGCCTCCACGCGACGCGTTTTGTTCGCGAGATCGATGATACGTCTCACGCGCTGTCGGTGAGAAAGCGCCTCCACGACCGCGTCGAAATGAGCCTGGGTTTCTGGGGTCGGTGCGAGCGGCTCGATCATGATGTGCAGCGAGCCACCGCACGGGAGCCCGAACTTTTCGGTTTCCTCGGCAGTGATGCCATAGCGGAAATACTGGGGTTCGGTTTGGGCGAGGGCTCCGGTCGTGAGTTTTTCGAGAAGGTCATCTTCGACGCAGCCGCCGGAAA
>JBMTYG010000089.1:0-13547 GCA_049454295.1 Pseudomonadales bacterium
TTGCGATATGCATGATTAAAACCTCGCAAATGTTGTTCTAGTTCCGGTCACGTTTCACGCTGTCGTAACTCGAAAAGGACCGATCAGTGATCGCTGATCGCTTCGCTTACATCCGTAATGTAGACCCCGCCCCACCCACTCTCTTCTGTCCCCATGCTCACATTTATCGCGAGTAAACGACCGCGAAAGCCGTCGCGCTCGATGCCCATATCGACCACAGGAAGATTGATGGTTGATCCGACTGCTTCATCGAAATACGTCGCTTCAGGATCAATGACGGTCCCGTCGGACCCCGTTTGCAGGGCCGTCAGCAGCGGGGAACTACCGGGACCCTTACCGAGGAAGATGCCGTCACTAGGATCCACATACACGGCATCCACCACCGTACCGCGGCGTCCTTTGAACGCAACGTGGTACCCGGCATCTTCGAGTGAGCCATCCACCAAACCTGAAACGGCTACGAATGTCGCCGAACGCCAGCGTGCCTCTTCACCGCTCTCGTGGGACTCACCCATGCCCGGGACAACCCCTGAGAAATTCCAAAAGAGAAAATCATCAAAGTCGTTCGGCGTGTTGGCTACCGCGCGAGTGCGATTCAACTCGACGTCGTGAACAAATAACCCTTGCTTCACTGGAACGTGAACCAGAAAGTTATTCGCGTTTTCCTGGCAAAATAGGAAGCGCTGCACGCTACCTTCCGCCCTGCATTGCAGTTTTAACGGTCGAGTCTCAGTTCCCCAGGCACCCCAGAAGGCAACGAAACGTCCATCGAACGAGATACCTTCGCCCAATCGATTGAAGACCACGCCCTTTTTTTCTCCGGGTACCTGGTCCCCGATGGAAACCAGAGCTTTGAGACTGGGCGCTGTCTCGCTCAGTTGCGCAAGGTAAATCCCACCCGTGGTCGGCTGGGCTTCGTTATCGAAGCCCGCGAATACCGCTATCCGCTCGTCATTCCGAACGGCAGCGCTTGGGGGGGAAGTTGAGCCGAAACGGGTCATAGCTCCAGGTATCAACGTATCGGTCGTGTTTGCAATCGACACGACCGGGCTCATACCTGCCGCGGGTCCAAGCAGGGAACCACTACCAGTCACGATGGCGGAATCCGAAAGATTCCTGAAGTAAACGCCCGTCTTTGCTATCGTCGCCTCGGGGTCCTCGGACCCCGCGTCATCAATCGTGTAGTTACCCTTGAAGACAATCGTTGCGGTGTCGATCACCGACGGTGCGCCGGGGAACGTGTCGAAGGCGACACCGGGAATCTCCGGCACCTCGAAGAATCGAAAGTCTGTCACATTGCCGAGTTTGCTCGCTCCCGTCACAAGCGCGCCAAAGGGGTTTGTATAGAGTCCCGTTGTCCCGAGGTGCCCCACGGTCTCTCCTGTCGCAGAATCAATCACCTTCCATACCGGCGGATGATTGCCGCGAGTAGCCACGGTGCTCGACCACATATCAATGCGCGGAAACGACGGCGTCTCCATAAACGTCGTACGCCTTGAGTCATTCATCAGTTGGCTGGTGTTGTTGGGCTGGGGTACTTCAGAGTCGCGATCGAGCACGCTAACAACCGGGCTATTAACAAGACCCATGTCGCGGACATACACGCCATGAACAGGCTCACTGCCTTGTCCCGAGGCGCCGCTTGCCGCTACCAGCGAGTCATCGCCCGTATCAGCGCCCGTACCACCACTCTCACCAGCAGAACCCTTGCTTCGAGCGCGAAACACCACCATTCCATCGACATTCACCGAGGGCGGGTTGAAGCTATTGAAGCGCCGACAGTTGGATTGTTCAGGCTGCCCGGGATTCCCAGACTCGCAGTCTGCCGTTGGTATGATGTCGCCTGCGTTCGCCACAGTCTCCCAGGCAAAAATGGGGCCCGAACCAACCGCCGAATGGGATACCAGAGCAACCGTAACGATCACAGAGAAGCTTGCGACCGCCATGCTTTGCCAACCATTGCACATAACAACTTCCCTCCGCTCCAAACACCGCTTTGGAGTCGACGACCGTTAACGCGGTCGCCCACCACCCCCAACCGTGATCGACAGGGAGCACGAATGGCTGACAGACTCCGTATCGCCACACTCGCCCGCGTCCGCTCCGTTGAAGTCGACATTGGGTAAGGTATAGGTGATCCGATACTGACCAGGGGTTGGAACGCGGAGGTTATAGCCGTAAACGACGACGCCCTTCGCGTTAATCTCCGCCGTCGCTGGTTGATCGAATATCCAGCTACCCCCAACCTGCTCAATGCGAAGGTTTGCTTGATGGTCATAGAGGCCTGGCACGAAATCGATCGGAACTGCGTAGTAGACGCGGGGCTCACTTGACTCATCGGAATATGCCGCAGTCCCATACGCAGATTCTCGGTCGAGCAACTCGGGCTGTAGCTTGAGTACTTCGTAGCCAGGTTGATCTGGGGTGAGCTGGTCGGACGATAGGACCAGCTCTACTCGAATAGGGCTACCCACCTTCAGCTTTGCATCTCCGGTCAAGTTGTCGCCCCAGGCGCCGATGACCGGGATATTGTTCGTACTCGATGACATACAGGGCGCCTGCCACTTATGAACGCCTTGCACAAACCAATTCAGTGCCGGATCAATCGAGAACCCATTCTGTACCGCGGGTGGTTCGGCAGGGGGTTGTATTGCGGACCACGTATCGGTGCCACACGCGACATTGGTCAGACCGCCCCCAGCAAACACGATTGTGGGTCTCGACAAATTGTTCGCCGATGTTTCCCCACCGCCGCCGTTATCGCATGGGGGATACCCACCGTCGTCGCAAACTTTTCTCGCCGCATCCGCATCGGCGCTGTATTGCATCGCGCCAGCCATCAATCCCGCGACAGCGAGCACGGTCGGACTCAACTTTCTGTAGTACTTCATCATCTGGTCCTCAGTTGATTCAGATTTTGCTCTGGGCTAAACGGTTAGAGCCGCCTGACTCGAGCACACCTCTATCGAACGCTGCCAAATTTATGGAAGTCGCGACGTCGCTCGTATTGGGAAAATCCCCGGCGCTTGTTCGTGATGGATACCTAGGGGCGCAGCTCCAGATCAACGCGGGGACCACACCGTCTTCTTAACAAGGATTTGAACGGTTACCAGATGATACGTGCCAGATACCTGCTACGCTTAGCCTTCCTTACCGCGGCTGTCCTCTGACGAAGTCGCGATTGGCACCAACGTCTTCGCGCAACTTGCCGCCGCACAGCGAAACGCCAGCTCTGCCCACGAGTTTCTTTTAGAGAAGATTCTCATGCCCGCTTTGAGCGGCGAGGTCTCAGAGCTGCGACGACGCGAAAGAAGCGCTGCAAGAGGTTGACCATTACGGCAATACCGAACGGCTCAGGAATTTCTGAAAAGCCAGTTAGTCCGTATGATGCGCTCCAATTCTGCCGCGAAAGTAGGAGCCCACCGTGCGGCGCGCACTCACAACATTCGCGGCCTTGGTCCTCGCACTTACGCTGACTAGCCCCCATGCGCTCGCAGCACCCGATGCAAAGCGCAGCGACGGTCCGCGGGTTGGTCTGGTTCTCTCGGGGGGCGGCGCGCGCGGACTGGCGCACATCGGGGTCATCAAATACCTCGAGGAACACAATATCCGCGTGCACGCGATCGCCGGCACGAGTATGGGTTCGGTCATCGGCGGCATGTATGCCTCTGGCATGAACGCCGCGCAGCTGGAACAGGTTGCACGCAACCTCGACTGGCGGGGCGCTTTCGACGACGCCACGCCCCGCCACCAGCAGAACTACCGGCGCAAGAGAGAAGACTTTGATTTCCTGATCGATGCGCGCCTGCGCTTCAAAGACGGCAAGCTCGGGATACCGATGGGCGCCATCGAGGGGCAGCGGCTGAACCTGATCCTGCACGACCTGGTCAAGCAGGTCGCGGATATCACCGATTTCGACCAGCTACCCATCCCCTACCGCGCCGTAGCATCGGACATCGTCACAGGCGACCCCGTGATACTGAGGCAAGGGGATCTCGCGGTCGCGATGCGCGCTAGCATGTCGATACCCGGCGTCTTCACGCCGATCGAGCTCGATGGGCACCTCCTGGTCGATGGCGGTATCGCCAAAAACATTCCGGTCGACGTAGTGCAGGATATGGGCGTGGACCGGCTGATCGTTATCGATATCGGTACGCCGCTGGCGCCACGCGACAAGCTCGGAAATGTCCTCGCGCTCATGGATCAGCTGACTACGATCATGACACGGAAAAACTCCGAGCAGCAGATCGCGAAGATGCGCCCTGGCGACGTGTTGATTACGCCGGCAATGGACGCCGCGGGCGTGGAGACCATGAGCTTTGATAAAGCTGACGAGGCGATCCAACTCGGCTATGAGGCTGCGCAGGCACTAGCACCGCAGCTTGCTACGCTTGCCGCCCCCGGGCGCGCCGAGCAGGTCGTGGGAATAACCGAGGAGCCACCACCGCGCATCGATTCCGTTCGCATCGAAACCGACGCGAAGGTCTCCGAGGAGCTGCTGCGCAGCCGCATAACGCAGCCGCTCGGTCAGCCGTTCGACCGCGACAGGATCGAGCGTGACGTCGCCAACATCTACGGCTACGACCTGTTTTCACGGGTGGACTATGAGGTGCGTCCGAGTGAGACGAGCAACGAGCTCGTGCTCCGCGCCATCGCGAATCCGCGCGGCGTCGATTACCTGAAACTGGGCATGAGCTGGGACCAGGACAGCAGGGGCACCAGCGAGTTCGGATTGCGTGCAAGCTGGCATCAGCGCGCCGTGAACCGGCTCGGCGCCGAGTGGTACAGCTTCGTGCAAATTGGTGGCGACTCGAACCTGGGCACGGAGTTCTATCAGCCGCTGGATCCGCTGCAGCGCTTCTTCGTCGAAGCCCGCTACCGGTTCGAACAGCGCAGAGTTCATTTCAGCGAGGACGAAGAAATTCGTGCCCGGGCGGCTGTCGACGAGCAGTTGATCGAGCTCGCAACGGGAGTGAACCTCGGCGACGCAGCCCAATTCCGTGGCGGGGTCTACGCCGCGACTGCAACCACCGACATCGAGATTGGCGACCCCACGCTGTCTTCCAACAGCGCCAACGATGGCGGCTGGTTCGCGGAACTAGGTTACGACTCGCTGGACCGCCCCTACTTCCCTTCCCGCGGCAACCAGCTCCGCAGCCGTTATTCTGAAAGTAACAGCGCTGCGGGCGCGGACGCCGTCTATAACGCCTGGAGCTCGCTCGCTCTGACGAGCTTCAGTTTCGGCCGCAATTCGTTCATTGCCCTGGGTCGCTGGTCGCAGCTTGATCTCGCCGATTCCAGCAGCGAGATCGACGGCGCCAAGGTCTTACCCCAGCGCGCCTACACCCTCGGCGGCTTCCTCGCGCTATCGGGCTATACGCAGAGCTCGTTGGCTGGAAACACCATGGGATTCGCAGGTCTTACCTACTACCGCCGCCTGACTGATCAGTCGATCCTTCCCGTCAACAGTCCCGTGTACGCGGGTTTCAGCCTCGAGGCAGGAAATACCTGGCTCGAGGAAGGTGAGGCGAGCCTGGACGACCTGCTCTACGCAGGCAGCGTCTACCTTGGTATCGACTCGCCTATTGGGCCGGTGTACATGGGCATCGGCGCAGGCGAGCACAGCCAATACGCGCTGTTCCTCAAAATCGGGCAGATCCTCGACCGATAAAAGCGACAGACCTCATTCGGCCCGCTGCCAGACCTGAGTGCGGCCGAACATGGGCGCGCCAATATAGCCACGTACTTCCAATCGATTGCCGCCGTCCGCAAGCTTCAGCCTTACCCGGTAGACCTTGCCGTCGTTCGGATCAAGAATGTCGCCACCGTCCCACGGACCGCTTGTGGCACCGCTCGCTTCCACATTGCGGATGATGGTTAAGCCCACAATGGGGGCGTTCTTGCGCTCGTCAGTGCAGCGTCCGCACGTCGCGTCCGGTTTTGCCTTTGGGTCGAGAATCTCGACGATCTGACCAAACAGGCGACCGTCCTTCTCCGTGATCTCGATGATGCCGGTGGCCTCCTCGGTTCGGTCATCGATGGTCTTCCACAGACCCACGGGGCTTGCCTGCGCCACACTCGTCAGCAGGGACATTAGCAGCGCTGTTCCGAGTACACCCCGGCGGATGCGCTGGTGGGACTCCTCGCTGAGGAGGCTTTTGGATAACGATCTTGTCACGATGGCGATTCCTGAATAGACGGCTGAAGGTTCAGGCCGGGTGTATCTTTACTGCTGAGGTGGCACGCGATGGTACCAATAAGTCGATTAAGCCAGGCCAATTCAAAGATCTGAGCAAATGGTCGCGGTGCAGAATCTGTCTCTTCAGGCTGCAAGAAGACCTGACCGTCGCAAAACAAGCGGGGATGACTGTAATCTGCTCGCTGGAAAAATTCCGTTGTAATCACTATCTTCCGGACATGGGGCTTGACCCCATCACCCACGCCTGCCCGGTCAGACCCACTGTTGGTCGTGCGATGGGTCGGGTGGGTCAGAACAGTACGTTCACGCGTTTCGACAGGGTGATGTGCGCCAGGGCTGCCCGTGCATTCGCTGATTTAACCAAGGCCGCCGTAATGGAGATCCCATGGCGGGCGACTTCCTGAAAACTGCACGGGTGCTGCTCGCGACACTCGCCGGCTTCCTGCTCACAGCGTGCGCAGAGCCGCCCGCGTCGACCAACACCGCGGCAGAACGCCCCGCTATCCCAGCCCCAAGCGCGGAGATCCTTACCCGGCAGGCGTTAATCCAGGTATCGCTTGCGCGGCAGCCAGCAGACCTGCTGATCCATGGGGCCACCGTGCTCAACGTCTTTACCAGCGAGTGGATGCCCGACCAGGACATCGTCATCAAAGGCGAGCGAATCGCCTGGGTTGGGCCCGCAGACACGTGGCCCGGTGAGGCGACGAAGCGCTTCGATGCGAGCGGGCTCTACGCAGTGCCCGGCTTCGGCGATTCACACAAGCACATTGAAAGCACCTACCTTACGCCCGAGTACGAGGCCGCGCTAGTAGTACCAAAGGGATCAACGTGGACCGTGGAAGACAGTCACGAGCTATCTAATGTGGATGGCGACCTGAACATCGATTTCTGGTTAGAGGCGGAACGCCAGGGCAGCCCGTTCAAAATCTTCCCCACCGTAGGTTCCGCGACGCCGCCGACGATCTACGAATTCGGTGGCGGCCACTACGGCTATGAGGAGATGGTCGGCTTCATGATGCAGGACCCGCGCGTTGTCGGACTCGGTGAGGTAATGGACTGGCCTGCGGTCAGCCACCCCACGCCTCCGGGTCTGGGCTTTCCGGGCAGCGCACGTATATGGGGCATGATCCAGGCCACCTGGGAGCAGCGCGGGGTCGTCGAGGGCCACGCCAGTGGTATGCGCGGGCGGGATGAGATCAATGCCTTCGCCGCCGCGGGTTTGTCCAGTGATCACGAGGTCCGAGAGGCTGAGGAAGGTCTGCTCAAATTGCGCAGCGGCGTCTTCATCGAGGCGCGAGTAGACGCCGTCAGGGCCATGTTCCCACTGCTACTCAAGACCGGTATCACCGATTGGAGCAACGTCTCGGTCACCACAGATGATCGTGACGTGCATGCTACACGCGAGCTCGGAGCAATGGACTACAACATACGCACTGCGTTGGAAGCCGGTGTGCCAACCGCCATCGCCTATCAGCTCGGCTCCTACAACACGGCGCGACACTTCAGGATCGATCACCTCGTTGGGTCTATCGCACCGGGGCGCTATGCCGACGTGGTGCTGCTGCGTGATATCGAGAAAGTGGACATCGTCGAGGTATTCGCCAATGGGCGCCATGCCGCTTCCGCCGGTCGGTTTCTGCTGCAGACACCCAAGATCGATTATCCCGAGAGACTGAATCGCACGGTAAACATCGGAAGACCGCTCACCGCTGACGACTTCCAAATCGCCGCCCCGCCGGGTCGGGATACCGTTATAGCTGCGGTGATGGAACCCTTCAATTTCGTGGATCGCTTTGCAACCGTTGAGATGCCTGTCACCGATGGCCTGGTCCTACCCGACGTGTCAAAGGGTATCTCAAAGGTTGCCATGGTCGATCGGTATCACGGCAAGACCTCGGTTTCGCGCATGTTCTGGCGCAAGGTCGGACCTCTGACACCGGACTCGGCGCTCGCGAGCTCGCAGTCACACGACCTCCATAACATTTGGGCCGTGGGCAATAGCGACGCCGCCATGGCTGCGGCTGTAAACGCAATCGCAGACATGCAAGGCGGTTGGGCGCTCGTGCGCGAAGGTAAAGTGGTGGCGCGGGTGCGCCTCGAAATTGGCGGGCTCATGAGCCAACGCCCGGATACGGAGGTGGCCGCCGAACTGGAAGCGCTCCTGAATGCTGCGGATGCCATGCAATGGATCGAGTCCCCGGGGCTACCAGAGCGCATGCGCTTCGCATTCCTCACGGCGGTACCCTGGCGATGGCAGCTTGTCGCTCCTTATCCGGGGAACCCTGACGGTTTTGTCAACGTAGCGACCGGCGAGACACATCCGGTGATCTGGTAGCGGCGTGTTTCGCTCGGCGGCGAGACTGCTGCTAGCCCTGCTGCTGGGCTTCGCTGCGGTAGTACCGCCCGTGGCGCAGGGGCACCTGCTCAACATGAGCAGGGTCGAGATCGATGTGTTCGCTGATGGAAGGGTGGAGGCCCGACTTGAGCTGGACGTCTCGTCGGAACTGGGAGGACCTGCGGCCTATTACGCCGCAAGCCAGGCACCCGCTCCACTGGATGATCCGCGACTCGCGCAGCTTGCACGCGATGCCGCGGGGGCCGTTGTCCAAGCGAGTGGACCTGCGGCCAAGCCGCCTGCGCATGCCAACGGAAGGGCTAGACACTTTCCTGAGCGGACGCGCATGGCCGCGCACCATTCTTGGACTCCAAGGCTCACTGGGGCGCCCGGCCGATGAGGGTTATCTGCGCGTGTCGTTCGAGCCGACCTTCATATTCGAGGAGCCGATTGCGGTGACATTGCGAGACGCCACGTCGGGTCGGACCGTCACGCGCTGGCTGATCGCCTTACAACGAAGCCCGGTCCTCGCCCTCGGAACAACTGCTTCGCCGGCGCCCGTTGACGATTATCAAGAAGCACCGGCAACTATCGCCGCAAGGTTCCTGGTAGAGGGTTTTCGCCACATCGTTCCTGCCGGCATCGATCATCTGTTATTCGTTGTTGGCCTGTACTTCGGCGTGCGCTCCCGCGCCCGTCTGCTCGCGCTGGTAAGCCTTTATACGGTCGCCCACAGCATCACGCTCGCGTTAGCCGCATTTTCACTGGTAGAGGTCGACAGCGAGATCGTCGAACCAGCCATAGCGCTCTCGATCGCGTGGGTCGGGGTCGAGAACCTGCGCGCAGAGGCGCGTTTCCACTGGCGGATGCTGATCGTCTTCACGCTCGGACTGATCCACGTGCTCGGCTTCGCCGGCTCGCTACGAGAATCAGGTCTGCCCGCAGATAGCGCGCTGTGGGCACTCGTGAGTTTCAACGCAGGCGTTGAGCTGGGTCAGCTGACCTGCCTCGCCACGCTTGCGGCAGCGCTGCTCTGGTGGCAGCGACAGGCGTGGTACGAGGCGCGAATTGCACGCCCGGCGTCGGTCATCATCGCTGTTATCGGGGTACTGTGGACCGTGGAGCGCATCGCAACGTGATGGCGCATTACAGCAACCGAACAGCGATGCCCGATAACAGCATTGGCTGCCGAGTTGCCTCTTTCATGCGTACAGCCGCTTCGCATCGTCTTCGAGCTGATCCCGGAAATCCGGATGCGCGATGCTGATCATCGCCCGCGCCCGCTCCGCGACCGTCTTGCCACGGAGTTCCGCAATGCCAAATTCCGTCACCACATAGTCGACATAGGTGCGTGGCACCGTGATCGGCGTGCCCGGCGCGTGATGCGAAACAACACGTGTGAACCGGTTGCCGCCGCTACTCGGAATCGAGCTCGACGGCAGGACCGAAACGGACTTGCCGCCAGTTGAATACGCGCCGGCCAGCATGAACACCGTCTGACCTCCCACGCCGGTGTAGGGGCGATGATCGAACGCTTCGGCTGCCACCTGGCCAGTCAGGTCCACCGCCAGCGCATTGTTTACCGCCACGAAATTCTCGAGCTGGATGAGCCTGCGCAGATCGTCGGTATATCCAAAGTCATAGAGTTCGAACGTCGGGTTGTTATTGATCATCTCAAGTTCAGAACGCGGCATTGATACCAGTGCCGAACCCACCACCTTGCCGCGGTGAATGGACTTGCGCAGGCCCGTGATGTTGCCGCGTTGCACCAGTTCCGCAATGCCGCCGGTAATGAGTTCCGTCTGCACACCCAGGTCATTACGGAAGTCGAGGAAGTGGCCGAGGGATGCCGACACCGTGCCAACCCCCATCTGCAGAGTGTCGCCGTCATTGATCAGTTCCGCAGCCACCATGGTGCAAATGGCTTCGACCTGCGCCACTTCATCCGGATTGGGTTGAGGCGCGCTGCTCGAGGCTTCCGAGGGAAGCCCTTCGATGAAGAGATCGACCTGATCAATGTGAATGTAGTTATCACCGCCCGTGCGGATGAAGTCCGACTGAATCTCGGCAATCACCCGCTTCGCCTTGCGCGCGGCGGTGGGTGACATCCACACCCCGGGGCCGAAGCTGCAATAGCCCCTGGCATCCGGCGGTGACAGCGGCACCAGGAAAAAATCCGGCTCCGGATGCATCCCGGCAGGCAACTCGTAACTGCGCCAGAGCCCGACGGGCAGATAGTCCGAATCCCCTGCATGGCAGGCTGCGCGATTGGGTGGCGTCGAGTAGTTGTCACGCAATCGGAATACACCTTTGAACTCAGGCTCCGTCCAGCTGACCGGTGAGGCCAGATGATCGATACGGATGTTCCTGAGCCCGGCTTTTAGCGCGTGCGCCTTGAGCGCTGTGCAGAGGGTCATCGGGGTGGACGTATACGGCGCGATGTTGACCACAGCCCCTGAGCCAATCTCGGCCACGGCTTGCTCGGCGTCCACGAGTTTGTTGCCGACTCGGTCTTTCCAGTTCATGGCTGTCTTGTTGCCCCCGTTCAAATCTCCCTGAAGATCCATGTTGCGCGGTGCGGCGGTGGATGGCAAACGGGATGGGCGCGCGACTGACCGGTCCGACTCCACCCGGCAGAAATGTATAACAATGCTTTACTTAAGCCTCGCGCAAGGTTAGCTTTAGGATTCAACTATCAGGAGAGCAAGCAGTGGTAGAAGTCATTCTCCGAAAGTATGGAAACAGCACGGTTGCCGTGCTGCCGCCGGCTGTTCTCAAGGATCTGGGCCTTTGCGCTGGGCAGGCAATGACGCTCGGCACTAACGATCAAGGGCAGATCGTTCTGTCTCCCAAGCACAAATATGTGCTAGCCGAGATGATCGCAGAATGCGACCGAAAGGCGCCCTTGCCAGCCGATCTCGCCGCCTGGGAAGTGGCACGTCCTGTCGGAACAGAGGTCTGGTGATGCCCGTCTTTGATCGAGGGGACGTCGTGAGTGTCCCTCTGGATCCAGCGCTTGGGCACGAACAGAAGGGCACTCGCCCTGCACTTGTCCTGACCACCAGAGATTTCAATCGGTTAGGTGATGTTCTAGTTGCCCCGATCACAAAGGGCGGCGACTACTCGCGTTACGCGGGCTTTGCGGTAAGCCTGGCAAACACCGGGTGCAAGACCGACGGGGTTGCGCTGATCAACAAGATCCGCATGCTTGACCTCAACGCAAGACAGGCACGGAAAATTGAGAGCGTGCCCCATGCCGTCATCGAGGATGCGCTTGGGCGCCTACGTGCGATCATTGATGGCTAACGGTCATCACGAGCCGCTGTCCGTCGCAGACTTGGGCGCCCTCAGTGAATTCTTCCACAGGCAGCAAACGCGCCCGCGGCAGGGGGCAGGGAGAGCGCGCCATGAGCACGCAGCAGCAAACATCAGACACCACCATCCTCGCCCTTCGCCTTGCGATTGGCCTCGCGCAGGGTGCCGCGCTCTGTGCGCTGCTCGACATGCTCGAAGACACACCGCACCCCTTCACCACGACGTGGCCGTTCACGGCACTCGTGCTCGCGGCGGGACTGCTTCCCTTCGTCTGGCTCTCCGCGATCGCCTCCATGCGCGTCGTCACACTCGCCGCCTGGAGCCTCGCCGTGATCGCCACGATCATCGCGACCAGCAACCACGCAGCCTGGCTTGAGGCAGCCGAGAGCGGCACAGACAATCTCAGACTTCTGTTCCCGCTGGCCGCCGCGCTCTTTATCGGCCACCAGCTCATCGCCGCCGCTGACCGGGATCGGCAGCCGCTTGCCAACTACGCGACCTATTTCGACCTCGGCTGGAAGGATGGCGTCCAGCTCGTCATCTGCCTCGCCTTCCTCGCCGCCTTCTGGCTGCTGCTCTTTCTCGGCGCGAGCCTCTTCGAACTCATCGGCCTAACCTTCGTCAGAGAACTGATCACCGAGCGGTCCTTCGCCTTCCTCGCCTCAGCTGCCATTTTCGCGGTGGCTGTCCACATCACCGACACGCGCATGTCGCTCGTCATCGGCGCCCGCACGATCGCACTCTTCCTTCTCAGCTGGCTTCTGCCCTTGCTCGCGCTGTTTGCCTGGGCCTTCTTTTTCAGCCTGTTCTTCACGGGCCTCGCACCGCTCTGGGCTACCCGAAGCGCAACAGCGCTGCTGGTGACGGCGGGCGCCGCCCTCGTCATCCTGATCAACGCCAGCTACCAGGACGGCAACGACGAGCGTGCGCCACCCGAAGTGCTCAAGCTGTCCGTCCGAGCCGCAGCACTGGCATTGGTGCCGATTGCGGCCCTCGCTGTCTATTCGATCTGGCTGCGCGTGGGACAGTACGGCCTGACGCCCGAGCGCGTCGCAGGTCTCGCAATTGTCGGCGTCGGCGCCGTAGCAGCCCTCCGGCCCGGCCGCTGGATGCAACCTCTCCAGCCGACAAACATCACCGCCGCGATTGCCTGGGTCGCCCTGATCATTGGCATGTTGTCACCTCTCGCCGACCCCTCGCGCCTGTCCGTTAACAATCAGGTCAACCGCCTGCTGTCTGGCACCGTGACACCCGAGCAGTTCGACTTCGATGCCCTGCGCTTCGACACACACAGATATGGCATAGAGGCCCTCGAGCGCCTCGCCGCGGACCGATCGTCACCCATGCGCACCGACATCGCCGCAAGGGCCGCCGACGCACTTAAACGCCCGGTCCGGAACTCACGACCAGCCGAAGACCGGCTGACCGCGGACGCACTGCGCGCCGGTGTCACCGTCTTCCCAGCCGGAAACGCCCTGCCCGACAGCCTGCTGGCGCAGGACTGGAGCGCGAAGTCGAGAAATCCACTCGAGGATTGCGTGCGCAACGCGCCCAAACCGCCAGGGTGCCAGGCGCTCCTGAGCGACCTCGACGATGACGAACGCGTCGAGGTGCTGCTGCGCGAGCAACCCTCGTCGATCGTCGCGCTCGGCCAGGACGCAAACGGCACCTGGATCGAGCGCGGCATCTTCGTGACCG
>JBMTYG010000090.1:0-13206 GCA_049454295.1 Pseudomonadales bacterium
AATCCCCCGCAAAACGTACCACCCAGGTCAGGCGGTCTTCGCTCGAGTGCGTGCTCATGGTTTTGGCGCAGCCCTGACAATGAAAAAGCGGCGCATTGTACTGAAAGGGTTGTCGTTAAAGCACCGACCGTGCCGGTATATGCATATTCCGGTAGACTGGCGTTTTGCATCTGTCTGCCCATGACGACATCTTCGGATCCGTTTCAGCTCGTGGCTGCCTTCGCGCCGGCCGGCGACCAGCCGGCGGCCATCGCAGGTCTGGTGCAAGGGTTGCAGGATGGCTTGTCGCATCAGACGCTGCTCGGTGTGACGGGGTCGGGCAAGACCTTCACCATCGCTAACGTGATCGCCGCCGTGCAGCGGCCGACGATCATCCTCGCCCCTAACAAGACCCTGGCAGCGCAGCTGTACGGCGAGTTTCGCGAATTCTTTCCGCACAATGCCGTTGAATACTTTGTCTCCTACTACGATTACTACCAGCCCGAGGCGTACGTCCCCGCCTCCGACACCTATATCGAGAAAGATGCTTCCGTAAACGCGCATATCGAACAGATGCGCCTTTCCGCGACCAAGGCGCTGCTCGAACGTCGCGATACGATCATCGTGGCGTCTGTGTCGGCGATCTATGGTCTTGGTGATCCGGCTTCGTATCTGCGCATGGTCTTGCACCTCGATCGGGGCGATCGGGTTGATCAGCGACAGCTCGTGAACCGCCTCGCCGAGCTCCAGTACACGCGCAATGATCTCGCCTTTCAACGTGGTACCTATCGCGTGCGCGGTGATGTCATTGATATTTTCCCTGCCGAGTCGGAGCGGGAGGGCGTGCGGGTCGAGCTGTTCGATGATGAGATCGAGCAGTTGTCGCTGTTTGATCCGCTAACGGGCGAGGTGCTGAAGCGAGTGCCGCGCTTCACCGTGTTTCCGACATCGCACTATGTGACGCCGCGCGAGCGGACGCTCGCCGTGGTCGACCAGATCCGCGACGATCTGCGCGAACGACTGGAGTGGTTGCATGCCAACAATCGTCTGGTCGAAGCCCAGCGCCTCGAGCAACGCACGCGCTTTGACCTCGAGATGATTCGCGAGCTTGGCTACTGTAACGGCATTGAAAACTATTCCCGCTACCTGTCCGGTCGCGCGCCTGGCGAACCGCCGCCGACGCTCTTTGATTACCTGCCGGGCGACGCGCTCCTCGTGATCGACGAGAGCCATGTCACCGTTCCCCAGATCGGTGGCATGTTCAAGGGCGATCGGTCGCGCAAGGAGACCCTGGTTGAGTTCGGTTTTCGGCTCCCGTCAGCACTCGACAATCGCCCCCTGCGCTTCGAGGAATGGGAGCGTCTGGCACCGCAGATGATCTTTGTCTCGGCAACGCCTGCCGACTATGAGGGCAAGCACGCCGGTCAGACAGTGGAACAGGTGGTACGCCCGACCGGACTGGTTGATCCCGTGCTCGAAGTGCGTCCGGCAACCCACCAGGTGCAGGACCTCTTCGAAGAAATCGGTAAAACCGTTGCCGTCGGGGATCGCGTGCTGGTCACCACGCTGACCAAGCGTATGGCGGAAGACCTGACCGAGTACCTGGGTGAGCACGGTGTGCGTGTGCGTTATCTGCATTCGGATATCGATACCGTAGAACGCATGGAGATCATTCGTGATCTGCGGCTCGGCCAGTTCGACGTGCTCGTCGGTATCAACCTGCTACGCGAAGGACTCGACATGCCAGAGGTTTCGCTGGTCGCGATTCTTGATGCCGACAAAGAAGGCTTTTTGCGCGCTGAACGCTCGCTCATTCAGACCATCGGTCGCGCGGCGCGCAATGCCTCTGGGCGCGCAATTCTTTACGCCGATACGATCACCGGCTCCATGCAGAGAGCGATGGAGGAGACAGAGCGCCGTCGTGCCAAGCAGATCGCCCACAATCTAGCCCACGGGATCACGCCGCAGACCATTCGTAAGGCCATCGCCGATGTGATGGAGGGGGCACGTGTTGCTGCTCCCGAGGGCAAGCGTCGTGGCGCCGCTGCCGCGCCGCGTAAGAGCGCACCCGCTACCGCTGTACCGACGGACCCACGGGCACTTGGTAAATTCCTCGAGGCACTGGAGGCAGAGATGATTCAGCACGCGCGTAATCTCGAGTTCGAGGAAGCTGCGGCCGTGCGCGATCGTATCCGCACGATCCGCGCCGAGCGGCTGCTCGCCTGAGCGTCGGGTTCGCTGGCATGTCGTTAGGTTCCTTTTTGACGGCGCGAGCCATGGCCTGGTACTCGGGTGCCGCACGTGAACGCGCGCGTCACGTCCGCGCAGAGCGGAAACGGCGCCGTAGCGGTGATCCCCATCGCATTGAGTTTTTTCACGAGCCTGGCGAACCGCATTCCGAACTCATGCGCTTGGCGCTCGAGCGTCTAGGCGCGCGTCATCACGTCGAGATCGTCGAGCATGTGATCGGTGCCCCGTCCGATTGGGCGATCCCGGAACGCGAGCTGCATCGCGATTGGGCGAGCCGCGATGCGCAACGGCTGGCGCGGCGCGCGGGGATCGACCTCGCACTCGCGGCTAGGCAACGTCCGCCGGACGCGGATTGTTCTGCGAGCTCTGCCCGGCGAGACCGACTTGGGCACTTCTTGAGCGGTGTCGCGTGGTATGGCAATGACTGGTACGCGTCCATTGATCGCCTGCATTTTCTGGACGATCGCTTGGTTGCGCTGGGTGCCCGGCGCCAGGGTGATCAGACGCCCCCTCCTTGGCGCGAATCGCCGTTCGATCCGAGCAGAGCCGTCGTTGCCTCCTGTGGTATCTCGCTACAGTTTTATCTCTCGTTCCGCAGCCCCTATACGGCAGTCGCTGCGCCTCGGGTTGTTGATCTAGCCCGACGCTACGGAGCCCGGCTCGAACTGCGCTATCTGCTGCCAATGGTCATGCGCAGTCTCCCTGTTCCGCGGCGGAAAGCATTGGCATTCGTTCAGGATGCAGCGCGCGAAGCACGCTACCACGGGATTCCTTTTGGCCGCATTGCCGATCCTGTGGGTCGTCCCGTTGAACGGGGCTATGCCCTCATGCCCTGGGCGCTTGCGCAGGGGAGAGGCACTGACTTTGTGCTCGCCTTTCTCGACGGAGTCTGGGCGAAGGGGATTGACGCGGGATCAGATCGTGGACTGAAAAAAATTGTCGAACGCGCCGGACTGGCGTGGACCGCGGGTCGTCGGGAGCTTGGCAATCCGGCATGGCGTGCTGAGGCCGAAGCTAATGCGAAAGAACTGCGCGCGCTCGGTCTTTGGGGGGTGCCTGCGTTTCGCGTGGGTAACGAGGTGACCTGGGGTCAGGATCGGCTGTGGTTTGTCGAAGCGGCGCTGCGTGACGCGGCGTCCTGCGCAACGCCGGTCGACTGACCCGCATCGGATTGCCCGGCGTTGAGATAGTCCTGAATCGTCGCATGACCGCTGTCCATGGCTTCGAGCAGGCTCTCGAGATGCTCACGGCTATTCACCAGTCCCTTGCTGCGCAAGACCCCCGCCGCGTCGATCAACACCGCGTAGGGCAGTTTGGCGACCTCGAAGCGCATCCCAAGCTCAACGCTCTGCACGTAGGGCCAGGACGTGATTTCCATATCGGATACGTAGCGTCCATGGGTGGTGGCATCGCCGCCATCGCTGGCAAACGCAAGGTCCAGTCGCCCACGCTCGCCGCGAGCCAGGGCGCGGGCGGCGGGAATAAGCGCTTTGCAGAGCGGGCAGGTGGGTGACACAAAAAGGATGAGTAGGGCGCGCGCCCGTTCGGTACCGACCTCGAGAATCTCGCCCGTGAGCGTGGGAATGGAAAGTCGCGGTGCTAACTCGCCGATCTTGGGTCCGCTCGCCGTTATCAGCGCGCCCGCAGGGGCTAGCCGGGTGTGCAGCAAACCCACCTGGCGACCCAATGCGAGCACCGCGATCACGAGCCCAATGATCACAAGCCACTGCACGATCATTCCGGTCAGGAGTAATTCAGTCATTGGCTGTATTCCATTCCCGTAGCGCCGAAGCGTTATCGAGCAGTTGATCCATAGCCTGATACAGGATAACCAACGCAGGCAGCGCCAGCAGCCCCGTGACTGCGTCCCATATGCCGAGCTCCCGCGCGGTGGGTGCGACGGTCAGAAGGGCGGCCCCTGCGGCAAGCACGCCGTTGCGCACGAGGAGCCAGGGCGTTAGCAAAATGGCGCTATCCCCGCAGCCGCAGTCGATATAGGTTCGCGCTCTCAGCAGATTCGCGCCGATAGCAACACCGTACAGCGTGAGCAGAAGCGCTGCGATCGTGCCGGTGGCTTCCCTGATCGAAGGCCAGGGCAACGACAGGGCAAGTGCGCACTCGGTGGTGACGAAGACCCAGACCGCAACACCTGTCAACCTCGGCGGTAGCAGTCGATATTCATCGACTTGCGCCGCAAATCGCCTGGGCTGGCGCAGCTTGTGCAGCGCGCTGCCGGCAAAGAGCGCGCTTAAACCGAGCGCGATAACCAGATGGAGTAGCGGATCTGTCATGTTCGTGCGCGTCCGCGTTCGCGCCAGTTTTCGTAGAGCGAGTAAACGGCGGGGACGACAGCAAGGGTGAGAAGCGTGGAACTGGCCATGCCGCCGATGACCGCGACGGCGAGGGGTGCATTAGTATCCGCGCCAGCGCCAAATCCGAGCGCCGCGGGGAGCAGCGCGAGAATCACGGTAAGCGAGGTCATTAACACGGGACGCAGCCGGATCGGACAGGCCTCACGCAGCGCGTCATCGACCCCCCGACCCTGCGTGCGCAGCTGGTTGGTCAGATCGACCAGCAGAATCGAGTTTTTGGCAACCAGGCCGATCAGCAGCACCATCCCGATCATGGAAAAGATGTTCAGGCTGCGACCGAACGCCCACAGCGCAACAAGACCGCCGATGACCGCGAGCGGCTGGGCCACCATGACGATGATGGGTTGCGCAAACGAGTTGAACTGGCTCGCCAGTACCATGAATACAAGCACCATGGCGAGACCGAAGGCGAACTGAACGTAGCTCGTTGTGCGGGAAAGCTCTCGCGCCTGGCCCTGTAGCTCCAGCTTGTAGCCGAGAGGCAGAAGCTCGTTCGCCATCTGGAAGGCGAGGGCGGTGCCTTCCCCGAGCGCGACCGCGGGCGTGACGTAAAAGTTGGCGGCGTACTGGAGGTTGAAGCGGTTCACCACTGCGGCCCCGATGACCGGGCGCACGGTCGCCACGCTGTCGAGGCGCACGAGCTCGCCGCTGCGGGTGCGCAGCATGATGCGGTGCAAGTCGTCAGGATTGTCGAGATCGCTTTCTCGCGCCTTCACGCGCACGTCGTATCGTTGGCCGTCGCCCGGTTTGTCGTTGTACTTTGCGATATCGAAACCGCCCGCGAGCACGTTGACGGCAAACGCGATGTCCTGTGCGGTCAGTCCGATGGCCGCGGCGCGCGCTCGGTCAACGTCCACCTCGACCTGCGGTAGATCGAGCTGCAAATCCATATCAACCGTGGCGAAACGGGCATCTGCCAGCATCTGTCGATACAGCGTGTCGGACAGACGCCCAACCTCAGGCAGCGACGGGCCGATCAGTGAGAACTGGAGTGGGTCACCCCGCTGACCGCCGACAGGGCTCGGCTCCGCCGCAAAAGCCCGCAGGCCGGGAATGGCGGCAAGCTCGGCGCGGACCTGCTGGATGATGTCCTTTTGGCTGCGATCACGGTCGGCTCGCGCGGCCAGCGTCACGAACGCCACACCCTGGTTCGCCTGACTGGAAAAACCACCGCCGCTGCCGCCAGCGGAGGCGAAGTAACCAATGACCTCGGGCTGTCGGTTGATCACCGCCTCGACGGCGGCTAAGGCACGGTCCATGGCTTCAGTGGTGGTGCCGAGGGGCGCGCGCAGGCTAATGACAAAACGGCTTTGATCTTCCGCTGGCATGAATTCCTTGGGTACAGCGCCCAGGAACCAGCCGCTCGACCACACGGTGATCAGAGTGAGTGCCACCACCGTCCAGCGCCGCTTCAAGGACAGAATAAGCACGTGTCCATAAACGCGGTCGACGGTCGCAAGAATCCGCGCGAAAGTGCGATAGAGGGGGCCCGGCGTTGTGTTCACGGTCAGGAAGCGCGAGCACAGCATGGGCGTGAGCGTGAGCGATACGAACAGGGACACCAGCACGCCGACGGTCACCACCACTGCGAACGATTCGAAGAAGCGTCCAATCATGCCTTCCATGAACACGACCGGTACAAAGATTGAAACCAGGGTGAGACTCGAGGCCACCACCGCAAAGACCACCTGATCGGCCCCGTTGCGCGCCGCTGTGATGGGATCTGGGTCGATCTCCTCACGATGGCGGTAAATGTTCTCCAGCACCACTATGGCATCGTCGACCACCACCCCGATCAGGAGCAGGAGGGCGAGGAGCGTCATCTGATTAAATGTATATCCAAGAAAGTAGATGACGGCGACGGCGCCCAACAGTGATACGGGAATAGCGGTGGCGATGATCAGGGTGGAGCGCACATTACGGAGGAAGAACCACACCACGAGCCCGGCCAGCAGGGTGCCTTCGATCAGGTGTTGCTGGAGTGCGGCAACGATCTCGCGGATGATGTTGGCATCGTTCACCGCCACGCTAATCTCGATACCAGGTGGTAGCTGGGGTCGGATCTCTTGCTCGACTCGGGCTTCGACCGCCTCAATGACGGCGACCGTGTTGGCATTGCTGATCTTGATGATGCCGAGCCCCACCGACGGCTTGCCGTTGAACCTGGCAATCTGACGCAGGTCGGCTTGTCCGTCGATCACGGTGGCAAAATCCTGGATCCGCACCGGGGCTCCATCCCGGTAATTCACGATCATCGTCCCAAGCTCCTCGGGACTGTGGAACTCCAGGTCCAGCCGGATCAGCCGTTCGGTATCTTTGCTGACCAGAAACCCACCAGGTGCCTGTATGTGTTCGGTGCGAAAGGCCCGCTGGATATCGCTGACAGCCACGCCCATGGCATGCATCCGGTCGAGATCGATCTCTACGCGGATCGTCCGCACACGCCGCCCGCCCATCTGCACCTGTCCGACACCGTCGATGACCTCCAGGCGTTTCTTGACGACATTCTCAGCGTATTGATTGAGCTGCTGCAGGGTCCGGTCGCCGGTCAGGGACAGCCAGAGGATGGCATTCGCTCCGACCTCGATCTTGCCAACAATGGGCGGATCGGCGTCGTCCGGTAGCAGTCTGAGGGTCTGGTTGACCTTGGCCTGCACTTCGTTGAAGGCGACGTCCACATCTTTTTCGAGCAGGAATTGCAGCCGCACGATCGAGACGCCGGGCGACGACGTCGATGCGATGACATCGATCCCGGGAACGCTATTGACCGCGTTCTCGATCACGTTGGTGATGCTCGTATCGATGATCTCAGGATCCGCCCCGGGCAGTACCGTGGTCACCGAAACCATAGGCAGATCGACTTGCGGATATTGATCAACGCCAATGTCCCGGAACGCGATGATTCCAAACAGAACGATGAGTCCGCTGATCATCCAGGCAAAGACGTGGCGCGAGATGGAAATGCCGGGCAGGCTCATTGCGCGCGCACCCGAGCGCCATCGGTCAAAAAGCCCGCGCCGTCGGAAGCAATTGTGCTGCCGGCGGCAAGCCCCTCGCGGATTTCCACCGTGCCTTGTTGCCGCACGCCAGTGACCACCCGCTGCTGATGCACGACCTCACCGTCGACGACGTAGACCACTTCTCCCGCAGGCCGCTGCACCACACTTGTCTCAGGCACGATGATGCTGCCCGGGCGCGTCTCTACCGCGACGCGTCCGCGCACGCTGGCGCCAGCCTTCCACCCGCCCGGGTTGCTGAAGTCAACGATCGCCTCAAAAGCACTGGTCCCGCTGCCCACCATCGGGCGAAGCTCGGT
The DNA here is from genome assembly GCA_049454295.1 of Pseudomonadales bacterium. Taxonomy (GTDB): domain Bacteria; phylum Pseudomonadota; class Gammaproteobacteria; order Pseudomonadales; family Azotimanducaceae; genus UBA7803. The sequence continues at coordinate 7,918 of JBMTYG010000090.1, forward strand.
CACTGTCGCCATGATCGCAGCGGCCTCGGCGGTCGGCAGACTGAGCTCCACGGATTGACCAGGGACGATTCGGCTCGCAAGCGTTTCAGGGAAGGGCAGATAAGCGCGCAAGGCGTCCGCTGCTACCAGTGCGAATAGCGGCTGCCCCGGAGCAACAAAGTCACCCACGGAGACATGGCGTTCCTGAACAACTGCCTCGATCGGGCTTGTGACCTGGGTTTTGGCGAGGGCTCGCCGCGTTTCGCGTGCGCGGGCGCTTGCCTCCGCCACTTGCGCGCGCAGTGCCCGCGATTGAGCAACCGCGTCGTCAACCATGCTTTCAGCGACGGAGCGATCTTTGGACAGCCGTTCCAGGCGCTCGACGGTGCGCACCTGGTTGTCGAGCAGAACCTGCAATCGCGCCACGGTAGCGTCTGCGGATTCGACCGCCAGGCGCTGCGCTTCGTCATCGATCGAGGCGAGCAGGGCGCCCGCCGCGACCGCTGCGCCCGCGTCTACGCGAATATCTTGTATTTGACCGGCTGTTTCCGCCGCGATATCGGGAATCCGCTGTGCTTCGAGCCGACCCAGGCTCTGTTCCTCGACCACCACGGTGCGAGCTTCGGCAATCGCTGTGCGGATGGGCACGGCTCGCGCCGGCGTACCGGAGGACGCGTCGTCTGTGTCGCGACCACAACCGCTGAGCCACAGGCTGATGAGGATCGCCGCACCCGCAGCAAACCGATGACGAAATAACTTCTCAGACGTCAGCACGGATGTCCTTTGCTTCTCGACCGCCGGCGTCTCGCCAGCGCAAGCGGTCGATTATAGCCTTAAGCCGATACCCGGCGTGGACCCGGACGAAAGCGGATGGGCATGCGGCGAATGCCCGAGATGAAATTGGAAGCGAGCCACTCAGGCGTCTCGGCGAGCTCGATGTCCTGCAGCCGGGTAAGCACTTCGTGCAGCATGCAGTCGATCTCGACCCGGGCGATATGCTGACCGAGGCAGACGTGGGTGCCGGCACCGAACGCGATATGAGCGCTCGCCGGTCGGTGAATGTCCAGACGTTCGGGATCGGGAAACTTGCGCTCGTCGTGATTCGCGGCGCCGAAATACCGCACCACCTTGTCTCCCGCTCGGATTCTCTGCCCAGCAAGTTCGGTATCCACGGTCGCGGTGCGGCGCATGTAAATCACCGGGCTCACGAGACGAAGCAACTCGTCCCGCGCCTGCGGTATCAGGTCGGGATTAGCGCGTAGTTCCGCAAGAGTCGCCGGGTGCTCGAGCAGCAGATGCAGACCACCAGCCACCAGATTGCGCGTAGTGTCGCCGCCTGCGTCGATGAGCAGCATGAAGAACAGCTGGAAATCGAGCTCATCCAGCCGACGGCCGTCCATTTCCGCGTGAACGATCTGGCTCGCGAGATCCGAGCCTCGGTGCGCGAGCTTGTCGTGATACACGCCTGCCGCGTAGTGGAACATCTGCGTGACAGCCGCGAGCTTTGCGCCGGGCGGCAGAGCGCTGTCGGCGGTGTGGATGGTTTCTGTCAGCTGATAAAGCTTGCGTCCGTCATCGAGCGGGATTCCAACCAGTTCAGCGATCACGTAGGAAGGCAGTTCACCAGCAATGTCTGCCACGAAGTCGCATGTGCCGCGCTCTATCACGGCATCGACGATGCGACTGGCCAACGCCTCGACGCGGGGTCTCAGCTGCTGGGCCGGACCTTGCGTGAATTCCCGGCTGATAATCTTGCGGAACTGGGTGTGCGCGGGTGGATCCATCATCAGCATCATCTTGTGATCGCCGAACGCGAGCCCCGAGCCTGGCTCGGGGTCCGTGATCATGATGGTTGGCTCAGAGGAGTAGCTGCGCGGATCGCGCCCTGTTGCATCGACCTCAGCGTAGCGCGTCACCGCCCAGAACCCGGGGCCATCCGGTTCTTCGTGCCAGTACACGGGCGCGTTGTCGCGCAGCCAGCGGTACTGATCTCGTGGGTGACCCGCGGCGAAGGAGGCGGTGTCGAGCAGATCGATCTTCATGGCCTTCAGAACGCCTTTTCCATCCGCACGCCCAACGTGAGTTCGCCGAGGGTGATGTCCTTCTGCATCGCATTGCCACGGTAATTGATAAAAGCGGCGATGCCGTTGACGAATTGGGCGCTAGCACCCACCGACCACGACAGGTATTCGCCATCGGGCGCGTCGTTTTGCACCGCGAACGGAAGGCTTGGATCGAGCGGGTCCTGGCTGAAACGGTCGTTGACGAAGCGAACGTTAACCGTCTCCGCCTGATCCTCGAACTCACGCACCCAGTCGAGCCGTGCATTCGGCACGAGCACCCCGAACGAGGGTGTGAAGGTATACGACAGGTGCATCCCGAGATTACCCGTCAGCGAGCGCGTCTCCTGCTCCGGTATTGACAGGTTCGCCCCTTGCGCGCCGGTCTCGTCGAACTTGTCCACGGTCGCCTCCACATAGTTGAAGCCGACGTGGGGGCCAAAAATTAAGGCGCCGCGCGCGAAGTCCCAGCCGCCGCCAATGCTCGCAAGTAGCTGGGTTCCATCGGCGTCGCCTTTGGCCATGCGGTCTACGCTGCCAATGGCATCGTCGTACCGCACGAGTCGCTCGGTTTCCGTTTCACTCTGGCCGTAGGTAACGAGCGCGTCCACGTACCCTTGCTCCTCATAGAGCCAAGTACCGAAGATCGAGGCGCTGATCGACTGGAAATCGAGACCGCCGCCGGCCTGGAAATCTGCGGTCAGATCGTTGTAACCGAGCGCTCCGCCGATGAACAGATTGTCCTTGAGTCGATAGTCCGCACCAAAGCTCAGCACCGTACCATCGAAATCGAAGCCGGCGTCGTTACTGGTGGCGTCCTTGTCCCCTCGGTTCATGGCGGCGTTGCCAAAGAAGCCCCAACGCGCGAAATCTTCGTCCGCGCTCGCCGCGCCACCGATCAGGCCTTCCAGGGCCCGCTCGATGTCTCGGCCGGCGATGAAATGTTGATCGAACTGCAGGTTCACTCCCGAGAAGTCGATGGGCTTCACGCCATAGCGCAGACCGTTGATGCGCTGCGACAGGTTGCCGTGCTGGACAGTGGTGAACCGCAGCACGGTGTTCAGCGTGTTCGCCACTTCCTCGGGTGACAGCGCCTCGAGCGCCGCCTGAACGTCCTCTTCGCTGTTGCTGCCGTTGCGCAGACCACCACAGATGCGGTCAAGGTCGGCTTCGTCCTGGGTAGGATCGGCGATCCCTTCCACACGCGGACAGAGCTCGTCGAGGGTTTCGGCGAGCGCTGCTTCGTTTGTGGTCAGCCCGGGTGTCGGCGCAATGTCTTGGGCGACGAAGGTAATGAAGCCGCCCTGGTAGGTATCCGTTACCGAGCCAATGGTTTCGGTGTAGTCACGAATCGAGAAGGTGTAATCGGGACCCATACCGACATATCCAAACGTGACTGCTCCCGTGTTCACGGTAAGTGTGTCGCGCGCCTCGAGCACCCGGAACTCCGAGTTGCCAGCCGGGCTGAAACCATCCAGGAGCGACACGTTGAACGCGCCGCTGTTGAAGGCGAGATCGCCTTCGACGCGGAGTACGTCGTACTGTCCTGGGTCTGCGCCCGCCATTTCGATCAGGATGGTACCGCCATCGATAGTGAGATCCCCGTCGATGGTGAGCAGTCCTGGGGAGTTGCCTGGGGAGAGGGTCGATCCAGTGCCGAGTTGCAGGGCGCCGGACAGCGCCAGACGACCATTGCCGGTGACGCGACCGCCGGCGTTTGCGATCAGATTGCGCGCCAGCACCTGTCCCGAGCCATTCACGTTGAGCAAACCGCCGGCGAGATTGATGTCGCCGTCGATGTCGAGGGTGCCTGCGTCTCCGATGCGCGCTGTGCCCGTGCTACCCAGGTCGAGGGTGGGGCTGATCTCGGTCTGGGAAAAGACCGAGAGCGTGCTGCCCGAGACATCAAGGAGAGCCGTGCCCGCGTCGAGACCGATTTGCACGTCGCCCTCGGCGGTTACGCTCGATCCATCGCCAAGCTGGAAGATGGCGCTCGTCCCCGCGCCACCCCCCACGATGGTTGTGCCGAGAATCGAACCAGTCGCGCCATTGGCTTCGACCCGACCGTTGGCGAGATCGAGGCCGCGAACTGCGAAGCCCGCACCGCTGCCGAGGCTCACTTCACCGCCATCGACGATCAGGCGCCCGTCAAGCTCGACACGTGACTCCGCGCCGGCGACGGTGAGGGCCCCAGCGCTGCCCACGCCGAGAGCGCCGGGACCGCTGGCCGCGCTGCGAACCCGAAGCGTCGAGCCAGTGACGACGTTGATGCGACCGCTGCCCAGCTCGCCGCCGACGCTGACAGAACCGTCGATGTCTGCAGACGAGCCGCTTGCGAGGTCGAGGAGGCCGGCGTTGGCGCTTGTGGTGCCAACACCCAGCGCGTTGCCGAGCGCAATGGTTGCCCCCTGGGCCTTCACGCGCGACACATTGTCGCCAATGAATGCCTCGAGCGATGAGCTGACGGTTGCGCCTTCGAACAGCCGGAATTCCTGCAGACCTTCGATGGCGAGGTTGTCAATGTCTATCGCGCCCCCCGCATAAAGCTCGAGGATCGCGGTGCGCAGGATCCCTTCGCCCCCGACCGCCGCCACGCTGACGGGGCTTGCGGCACTGTCAAAACCCCCAAGGAATCCGCCGTCGAATACGCGCGTGGTGTCGGTCACGGTCATGACACCCGCGTTCCCAATCGTGACCCTACCGTTTCCGGTCACTGCCGCAGCGGGCGTTGAAGCGATGTTAAGGTCGCCCACCACGCTCGCATTGGCGTTGTCGATAATGAGCTCGCCGCCGTTCTGTCCCGCGCCGACGTCGATAGACCCAGCGCTCGTGCCTTCGACGACGAGGGACGCACCGTTGTTAATCAGCACCACCCCGGCTGTGAAGGGGATGCCTTCGTCCAGGAAAGGGGTATCGCCGGTGCCAATCGCAAGCGTGGCTGTGGTGCCGGAAATTGAGAGTGCCGAATCTGCGCCAGAGACCTGGACGTAGCCTGTGCCGTCACCGCTAGTGGCGACGACGGCGCGCGCTGTGGTGCCCCTCAGTGTGAGTGACGCCCCGCCGTCCTCCGTGCTCAAGATATAGACGCTGCCATTTGCGCCCGGGCCGAACCCGACGGCAAGCTCTGCGGACTGCCCATCGCCTTCGATGAGAAAATTGCTGGGTCCGGACAGAATGAGTTCGCCGATGGTAAGGCGGTCAGTCGTCAGATCGTCGTTCACCGCGACGCCTACCCGCGCGGCGTTGCCGG
>JBMTYG010000091.1:0-13150 GCA_049454295.1 Pseudomonadales bacterium
CCGACAGCCTGAAGCTCACCGTAGGATTGCGTTACAACGACGACCACAAGGAAGTCAGCGACTCCGGCGTGCTGTACAACGCGGTGGACGTGAATGCTCTGGTCGGCGGACTCCTCGGTCCCGACCCGTTCTGGTCGCGCACCACCGGCTTCATTTTCGGTGCCCCGGCGGGTGACCTCGAGAAGTACTACGTGCCGGAAGCTCAGCTGACCGCAGCGGCCGCGACGGGGATTCTGAGCCCTGAGCGCCTGGCGGTTTCCCGCGCGGTTCCGCTCACCCCTGGCTTTAACGAGCAGCGCGTGCTTACGGGCAGCCCGTCTGAAGAGGACTTCCAGGAGACCACGGGTCGCATCGGTCTCGACTGGCAGATCAACGATCAGACCATGGTCTATGGCTTCTTCACCCGCGGTTACAAGCCGGGTGGTTTCAACCCGCCGCAGAACGCGACGCTGGCGACGGAAACCGTGAAGTACATCTTCGACTCCGAGCAGGTGGATTCTTACGAGATCGGCGCGAAGAACGTGTTCCAGGACGGCGCGCTCATGGTGAATGCGGCAGCGTTCATGTATGACTACGGCGGTCTGCAGACCACGCGTATTCGTAACAACAATTCGATCAACGACAACATCGACGCTCAGATCATGGGACTTGAGCTCGAAGTGTTCTGGCAGCCGGAGTGGGCGCCGGGTCTGTCGATTGATGCGTCGTACGCGTACTTGAAGGCAGAAGTCGACGGGTCAACCTCGCTGGACCCGGTTAACCGGACCGCGGGTAACCCGGACTATGTCACCCTCAAGAACATCGACCCGGGTTCAGCAACTGGCGTGAACTACATCGCCCGTGTCAATGGTCCGGGAAGCATCACCGATGAGATCATCAGTGCTGGTTACGCGGCGTGCGGTGCGCTAAGCCATTTGAATACCAACGGCGCTTGCCCGGCGGTTACGGCTGGTACGACCTACACGGGTGTGGCGGGCTTGACCCAGGAGTTGCCGACGTATATCTCGCGTAACTACCTGACTGCCGCAGGGGTAGAGGTATCGGACGGTCTCAACACCGATCTCGATGGCAACTCGCTGCCGAACGCGCCGGAAAACACCTTCCACCTGGGTGCAGCGTACACCTGGCAGATCGACCAGATCGCCGGCGCGCTGACCGCACGTTGGGACTACTCGTGGCGCGACGACCAGTACGCTCGTGAATTCAATACCAAGGGCGACTTCATCGAAGCCTGGTTCCAGCACAACGCGTCGCTCATTTATGAGAGCAACGACGGGCACTGGGAAGGCCGTCTGTGGATCCGGAACATCCTGAACGACGACAACGTCACCGGGAAGTATCTGACCTCGGACACCTCGGGCTTCTTCCGCAACTACTTCCTCACCGAGCCGCGTCTCTTTGGCGCGTCGCTGAAGTACAGCTTCGGCGAGCAGTGAGGTCGATGGCGTGTCCGCGCGTCAGCGCCGGCACGCCTCGTACGCGAAGCCCGCGGCTAATCCCGCGGGCTTTTTTTTGTGCGCCCCGCTCAGGGTATCTATCGCTGCTTAGTTCCGTAGCCCACGCTCATGCACCGTGAACCTTTGTTAGCGCTGATCGACGACTATGCAGCCCGCCACCCCTCGGAAGACGCGCTGGTGGCGCGGTTTGTCACTTTTGTCCGGCAGCATCAGCACTGTTTTCAGCGCGATCTGTGGTCAGGGCACGTCACCGGGTCGGCCTGGCTTTTGAACCGTTCACGCGATGCGGTGTTGCTCACGCATCACCGAAAGCTCGGTCGGTGGTTACAGCTCGGTGGTCATAGCGACGGTAATCCCGACGCGCTTGCGGTAGCGCAAGCAGAGGCGGAGGAGGAATCTGGCCTGGTCGTCGTTCCGCTATCGCCGCTCATTTTTGATCTGGATATCCACGAAATTCCTGGGCGCCGGACGGATCCAGCGCACTTTCACTTCGACGTACGTTTCGCGTTTGTCGTGCGCGACCATGAGGCATTCGCCGTGAGCGAGGAGTCCCTCGCGTTGGCGTGGGTGCCGATCGTCCAATTGAGCGACTATACCGACGAAGAATCCATGCTGCGCATGGCACGCAAGTGGCCCGGATTTGCTGAGATGATCAGCCGCTCACACGGGTGAACGGGTGCTAGGCGTACAGATGGCAGGCGACCTGTCGCTGGGGAAACTCCTTGAGTGGCAGCAGTTCAGGACGTTCTCGATGACAACGTTCCATGACTTTTGGACAGCGGCTGGCGAATCGGCAACCGGGTGGCACGTTCAGCGGTGACGGAATTTCGCCCGCGAGGGTCGTGGTGGCGCGCTTGCGCTCTCGAGCGGGATCCGGTTCTGGGTTCGAGCCGATCAGTAACTCGGTATAAGGGTGCTTTGGATGAAAATACACGTCATCCGCGGGCCCAACTTCGACCAGTGCGCCGAGATACATCACCGCCATGCGGTTGCTCAGGTAACGTACCATGGACAAATCATGGGCGATGAAGAGCAGAGTGAGCCCTAGGGTTTGCTGCAGCTCGCCAAGCAGGCGTACCACCTGAGCCTGCACGGAGACGTCTAGCGCTGAGATGGGCTCGTCGCACACGACGAATTCCGGCTCGAGAATCAAGGCACGCGCAATGCCGATGCGTTGGCGCTGGCCACCCGAGAATTCGTGGGGATAACGACCCATGTGGTCTGGTTCGAGGCCGACGCGCCGCAGCCAGTGAGCAACCTGATCACGGATCGCAGCCCCGCTCAGCGTTGTGTGCAGGTGCAGGCCCTCACCGATGATCTCGCCCACGGTCATGCGCGGATTGAGCGACGAATAAGGGTCCTGGAAGATCATCTGCATGCGCTTCGCCAGTCGGCGGAAGTCCGCAGCGCGGTAGCGCGCGGGCAGGGTTTCTCCGCGCCAGCGCACGCTCCCGGCGGTTTTGTCGTGGAGGCCGATGACCGTCTTGCCGAGAGTTGATTTGCCCGATCCACTCTCCCCGACCAGCCCGACGATCTCACGCGCGCCGATGTCTAGCGAGACACCGTCCAGGGCATGCAAGCGGCGCCCTTTGCCGAGATCGAAATGCCGTGTCAGCCCGTCAATTTCAACCAGGGGTCGAGGTGTTTGTTTGCTTGCGGCATCGATCCTCGAATCATCCATGGAGAGTCTCCGGCGCCGCTCGGTCGGGGTGATGCAGCCAGCACGCGGCGACATGCGTAGTTGATGCTTCGCCCGCAGGAATCTCGTAGCGCGGCGGCGTTTCTCGTCCGCAGATCGTCATGGCATGCGGGCACCGCGCGGCATAGGCGCATCCTGGCGGCGGTCGGAACAGGTCAGGGGGGCTACCCTCGATGGGTGTAAGGGGTCGGTTCCGAGCGGCATCCTTGCTCGGCAAAGCGGATCGCAGGCCCTGGGTATAGGGGTGCGCGGATCGATAAAAGAGAGCATCCACCGATCCTTCCTCGACGACCTGGCCGGCGTACATCACTGCTACCCGATCAGCCATGCGGGCAACGACTGCGAGATCGTGGGTGATCAGGATGATCGCCATGCCCGTGGTTCGCTGCAGGTCCTTTAGCAGATCGAGAATCTGCGCCTGGATGGTAACGTCGAGCGCGGTGGTCGGCTCATCGGCAATCAGCAGCGCGGGCTCGCAGGCAATGGCAGCGGCAATCATGGCTCGCTGCAACATGCCGCCCGAAAACTCGAAAGGGTACTGAGCAGCGCGTCGCTCGGCGTCGGGTATGCGTGCGAGTTCGAGCAGCTCGATCGCGCGTGCGCGCGCGGCGCGGCGCCGCATATTGCGATGCACTTCAAGCGTTTCCGCTATTTGGGCGCCGATAGTCATGGTGGGGTTGAGCGAACTCATCGGGTCTTGGAAGATCATGCCAATCTCCCGTCCACGCACCTCACGACCGTCGATTACGGTTCCCCTGAGCAGATCATGCCCGCGCCAGCTTGCCGTGCCGCCCACAATGCGACCAGGTGGCATGGGAATGAGCCCCATCAAGCTCTGCACGCTGACGGATTTACCGCAGCCGCTTTCGCCAACGATAGCGAAGGTTTCACCGCTGTGTACCGAGAAGCTAACGCCGCGCACGGCGTGGACGGTACCCCCCCAGGTGGCAAAATCGACGACCAGATCGTTAACGGCGAGTAGCGGTTCACGGGTTTGGCTATTCACGGGAACGCATCCGGGCATCGAGCGCGTCGCGCAGCCCGTCTCCCAACAAATTGAATGCGAGCACTGTCACGCTGATGAACAGCGCGGGGAAAATGATCTCGTGCGGGTGCTCCAGCATGGACTTGATTCCTTCGTTGCACATGCTGCCCCAGGAGGGCGTGGGTGGGGCCACACCCATGCCGATGAACGACAGGAAGGCCTCGGTGAAGATCGCGCTAGGCACGGCGAAGGTGAGGGTGACAATGATGACGCCGAGCGTGTTGGGCAGCATGTGACGCGCAACGAGGTAGGGCGATCGGGCGCCCAGAAGTTTCGCCGCTCCCACGTAGCCTTCTTCCCGGATCTGAAGGATCTGTCCGCGCACGAGCCGGCTGCTAGCGGGCCAGGATAGAACGACCAGCGCCACGAGCATGGGTACGATGCCGCTCTCACCGGGTCCGATGCCAAACGCGATTTTGAACAGGATCATGAACAGGAGAAATGGCAGCGCGACGACGAAATCAGCGATTCGCATCATGAACTGGTCTACACGTCCACCCATGAAGCCCGCGATGCTCCCATAGACCACACCGATCAGGATGTAGAGCAGCGGCGCGCACAGTCCGATGAAGAGCGACACCTGCGCGCCGTGCATGAGGCGGGCGAGCAGATCACGCCCGAGATAGTCGGTCCCAAGCGGATGCCGGGCAAAAGTCACAACCGTGCCCGCCGGCAGCTCGTCGACGCTTTCGGCCATACCGCGCGCAACCGCCTCTTCGGCGGTGATGACTCGCTTGAGCGTCACGGGCAGTGTGATGAACTCGGGCAACGCGTTGCCGTGGGCATCAAGCGCGACCACCGTGTAGTGCCAGGTCTCGGGACGCAGGTCTAAGCGATCCTCGAAGCCGCGCGGCTCGCCGGCGGTGAGTTCTGCGAGCGGCATGCCGAATGCCTCCCCGGCAACCGCAGGGTACAGGTTTCGGTAAACCCGGTAGCGTTCGGCGCCGGGCATTGCGCCCCAGACGAGACGAACCGACTGGGTAGTCGCCGCGCCATCGAGTGCGAGGACCGGGGTCTCGGGAGTGCGGCCATCGGGGCTCCAGGGCGCACGCGGTGCGACCACGGTGGCACTGCGATCCACGCCCGGTGGCTGACTGATCTGATCAACGTCTTGCGCTGCAGGATCAACGCGCCATACGAGCGGACCCACGAGCGCGAACGCGAACAGCGCGACGACGATGCCAAGCGAGATGATCGCGCGCGGGTTGCTGCGCAGTCGGCGCCAGGCGTCCTCCCAGTACGACAGCGAGGGCCGCACCAGCGCGTTGTCGTTCAAATGTCGCCGCAGCGGCGTGAGATCGTCGGCGCTCAGGCTGGTGTGGTTTGACTGCATCGGCTTAGTCCAGCCGCACGCGTGGGTCGACGATCCCGTACAGCAGGTCGACGACAATCACCATGAAGACGAGGAACGCGCCGTAGAACACGGTGGTACCCATAATCACCGTGTAGTCGAGCTGCTGCACAGCCTGCACGAAGTAGCGCCCGAGGCCCGGGATCGCGAAGACGAGTTCAACCACAAAGCCGCCCGTGGTGATGCCGGCGATAGCTGGCCCCAATACTGTGATGACCAGCAGCACCGCGTTGCGCAGCGCGTGATGGGTGAAGATTCGAGTCGCCGGAATACCTTTCGCCCGCGCGGTGCGGATGTAGTCGGTGGCGACGACCTCGAGCATTGAGGACCGCATCAGACGCGTGAGGTAGGCCATAGTGCCTAGCCCGAGAACGAGCGCTGGAATCAGCATGTGACTGACGGAGCCCCAACCCGCGACGGGCAGCAGCGGAATGCCGGTTATGCGGTTCAGCCCCACGATCGCGAGTTGACCAAGCGCCGCAATGACAAAGCCGGGCACTGATATCGCCAGAATCACGAGAAACATGATCGCCGTATCCGGGAGCCGATTACGGTACAGCGCGGTGAGCGCGCCCCATACCACGCCGCCAAGCCCTGCAATCACGATTGCCAGGATGCCGAGCGTCGCGGACACGGGAAAGTGCTCACGAATGATGTCGTTGACCTCGCGATTCTTCTGTGTGAACGAAATGCCAAAATCCGCGCGTGCCAGATTGCCGAGGTAGATCAGGTACTGCCGGTGGAGCGGCTGGTCCAGACCGTACTTCGCTTCGAGATTGGCGCGTATCTGGGGCGACACGGCCTTGTCCGACATGAGCGGATCGCCGGGCACGGCGTGCATGGCAAGAAAGGTGGCTGTGGCAATGAACCACACGGTCACGATGCCTTGCAGAATACGGCGAAGCGCGTAGCGCCATAGCATCGGCTCAGCCCTCCTCGATGTAGGCGCGTGTAAAGTCGGGATCCGCGCCGACCGCGCGCCGCACCACGCCCTTGAGCGCGGGGTGCAGTACGTAGACGAGCCCGCGCTCGAATTCCGGGAAGATCACGACGTCATCGTGGATGATCTGCTGTATGGCGCCAAAGGCCGCCATGCGCTCCTCAGGATCCAGCGACGCCTGCGCTATGCGCACCTGTCGGTCGAGCTCGGGATTCGCGTAGCGGCCACGGTTGTTCAGATTCCAGGATGCAAACAGGTCGCCGAACGTGAGCGGATCATTGAAGTCCGGACCCCAGCCGGCCGCAACGAGATCGAATTGGCCATTGGTCATTTTCTCGAGCCGCTGCTTGAAGATTTGCCGGTCTATCCGGATATCGATGTCGAGCTCGCGCTTCAGTCTCGCCTGGTAGTACTCGGCCTGACGCGCGGAGAGCGGCGTATCGCCCGTGAGGAGCATGAGCGGTGGGAGTCGCTCCAGCCCGAGCTCCTTCAGCGCCAGCGCCAGATAGGCCCGTGCCTGCGTTGTGTCGGGCACGCGAAGCGGTGCTGGATATTCCTCACGCAGCGTTCGGTTGACCCCCTGCAGCCAGCTTGGGAACAGTGAGCGCCCGGTTAGGAACCCGGGAATCTTTATCACCTTATTGACCAGCTCATCGGCATCGAGCGCGTGTGCAATGGCAAGACGCAGATGCCGATTACGCGTGACGCGATCGGGTCGGTGGTTGAACTCGGTAAAGAACACCGAGCCGTCCATGAACCGATTGATGTGCCAGCGCTGCTTTAACGCCTCCTCCAGGCTCTGCTCACTCAGGCCGGTCATCGCGATGCGACCGTCCTTAAACAGATTGACCTGGGTGCTGGGGTCTTCGGTCAGATAGGGAAAATCGATGACCTCGAGATGCACATTCTCGCGGTCCCAGTAGTTCGGGTTCTTTTCCATGCGCAGCTGCGCGCCGTGCACCCAGCGCGTCAGCATGAACGGCCCGTTGTACAGCAGCGTGTCGAAGTCGGCGCCGTAGCGTCCTCGGGTCGATCGGTAAAAGGCTTCGTTCACTGGATAGTAGGTGGTGAAAGCGACGAGTTTGTCGAAGTGGGCGATGGGTCGCTCGAATTCGACTAAGAGGGTTCTGTCGTCCGCTGCGCGTACACCGAGTTCGCTTACGGGGCGTTGCGACTGGTTGATCGCTTCCGCGTTCTTGATCGGGAACAGGATGAAGGCATATTGCGAGGCGTTAGCGGGATCGATGGCCGTGCGCCACGCGAAGACGAAATCATGCGCGGTGACCGGTGTTCCATTACTCCAGCGCGCGTCCGCACGCAGGTGGAAGGTGGCGCCAGTCTCGCTGATGCTCCAGCGTTCGGCGACCCCGGGCTCCAGGCGGCCGTCGACGTCGTAGCGTAGCAGCCCCTGCATAACGTGACCGAGCACGAGACTGCTGATCTGATCAGTCGCGAGTGTGCTGTTCAGCTGCGGCGGTTCTTCGCGCAACAGAAGTGTGATTGTGCGGCTTTCAGCGTCGACCGCCGGTTTGACCGCTGCGCCCGTGCCCGTGCTGTCGGCAGCCCACGCAAGCAGGTACATGAGTGCGACAACGACAGCGAGGGCTAAAGCCGCGAGCAACCCAATCTGTTTGAGAGCAGCGCGATCGAGCGAAGTGCTGGACGATGTCATCGCGTCATGCCAACGGTATCACTGCACCGTCCGCAGCAGGTTGCCGACGATGCGTTCGAGGTGCACGAGGCTGTTACATTCCTCGGCCTGGTGCGAATACGCGATGTACTTCCGCATCTCCGAATCGCCCGTAAACCAGCCGCTGCGCGACTCGGGATTGAGCCAGATGAGCCGTTTGCAGCGGTCATAAAGCTCTTTCATGATGTCCGTGCGCGGGTCGCCGAAGTTGTTGCGCGCGTCGCCTAAGATGATGATGGTCGTGCGATTGTCGATGTCATCCAAGCACTGTTTGCGGAAGTCCTGCAGCGCCTGACCATAGTCAGTAGAGCCGCCGGCATAGTCACGCAGCGTCTTTGCAATCGCGTCCTCGATCTTGTTGCGTTCGAACAGGTCGGTGACCTCCGCCAGATCTGAGGAAAAGGCGAACGAGCGCACCTTGGGCATCACTTCCTCCAGGCTGTAGAGGAACATGAGCATAAAGCGCGCGTAGTTGGCGACCGAGCCGGAGACATCACAGATCGCGAAGACTTTGGGACGGTCGATCTTGATCGATTTCCAGTGCAGGTCGAAGATGGCCCCGTCATAGGCCATGTTATGCCGCAGCGTGCGTGGCACATTGAGCGCACCGCGCTTGAACACCTTCTTGCGTCGTGAATGCAATGACGCGAGCTTCTTCGCCATCTTGAACACGACTTCCTGAATCAGCCGGAAGTTACGTTGTTCGATGTTCGAAAGCTTCACGCGGCGCAGCAGTTCTTCCCGCAGCCGGTGACCGGTGGCGTCGGCGTGCAGCAGGAACTGACGCTCCACATAGTCGCGCACCTGCTCTCGCAGCCACTCGCGACGCTGTTTGAGTTCCTGGCCCAATCGGCGATCGGGGATTTGTCCGCTCTCGCGCAGGTCGCTGATCTCGCGATTGAGTTCAGCGAGTCCCATGCCGTCCATGATCTTACGCGTGTACAGCCCTTTCTGGGTGAACACCTGGATTTCATGCAGGTTTACCGCCTCGCCCGCGGCGCCCATCGCCATCGTGAGCTCAACGCGAGAGTTCTGCATCAGCAGTTCGCCGAGCACAGAGGAAGGCGTGCTCATAGGCCCCGGACCGAGATCTTCCTCAACGTCGTCGTCCAGACCCTCGATTGGCGCCTTGGATTTTTGCTTTTTCTTTTTGCCGCCCTTGTCGGATTGGCCGGCCGGGTTCTGACGATCACCGCCGGCGCCTGCGCTATCGCCACCGCCGCCTTCGCCATCCTGTTGTTCCGATTCGTCGCCTTCGGCGCCTGGGCTTGGCGCTGGCTGTCGCGCGCCGCGCACGTCATCGAACGTGAAGAACTGCTCGAAACAATGGTCGAACGCGACCTTTTCGTCCGCAGTCTTGGGCAGCGCAAGCGCGAGCGCGCGCTTTAGCGTGCCCCGGTCCTGGTAGCCGACAAGCTCCACCACTGAGAGCGCATCCAGCGTCTCGGCGGTGGAGATGCGGATGTCCGCGTTACGCAGGGCGCGTATGAATTGGGTGAGGGTGCGATCCATGCCGCGCTGCTGGCTAAACCTTCAGTTTGTGCAGGAGCGACGTGAGCTCGCTGCCGACTGCTTCGATGTCCTCCTGAAACTTGAGGATCACGTTCAGCGTATCTCGGACCATTTGCGGGTCCAGCGATTCGGCATGGAGTAGCACTAAGGTGCGTGCCCAGTCGATGGTCTCACTGATCGCCGGTACCTTCTTCAGATCCATCTCGCGCAGCGACTGGATGAACTGGACCAGCTGGCGCTCGAGCTCTGGCGGAATCTCGGGCACACGGGCGTGGATGATGCGCTGCTCGAGGTCTGAATCCGGGAACGGGATATAGAGATGCAGGCAGCGCCGCTTGAGCGCGTCTGAGATCTCGCGGGTGTTATTGCTGGTGAGAAACACGAGCGGTGGTTCCCGCACGGCCTTGATCGTACCGATCTCCGGTATGGAAACCTGGAAGTCAGACAGCATCTCAAGCAGCAGTGACTCGAACTCGTGGTCTGACTTGTCGATTTCGTCCAGCAGCAGGATGCAGCCCGTTTCTGACTTGAGCGCTTTCAGTAGCGGTCTTGGTTCGAGAAATTCCTCGGAGAAAAAAATGTCTCCGAACTCGTGCAGTCGTTGCACGGATTCCCGGAATCCTTTGGCACCCTCAAGCACCTCGTCGAGTGTTTCTTTCAGCACCTGCGTGTAGAGCAGTTGCTTACCGTACTTCCATTCATAGATCGCCTTCGCCTCGTCCAGCCCCTCGTAGCACTGCAGGCGAATCAGTGGCAGTTCGAAGAGTGTTGCGGCGGTCTTTGCAAGCTCGGTCTTGCCAACGCCCGGCGGTCCCTCGATCAGGATCGGCTTGCGCAGATGAAACGCGAGGAAAACCGCGGTGGCGATCTGATCGCTGCAAATGTAGCGGTGCGATTCCAGACCGGCCTTGATGGAAGCCACAGACGCGGTGAGGGCGGGAATGTTTGCGTTCAAGTCTGCCAAGGGGACCTCGATGCGGGGCTACGGATGCAGCCCCTGATTATTGCGGTCGAGCGGTCGTGTGTATACGGCTCGCGGTGATCGGCAGACGCCGCGTTAGAACTGCTCGGCAAGCCTTGCGCGTTGCCACGCGCCGTCACCGAAGAGGAATTGGCTGTGCATTTGCCGCTTGTGCCAGATTTGTACGTCCGCTTCCCAGGTGAAGCCGATGCCACCATGCAGCTGGGTGGAGCGATTGGCACAGAATTCTGCGGTGTCCGACGCGCTAGACTTAGCCAGGCGCGCGCAGCGCAGTGCGTCCGCTGGATCGTGGTCATACGCCGCCGCCGCGTTGTACATGAGCGAGCGCGTTTCGTCGGCCGCGATCATCATGTTCACGATGGGATGCTTCACCGCCTGGAAGAAACCGATTGGGCGGTCGAACTGCTCGCGCACCTTGGCGTATTCGGCCGTGGTCTGCAGTTGCCACTCGGCCGCGCCTGCAATATCCGCAGCGACCAGCGTGAGCAGCGCGGGCAGTGCGCGTGCAAGCACGTCGCCTGCGCTGCCGGGCTCTGCGATCACCTCGCCGACCGTGCCCTTCAGCTCGATGCGACCCTGATCCCGGGTGAGATCCACGATGCGATCCGGCGCGACCGTCACTGCGGACGCGTCAACGTAATACAGACCCACGCCGCCCGCCGCGCGCGCGGCGACGATGAAGCCGTCGGATTTCTGCGCGTCCTGCACGAACCAGGCCGTTCCGGTAAGCCGGTCACCGTCAGCCACCACCTCGGTGTCCTCGGCTTCGAGCGATCCGTCCTGGCTGTACAGCGCAAGGCTCATGCTCGTGCCTTCGGCGATTTTCGCGAGCGCCGTCTCGGCGCCCGCCTCGCGCAGCACGAAGGTGGCCTGCAGCGTGCTAGTGAGGGGCGTCGGACAAGCGGCACGACCGATTTCTTCCTGCACCGCCGCGGCGGCGACGAGACCCATACCGACTCCGCCCGCACTTTCCGGCACGGCGAGCAGGTGCCAGCCCAGCGCCTGCATCGCAGCCCATGCCTCGCGGTCAAACCAGCCGCTGCGCACATTGCCGCGATGCGGATCTTCGGTTCCCGCCAGGCTCGCGCGGAGCCCAGTGATGGGCTGTCGTTCCTCGAGGAAGCGTTGTACGTCCCGCTTCAGCATTTGGATTTCGTCGCTGAAGCCGAAATCTCTCGGTTGTGTCATCGCGGTCCCCTCACTTGGTCTTTGGCAGGCCGAGCACGCGCTCGCCCAGAATGTTGCGCTGGATCTCGCTGCTGCCGCCGGAGATCGTGCCCGTATAGGTATTCATGTACCCGAGCGCCCAGCGACCATCCTCCTCTGCGTGTTCGTCGTGCACGTAGAGGCTCGAGCGCTGACCCAGTACGCCAAGCGCGATCTGGTGCATTTCCTGGCCGATCTCGCTACCGACCACTTTGCCCTGCAGGGGAATACGCATGGCACCGCCGTTGAGGCTGCTGATCCGTGCTCGACGGCCGTTTTGCACTGCCGCCTCGGTACGCTCATAGATCTTCATGATCCGGTCGCGCCAGACCGGGTCGTCCCACACCGCACGCCCATTGCGGCGCGTTCGCTTGGCGAGATCGATAAGCTGATGAATCGCGCCCATGGGCGATTCGCTGCTGGCTACCGCGCCGACGCCGGCGGCCGCGCCGCGTTCGCTGGTCAGCGTGGACATGGCGACTTTCCAGCCCGCACCGACCGCGTCCACGCGCAGGTGGTCGGGAATGACGACGTTTTCAAGGAAGACTTCGTTGAAGCCGCATTCGCCGGTCATTTTGTGAATCGGCCGAACGGTGACGCCTGGTTGATCCATCGGCGCAAGAAAGTAGGTGATCCCGTTGTATTTGTCGTTCTTGTCAGTTCGCGCGAGCAGCAGCATCCAGCTTGCGAGCGCACCCAGGCTGGTCCAAACCTTGCTGCCATTGATGATCCAGTTGTCGCCATCCTTGACTGCGGACGTCTGCAGCGACACAAGGTCAGAGCCGGCGCCCGGCTCGCTGAAGCCCTGACACCAGATTTCGGACGCGGTGAAGATCGGCGGGAGGAAGCGCTTCTTCTGCTCTTCCGTGCCATGCACGAGCAGTGTGGGTGCGGTCATGCCAAGACCGATCCAGTTCAGGAAGTAGGGCACGTTCGCCCGACGTACCTCTGCGCTGGCTATGGACTGGAAGTTGCGATGACCGTGGCCGCCATATTCGCGCGCCACGTCTGTCGCGATGAGCCCGGCTTCATAGCACTTAGCCTGCCAGTCGACGAGGTAGTTGCGGTGGTCTTCGTAGGTGACCTCGTAAGCCGCCTGGGGTAACGGTGTTGACGGCGGGGCGGGGCGGTGTTCTTCCAGCCAGCGGCGGCAATACTCTCGGAACTCTTCCTGTTCGCGCAGTTGGGTGGCTTCAGACATGGTTTTTGCAACTCCGAACGGCAAAAACCCAATGCTCGCATTCGTGCGCGCCATGCACAATCAAGAG
>JBMTYG010000092.1:0-13093 GCA_049454295.1 Pseudomonadales bacterium
GAAGAACAGGCCTTGGCGAAGACCTGAGAGTGCCCTGGACGCGCATTCGGTTGTGGTGATCGCGCGGGCGCGTAGCAGCGCTTCGACGGGTTTGCTGAAGGTGCTCCGGATCGCCGGATCCTCCGGGTTCTGGTCCAGTTGTGCGAAAGCCGCGCTCACGCCTTCTGTCAGCACCGGACCGGGAATCAGCAGACTCACCGAGACCGAGGTCCCGCGCAGGTCGGCCCGCAGCCATTCGGCGAAGATCAGCATGGCGTGCTTGCTCGCGCCGTAAAACACGAAGCCGAGATCCTCATTGCCTGCGGGCAGTCCCACGGCGTGTTCCGACGCCGTGAACATCAGGTGTGCGGGCTTGCCGCTTGCGAGCATCCGCGGAATGCAGGCCTGCGCCAGGTGAACGGCGGATTCATAGTTGGTGTCCATGAGCGCCTGTCGCTCTGCCAGGGACGCGTCCAGGGCGCGGTGCCGGCCGCCGGTACCCGCGTTGCTAAAGGCGATGTCTAACCCGCCCTCAGTACGCCAGATGTTGTCTAATAGCGCTTCGACCTCGGCGCGCTCGGTACCATCGCAGCGTACGCTTCGAACGGCGCCGAGCGCGCTCAGCTCTGCCGCAGCGGCCCGGCCCACCTCGGCGTTCAGGTTGGTGATCACCACTCGCGCCCCTTGCTCGAGGCAGGCCTTGGCGAGTCCTTTGCCAATGCCGCGCGCGCCGCCGGTGACCAGCACCACCTTATCCTTCAGCGATTCGAACCTCATGCGGGAATCCGTCCAGTGCCGAAAAAGATGTCATGGAAATCTTCGCGCGAGTTCACGCGGGGGAACGGATCGCGGGGTTCATGCTTGCCGAGAAATGCACACAGCGGTCCCCAACCCTCGCGCACGTCGTAGACCAAAAGCCGACCGGGATCGATCGTATCGATGACTTCTCTGGTATGTTGCTCAAACATGGCGACCCCGTGCGCGGGGTCATCGATGATGCCGGCGAGGGCGCCTCTGACCACCAGTTCCGTGCCGAGGTTTCGGTTGCCGATCTCTGCAAGCCGGGGCTTGATAACGTTGAGCGTGGTGGCCGTCATGCTCTGGAACCATTCGAGCGGGTCGCGAATGGTTAGAATAACTTTGGCGTCGGGATAGCGAGCTGCAAGGGTCTGATAGAAATGACATGCGGGCCAGTCCACGCAGGCTGTGAACCCGCTGAAGAGTTCGTCCCAGTCGACCGCTGGGTTGTCGATCGCGTCGAGCCATTTTTCCGGCTCGCCGGGTTTGTGCAGGACTTCGATCATATGGTGGCACTTTTCGTACCCAAGTATTTCCAGCGCCCGCTTGAGCGATAGCGTGCCGGTACGACCATAACCCGCACCAATGACGGAAAGTCCCATGTCCCCATAACCCCCGGGAAATCGTGGCAGGAGCTTAAGCGCATGGAGTGAAGGGGTCAAAATGACCGATGTCAGTGGCAATCAAACAAGGGTGAGTAACAGCGATGGCCATCATCCAGTCCCATCACGGTATCCACTGCTCGGATATCGAAGCGACGAAACGCGTTCTGCGTGTCCTGGGTTTCACTCAGCATCAGCCGGGTGCGCCAGAGCCGCTCATTTTTCGCAATACGGCCGATGACTACATCGGTCAGGTCACAGCGTCGGTACTGGGAGACGAGTACGCGACTCACTACGTCGAGAACCCGAACATTCCGCATCAGATCGATCTGATACAAATCCGCCCAGAGGCCATGACACCACGGCTTTGGGAGGCGCCGGCGCAGGGCGATCTGCTCATTGCGATTCCGGTTTCCGAGCCTATGGCGGCTTACTCGGCAATGCAGGCAGCGGACCCCGAATGCGTCTATGGCACGCCCATCGAGGTGCCGGAGGAAAACGGCATACGGTTCATTTGGCGCGACGGTCAGCATCTGCTGCTGACACGTAATCCAACGCCCTTTGCCGTCGTGCACTATCGGACCAGTGATTGGCCGCGGATGCGGTCATTTTTTGAGGACGTTCTCAATGTTCCCGTGCACCCACTGCCCATTGCGGGATCGGAGACTGAGCGGTATCGGCTTGACGCCGCCATCGGTGGGCGGCTCGATATCGAGGTCCGTGACGACACGCCGCGCCTCGATTTCCGAGCCTGGGGCAAGCACTATCCCGCCGCTAATCACTTCCGCCTGCTCGAGCGGGATGTGAACAGCATTGCGTCTCGCATTCGCGAGACAGGGCAGGGCGGTTTTGTCATTCCGCCGGCGAACGGCTTTGTATTCATTCACGGGCCGGTCTCTGAAACGATTGAGATGTTCGACATCGGCATGGCATCGATCGAATCACCCGCGTCTAGCTGACGCTCGCGTTGGCAGGCGGGGTTGAGCCGACCAAGTCCTCGCGGTTTTCCGAGATAGCCGTTTACCAGCCACCTTGGTTTGACCCAAATCGAGGTTGTATTAAAGTCGGTCGCGCATCTGCCATCGGTTCCCGGGGGAAATCATGTCCATTCGCATCGACCCGATCACCGGACTCAAGTCCTTTGCCACACGCGCGGCTAAGGCGACTGAGCGTATCCAGGGCAAAGGCTATTCGATCATCGATGACGCGGCGCTCAAGACACTGCCTGAGCTGCCGCCGGGAGCCACCTTCAATGCAGAGGAGCAGGCTCGATATCGTGCGTTCAAAGAGGCTCGTCGCGGCGCTGCCGACTGGGTCGCGATGGACGGGGAGTTCTCGCGCTATCTCGAAGACGTGTACTCAGCGCCACCGGTTGCTCGCGATGCACTGACCGATGAGTGCGATATCCTGGTGGTCGGCGCAGGCTTCGCGGGTCTGCTGCTCTGGTATCGGTTGCGAAGCGCGGGCTTTAGTAACGTGCGCTTCTGCGAGAAGGGCGGGGATGTCGGTGGCACGTGGTATTGGAACCGCTATCCCGGGGTAGCCTGCGATGTCGAGGCCTATAGCTACCTGCCGCTACTCGAGGAAATGGGCTATGTGCCCTCGATGAAGTTCGCCTCGGGGTTTGAGATTCTCGAGTACTGCCAGCAGATGGCGTCCAGCACGGGTTTCTACGATCGCTGCCTGTTCCACACCACGGTCGAAGAGACGCGTTGGGATGAAGCCGCCGGTCGCTGGACAGTCACCACAGACAGGGGTGACGCCATGCGCGCCCGCTACGTCATATTGGCGAACGGAATCCTGACCACGCCGAAGCTGGCCAGGATCAAGGGAATGGAAACGTTCGCCGGCGAGTCGTTCCATACCTCGCGCTGGAACTACCACGTTGATCTCGCGGGGAAGCGCGTGGGCATCATCGGTACCGGGGCAACTGCAGTGCAGGTGATCCCCGAGATTGCCAAAGTCGTGAAATCGCTCCATGTATTTCAGCGAACGCCGTCCTCCGTGGACGTTCGCGACCAGCGCGCCACAACCGATGAGGAGCGCACCACTTGGGCGCACGAGCCCGGCTGGGCGCGGGCCCGGCGAGCACGATTCGCGAAAATTTCCGCGGGTCGAACCGCCATTCAAGCGAATGACGACTACCTGTCGGGCAAGGTCTCCGATTTCAAGGAGCGCAAGCAATACGAGCGCACGCTGACCATGGAGGAGGCGCTGCAGAAAAACCTCGACTCCAATTTTCGGATTATGGAGCAGATCCGCGCGCGCGTGGATGCCATTGTCAAGGATCCGAAGACAGCGGCAGCGCTGAAGCCGTATTACCCCTACGGCTGCAAGCGCCCAACGTTCCATGATGAGTACCTACCGACCTTCAATCTGCCTCATGTCCATCTCGTTGACACGGCACCCCACGGTGTGCAGGAAATTAATTCCCGCGGTGTAGTGCACGGCGGTTCGGAATACGAACTGGATGTGCTGATCTATGCCACCGGCTTCCAGTGGATGGCAACGTCCACTTTCAACATGATCTCGGGTCGTGATGGACGCACGCTGCGTGACAAGTGGCAGTCGGAAGGTACGCGCACGTTTCTCGGCATACACAGTCGCGGATTCCCGAACCTGTTCATCGTGACTGGTCCGCAAGGGGGTGGCGGCAGCTTCAATTTTACCGACGCGATCGAGGCGCACACGGATTACATCGTGTGGTTGCTCGGCATGCTGCGTGACACCGGCGTTGAGGTCGTTGACGTCAAACAAGCGCCCGAGGATGCCTACGCCGAGCACTGCCGGCAGGCCGACCTGGCGACGGCGCCGCTGCGCGATTGTCTGACTTACTACAACGGGTACGGGGATGCGGAGCCCGGCAGCCTGAGCTACTACGGTGGCGGACGCTGGCATAAATTTCGCGCGGAGGCGCAGGCGAGCCTCGAACCCTTTGACTTCGGACGTCGCTGATCTGTCTACCTGAACGCGCCGGACTACCTGTCGTGACTCGACTGGATGGGGGGCGTTGGTTGCGCGGAGTGAGACGACTGTTCGTCGGGCTGTTGTTGATGCCCCTGGCGACCCTGTGGCTGGGTGGCGCAGGGTATCTGCTCGCGCCGACCCTCGCCAGCCATGGGATTGCCTACGTCCTCGACCTCGATCCCGACTTCGTGTCCGTCGGGGCGATGGAGTGGACTGCCGATGAAATCGTTTTGCAGAGAGTCCTGGTCGTGGATGATCGGGACCAGCCGCTGGTGAGTGTGGATGCGTTTGCCATCACGCCGGATTGGGGGCGGTTACTCGGCAAGCAGCGATTCTTTCCGGCGCTGCGCCTGTCTGGGATTGAGGCCCGTTCGGAACGCTGGTCGTCAGCTCGGCTGAGCCTTGCCCGCATTGATCTGAAGGAAGTTCTGATCGACATCGGCGAACCCTCCGTTCGCATTGGCGAACTAGCGCTCGCGGTCGGCAACTTCGCTTTAGTCCTGGATCAGGAGGGAACGCCTAGCGACTGGAACGGGCTTGTCGAGTCGTTGCCTTGGCGGGATGCCGGGCCGATTGAGCCGTGGCGCTGGTCGGTGGTGTTGCCGCGGGTCAATCTGAGCCGGTTGCGGGTGCAGTTTACCGACACACGACCTGATGATCCGTTAACCGTGACGGCGATGCTGGTCGAGGCTGGCCTCGGGTTCTCTGGCCTGTTGTGGGATGCGCCGGGCGTCCATTTAGAGACAGGCGCGCTCAGCGTCGCCCCTGCGCGTATTGAGGATATTGTTGCCACCGAGGGTGGCCGCAGCGAGCCGCTACTGGAGATTCCGGCGATTGTGCTCAACGAGGGATCGATGGATTGGCCGCAGGGGCAGTTGGTCCTCGACGACTTTGATCTCCGGTGGGTTCACGAATCACTCAGTGTGCCGCTCGAAATCGTCTCAGGTTCGCTCGCCATCACAGGGCTTGTCATGGCTGGGTCAGGGTCCGATGGACCGAACGCGGGTGACTTCGCGTTCTCGCTACCCGTCGCCTCGGGCGGGCGTATCGACGGCGGCGGCACCCATGATTGGCCGAAGATTGCCCTCGATCTGGATGTCCGGGAGCTGGCCCTCTCACCCTTGGCGCCTTGGTTAGAACAGCAGCACGCGGTGGCTTTCAAAGGTGCGACGCTTGGGCTCGACGTCGCCATGACGCTGCTGCTTGATTCGATGCTCAGGCTCGAGCTTGCGGGTGATGGTTCTATCCAAGGGCTGGATGTGAGGGGGACGGAGGGTGAACCCCTCATCGCATGGGATCGACTGGACGCGCGTGGACTCGCGTACGATAGCGCGCGGCGGAGCCTCCGTGTCCGCGAGCTGGCACTGCGTGAGCCGGCTGTTCACGTTGTCGTGAATCCGGATCGGACCACCAATCTCTCGCGCTATCTCCCTGCCTCCGAGAACAGCGAGGCGGCGCCAAAGATTCGACTCGACCGCGTCCGAATCATTGGCGGCGTTATAGACCTGACCGATCTCGGGCTGGTGTTGCCGCTGACGGTTCGGATCGATGCGCTTGCGGGCAGTCTGCGTGGCATTGATGCAGATCCAGCAACGCGGGCGACGCTCTCTGTCACGGGTGAAGTCGGAGCGGGCGGACTGGCCGCCATCGAGGGACAGTTTGCTGCGTTGGCGGACAAGCGCTCGGGGGATGAGGCTCAGGGTTTTTCTGAGTTCGAATTGACCTTTCGGAACGTGGACCTTCTGCCGTTATCGCCCTATTTCGCGACCTTCGCAGGACGTCGGGTAGACGGCGGCACGCTGGATCTCAATCTGGAATATCGTGTTCGGCAGGCGAAGCTGGAAGGAACCAGCCACGCCGTGCTGCAACACCTGCAGCTTGGGGAGCGTATCGAAAGTCCCAGCGCCTTCGATCTGCCTCTCGACTTGGCGGTGGCACTGTTGACCGACTCAGAAGGGCGAATCGATATCGAGATACCGCTGACAGGACGCGTGGATCAGCCGGGGTTCCGCTACGGTGGCATGGTGCGACGCGCGCTGGGTCGTATGCTTAAGGATACGGTGACCGCGCCGTTTCGAGCCTTGGCCAAGTTGTTGGGGAAGCGGTTTGCCGCTGCACCGTCCATTCGGTTCTCGTCAGGTAGCGCGGCCCTGCTGCGCTCTGAGCGCGCGCATGTTGACGCTCTTGCACAAACGCTCGCTGAGCGACCGGGACTGGCGCTGCGCATTCGCACCGGCGTGAATGCCAAGCGGGACGCCCTCGCGTTACGCAGGCTGGCGGTTCGGCGAGCACACGCAAGCCGCATGGGCGTTAATCTCGAACCGGACGAAGATCCCGGACCCATCGCGTTCGAAGATGCGGCCAGCCAGGCCGTGTTGGCCGCGATGCTCGACAGCCGGCGCGGTCCAGGGAGCGCAGCCGCATGGCTCGAGTCCGCTGGGACGGGGGATGGCACCGATGTATTGCCGGCGGCAGAGCGATATCGAAGACTTTATCGATTGCTCGTCGATACGACGACGCTTGCCGATGCGGAGCTTGCCGCGCTGGCGGCGGCCCGTGGACAGGCCATTGCCACCGAATTGATCGGACGCGGCGTGCCGCTTGAGCAGATGCTCATCATTCCGAGCACCGACCTGACACCAGCGCAGCCATCCGGTGTGCAGGTGCGGCTCGAGGCTGCGCCGGTTAAGCGATCCCGCTAGAATTCCACGTTTGTTCCTTGCGGGATTTACCCATGATCATTGGCCTGACTGGGGGGATCGCCTCCGGCAAATCGACCGCCGCGCGGTTCTTCGCCGAACACGGTGCATTTGTCATTGATTCGGACAAGCTCGGCCATCGCGCGTACGAGCCCGGCACCGGCGCGTTTGACCAGGTGGTCGCTGCTTTCGGTCCGGAAGTGGTGAGTGCAGAGGGCACCATCGACCGTAAGGTCCTCGGCAGCAAGGTGTTCGGGAAGCCCGAGGAACTGAAAAAACTCACCGACATTGTCTGGCCTGAGATTCGTCGTCTCACTCAGATCGAGATTGAGGCAGCCTTGCAAGAGCAACCCCATCGCATCGTGGTGCTCGAGGCAGCGGTCATGCTTGAGGCTGGCTGGAATCGGTCTACTGACGAAGTGTGGGTGGTCATCGTCGAGCCTGCCGTTGCGATTGCCCGCGCCGTCGCGCGCGACGGGGTTGCACCCGCGGCGGTGGAAGCGCGTATCGCGGCGCAGCTTAGCAACGCCGAACGTATTGCGCGCGCTGATGTAGTGATCGATAACTCGGGTTCGCCCGAACTCTTCCGTCAGCGCCTTGGCGATGCTTGGCAGGCGTTGCAAGCGCGCCGCGCGAGGGCCCAGTCATGATCCTTGATCTCCATGCGCATTCGATAAAATCCGACGATGGTCGCGCAAAGGTTCAGAACTACTGCCAGTGGATTCGCACGCGCAACATACCCATCGACGGGTTCGTGTTGACCGAGCACCGTCAGTTCGACAATGAGTCCGATTACCGCGCACTCGGAGCCGAGTACGGACTCACGATCCTGAAGGGCAGCGAGGTGGAGACCGAATACGGTCATGTCCTGGTGTTCGGCGTTACGCCTGCCCTTCAAAGCGAGTTCGATTTCGGCAACATCCGTCTGCGGCTCGCCGATGTCATCGCAGCGTGCCAACGTCACGACGCCGTCCCGGTTCCCTGTCATCCCGGTCGACCGCGTGTCGGCATGCAGGCGCACCTTGCCGAGTTCGGCGTGCCGATGGGGGTCGAGATCGTCGAAGTTCTGAACGGTGGCAGTCGCGATCAGGAAGATGCCATCGCCCAGGCGATGGCGTCAGAGCAAGGCTACCGTGGCATTGGTGGTAGTGATGCGCATATCGTCAGCCATATCGGACGCTGCGCAACGCGGTTCTCGGCGCCCATCGCAGACGAGCGCGCGCTGGTGGCGGCGCTCCGCTCGGGCGCCTTCGAGGCGGTCACGTTCCGCGCCTAGGCCGGACGGAAGAGCGGAATGGAGAGTGTCTCGTGGGTCTCCCACTCCACTTCCATACGCTGCCCGCAGTGGAGCTCGTTCGCGGGGTCCGTGACACCGGTCACGTTGGTCAATAGGCGCGGACCCTCATCGAGATCGATCCAGGCGATTGCGTAAGGCACTTTCTGGCGAAAGAACGGGTGGTAGCTCTGCCGAATGACGCTGAAGGTGTATAGGGTGCCTTTGCCGCTGGCGACGCGCCACTCGAGCTCGCCGTCCGTGCAGCCGGTGCAGTGGCTGCGCGGATGAAAGACGATCGTGCCGCAGTGCGTGCACTGCTGATAGCGCAGCTGCTGATCTCGCGTAGCCTGCCAGAAGGGGGCGGTGTCTGGTTCGTCCAATGACGGTAGCGGTCTGCTCGCGTCTGTCATAATCAATCGCTCCCCAGAATGATAGTGCTGGCGCAGTGTCGCGTGCCGAGCATGCCGCCATTGCCATGTGCGACAGCGAGGCGCGCATTCGGCACCTGCGATGTCGACTGACCCCGCAGCTGCCGGGCGGCCTCAATCAAGAGGAAGATGCCGCGCATGCCCGGATGGTTCGAGGACAGTCCGCCCCCATCGGTATTGAGTGCGGGTCCGCCGGTTTGATCGAAACGCAGGCGTCCGCCTTCGACCCAGCGCCCACCTTCGCCCTTCGGACAAAAGCCGAGGTCCTCGAGAATACTGAGCACGGTGATCGTGAACGAGTCATAGATCATGGCAACGTCGATCTCCTCTGGTCGAACACCCGCCTCGCCAAATGCCTGGGGGCCGGATTGCGAGGCTGCGGTCACGGTCATGTCGCGCCCGTTCTCCGGATAACGGGTCGCCTCGCCGGAGCCTAGGATCCAAACGGGGGAGTGTCGGCAATCCCGCGCGACGTCGGCTGCCGCAATGACCACGGCGCCCCCGCCGTCGGAGATCATGCAGCATTCGAGTAGGTGCAGTGGATCCGCGATCATGCGCGAGCCCACCACGTCAGCGATCGTCGTTTCGCGAATATTCAGGAACTCGAGCGCGTGCATTGCGGCGACCGCCTCGGGATTGCGCATGGCGTGGTAACGGGTTGCCGTTGCGATTTCCGCGAGCTGCTCGCTCGTGGTGCCATACTGGTGCATGTGCCGTCTGGCGACCATGGCGTAGTTCGCGACCAGCGTCATGCCAGTGAATACTTCCATGTTGTCCGCGGGACCTATGCCACCGTGCCCACGACCGCCGACGCCGATGCGCTGCATGTTGCTGTGTGCTGTCGAGCCGTAGGTGAGCAGCGCTACCCGCGCTTTTCCGGACGCAATATCGCGAGCAGCGTGTGCCGCGTGATACTCGTACGAACTGCCGCCGACGTTGGTGGTGTCGATGACGTTGGGGCGGATGCCAAAGTATTCGCTGATGGTGAAACCAGACATCGGTCCCGCTTCCCCCGCGTCGTAGATCGCGTCGACGTCACGCCAGCTGAGCCCAGCGTCGGCCAGCGCGCGCGCCGCGGAACTCGCCTTGATCTGCAGCGGGTTGACCTGGCCCTCGACGTCCCGGGACGGATACTCGTGAATGCCGACTATGGCGGCGGAAGGTGACTGCGTGCTCAAGAGTTCCCCCTCTGAAGTCTGTGAACGTCGCGAGTCTACGAGGAGTTCGGAACGCGTGCGAGTGCGCGTCCGCGGCCGTCGCGCATCCGTCCCGATGGGATAACCGCTGGCAGACCAAACCGAGCGTATAATTCACCCCCTCGAGGTTTGCCCGAACGGGCAGCCTTTCCGTCAACACCCAAAGCGAAGAGAGATCCATGGCAGACGCACGCAAAACACGCGCGGATTGGGAAGCGCTGGCGCAGAAGGAGCTGGGTAAGGAGCCGCTAGGCGGTTTGACCTGGCGTTCGCCCGAAGGCATCGATATCAAGCCGCTCTACACGGCGGAGGATCTCGATAACATTGCGCTGTGCGACACCCTTCCGGGTTTTGCGCCGTTCCTTCGCGGTCCGCGGGCGACGATGTACACCAATCGCCCATGGACCATTCGTCAGTACGCGGGTTTTTCCACGGCGGAAGAATCCAACGCGTTCTATCGCGAAAATTTGAAGGCGGGGCAGAAGGGTCTGTCGGTCGCCTTTGACCTCGCGACCCACCGCGGCTACGACTCCGATCATCCCCGTGTCAGCGGCGACGTCGGCATGGCTGGTGTGGCGATCGACTCCGTCGAGGACATGAAAATTCTCTTCGAGGGCATCCCACTCGATGACATGTCGGTCTCCATGACCATGAACGGCGCGGTGCTGCCCGTGCTCGCGGGCTATGTTGTCGCGGCGGAAGAGCAGGGCGTTCCCCAATCAGCGCTATCGGGAACCATCCAGAATGACATCCTGAAAGAGTTCATGGTGCGCAACACCTACATCTATCCGCCCGAGCCGAGCATGCGCATCGTTGCCGATATCATCGGCTACACCGCAGAACACATGCCGCGGTTCAACTCGATCTCCATCTCCGGCTATCACATGCAGGAAGCGGGCGCGAACGCGGTGCAGGAAGTCGCCTTTACCCTGGCAGACGGTATCGAGTACGTGCGTGCCGCGTTGGCCAAAGGCCAGGAGATCGACAAATTCGCCGGGCGGCTTTCGTTCTTCTTCTGCATCGGCATGAATTTCTTTATGGAGATCGCGAAGCTGCGTGCGGCGCGCATTCTGTGGCACGACCTGATGTTGCAGTTCAATCCGAAGAATCCCAATTCGCTCATGCTGAGAACGCATTGTCAGACGTCCGGGGTGTCACTGCAGGAACAGGATCCCTACAACAACGTGGTCCGCACCACAATCGAAGCGATGGCGGCTGTGCTGGGCGGTACGCAAAGCCTGCACACCAATGCGCTGGATGAAGCGATTGCATTGCCGACGCCATTCTCAGCCCGGATCGCGCGCAACACGCAGATCATTCTCGCGGAGGAAAGTCAGATCACGCGCACCGTGGATCCGCTCGGCGGCAGCTACTACGTCGAAAGCCTCACGCATGCCATCGTCACGCATGCGCGGGCACTCATTGCCGAGGTGGAAGCACTGGGTGGCATGACCAAGGCGGTGATTTCCGGTATGCCCAAGCAGCGGATTGAAGAGGCAGCGGCCCAGCGGCAGGCCCGCATCGAGCGTGGTGAAGACGTGATCGTGGGCGTCAATAAATACCGGCTGGAGAAAGACACGTCGGAAGTGGACGTGCTTGCGGTGGACAACACCAAGGTGCGCGATGCTCAGGTACGCAGGCTCACCGAGGTTCGCCGCACGCGCGACAGCGTCGCGGTCGAGGCTGCGCTCGCTGATCTGACGCAAGCGGCCGAGAACGGAACCGGCAATCTGCTCGACCTCGCGATCAAGGCGACCCGTCTGCGTGCGACGGTCGGGGAAATCTCGCTAGCGCTCGAGAAGGTCTACGGACGTCATGAGGCTGTTGCGCGCATGACCCCCGGGGTCTATGCCGGTAGCTACAGCGGTGATCCCGCATTTTCCCGGGTGCAGGATGAAGTCAAACTGTTCACCGATGTAGAGGGCGAGGCGCCGAGCATTCTTGTGGTCAAGATGGGTCAGGATGGACATGATCGCGGCGCCAAAGTGATTTCGAACGCCTTCAACGATTTTGGCTTCAAGGTCAGCATGGGTCCGCTGTTCCAGACACCGGCAGAGGCCGCCGCTCAGGCAAAGGCTGAGGGCGTGCATGTCGTCGGTATCTCGACTCTGGCTGGTGGACACAAGTCTCTGGTGCCTGAACTGATCGAGCATCTGCGTGCGACCGGTCTTGAAGACGTGGTGGTTGTCTGCGGCGGTGTCATTCCTGCGCAGGACTACCAGGCGCTCTACGAGGCTGGTGTGCACGCGATCTTCGGCCCAGGATCAAACATTCCGGATGCGGCAACCCAGGTGCTGAAGCTCATCCCCGGCAAAAATCGCTGACCCCGCGTGGGATCAATAGAGTGTGTCGGAGCCCGCGTTGAACGACGCCTCCAACGCTGACGCGGCGGCTCAAGAAACGGGACAGGCGACCCTGCGTCTGCGCAGAGTCGCCATCGACACCTATCGCGAAAACGTGGCCTACCTGCACCGGCAGTGCCCGGTTTACCGCGCTGAGGGATTCCAAGCGCTGTCCAAGGTCGAAGTGCGATGGCAAACCCGTCGTATGCTCGCGGTGGTTAACGTGGTCGACGATGCGAGCCTGGTCGCGCCTGGAGAGCTTGGGCTGTCGTCCGAGGCATTCCTCGACCTCGGTCTCGAAGCCGGTACCTCTGTCTGCGTCTGTCATGCGCAGCCGCCCATTTCGATGTCCGCGGTGCGTCGCAAGATTGCCGGTGAGCGGTTGAGCGCAGAAGAGTTCATGGCCATTGCGCGCGATATTGCTGACCGGCGCTACGCGAAGATGGAAATTGCCGCGTTTTTGGTCGCTTCGGGTCAGAACGGGCTTGATCGTGATGAGGTCATGAACCTGACTCGAGCAATGGTCGCGCAGGGTCAGCGTCTCGAGTGGCATGAAAGACTCGTCGCCGACAAGCATTGTATCGGCGGCATACCGGGGAACCGAACCTCGATGCTCGTCGTGCCGATTGTTGCCGCGCATGGCGTCTTGATCCCGAAGACATCGAGCCGGGCGATCACTTCGCCGGCAGGCACGGCAGATACGATGGAAGTCCTGGCAGAAGTGCGGCTTTCGCCAGAGCGACTCGACCAGGTCGTGGGGGGGGGGGGGGGGGGGGGGGGGGGGGGGGGGGGGGGGGGGGGGGGGG
>JBMTYG010000093.1:0-13036 GCA_049454295.1 Pseudomonadales bacterium
GAAACCCGATGCAAAACTCACGCCACTAACCGCTTGAGCGGAGATCGCTTCAACGCCCCTTGAAGTCGGGCTTACGCTTCTCCAGGAACGCGCTGATGCCCTCGATCTTGTCATCGGTCTGAACCAATGCGCCCTGAGCGTACTTTTCGAACATGAGCGCGCCTGCGAGACTTGCCTCCATACCAAAATGGACCATCGCTTTCATTGTGCGCGGTACGAAAGGTGCGAAGCTCGCTAGGTGGTCGGCCATGCGCCGAGCTTCCGCAATCAGCTGTTCCTGCGGAACAACGCGCGTGACAAGACCGATCGCGAGCGCGCGCTCCGCGTCGAGCGGCTCGCCCATGAGCAGCATCTCCATGCCCCAGCCCCTCCCCACAATACGCGGCAGCCGCGCCGTCGCACCGCCGCCCGGGATGATGCCGAGTTTGCCCTCGGGCGTCGCAAAGCGGGCATGGGGAACGGCGATGCGCAGGTCACAGCCAAGCGCTACCTCGAGCCCGCCCCCCATGCACACCCCGTTGATCGCGGCGATGGTGGGCTTCGGTGTGCGCTCAAGCTGATCAGCAAGCCCCTGAACGATGGGCTCTAACGCCTTGCGAAAATCGCGATGCAGAACCTCTGAGAGATCCGAGCCTGAGGCGAACGCGCGATCTCCTGCGCCCGTGATGGTGATAACACGCACGTCGTCATCGAGCGCCGCGAGCCGAGCAGCATCCTGCAGTTCAGCCAGCGTCGCGAGCGAAATGGCATTGAACTTATCCGGGCGGTTAATGGTGATGAGCGCCATTGGCCCGTCGATCTCGTAGAGGATGTTTTCGTACACAGCGCGTCCCCGGTGCAAAGCCGGGGATGATAGCAGAGCCCCCTTCGCCGAGCCGGTAGCACAGAGGCGACCGCACAGAAGAGCGAAAAAAAACCGCCGGACCCCAAACGGTTTCCGACGGTCTAACGAGCCCGCTGCAACAGGCTCTAAGGGGATAGAGATAGCCTCATGCGAAACGTTCTCGCGAACGCTTCACTGGTCACTTTGCCAAAAACCTGTTGCCCTCGAATTTCGCAAGCGGGAGATTTTGTGACAGTGTGTTTCCCAGGTACCGCTCGCTTGTCAGAGATCAAGCACGAACTTGGCACCACCCTCGCTCGATTCTTCGATTGCGATGCGCCACCCCTGGGCCTGACAGAGCTGTCGCACGATTGCGAGCCCGAGCCCGCTCCCCCCAGTGTGCACATTGCGAGATCGGTCGAGGCGATAAAAGGGCTCGAACACGGCCTCCCGAGCCTCGATGGGAATGCCGGGTCCTGCATCGCTGACCTCAATACGACGCCCGTCGACATGAACTCGCACGCCCTCGGCATGCTGCAGGGCGTTGCCAATGACGTTCATGAGAACTCGCTGCAATGCGCCCGGCGCAAGCGCAAGACAAAGACCCTCCGCATTCACCGCGGTGAGTGGGATGGTTTGTTCAAACCCACCCAGCACCTCACGGACAAAAGGCAGCAACTCGAGCGTTTGCGGGGTTTCCTGAGTGCCGCGCGCAAACCGCAGCGCGTCACCGATGAGTCCGTCCATCGCTTCGAGATTGCGTTCGAAACGAGCCACTAGATTCCGGTCCACATCCTCCGGCAATAGCGCAAGCGCAAGCCGCATACGCGTTAGCGGCGTACGCAGATCATGGGAAATGCCGGCAAGCAGCGTCGTGCGGTTTGACAGCAACGCCGAGATCTCACGGGCCATCGTATTGAAGCTGCGCGCAAGCAGGACCAGCTCCCGCGGCCCCTGTTCCGGCAGTTGCTCGAAGTTCTCTCCGCCACGGAATTCCTCGACTCGCTCTGCGGCCATGACGAGTGGCCGGGTGATGCGCTGCACGATGCCAAGCGATGCCAGGAAGACAATCAGCGCACCAAGGACCACGATGACGATACCAACATTGAGCGGCTGGATGTCTCGCCGTGCTGGCGAGAACCCGATCTGCAGCTCAAAACCACCCATGGGCACCTGAGCCCAGATCAGCACATCATCCTCAAGCAGCGATATCGGCATGGCCAGGCGCTCGGAAAGCCGCGCCTGCAAAAGCGCAAGCCAGGGTCGATTCAGGTCAGCACGGGTAAGCGACTGTGTCTCCGACGAGATGATGAGGTCATGGCTCTGGGCGAGTTCCAGCTCGAAGTACGGACGCGCCTCAGGGGGTAACTCGACCCAGGTCTGCGCAGACAACACAAGTAGCGCCGCCTCGTCATCTGCGGACTGCTCCGCAATCGGTCGGATCACGAACTGGTTGAGCGCAGCGACCGCGATGCTCGCGATCGCGAGCGCGCTGACGGCCAGGATGAGATTGGTACGCGCGAGGAGCGAGAGCGAGCGACCCGGAGCGGCCGCCCGATGTTCCCGTTCAGACATTGCCGTCCGGGCAGAACATGTAGCCCTTGCCCCAGATCGTGCGGATATAAGCAGGGCGGGATGGATCGTGCTCGATCTTGCCGCGCAGGCGCGTCACACGCACGTCGATGCTGCGGTCGAAAGGTGAGCGCTCGGCACCGGTCAGAAGATCGAGAATACGGTCCCGGTGCAGCACTTTATTGGGATGCGCAGCGAGCACCGCCAGCAGGTCAAACTCCCCGGAGGTCAGCGCAACGAGTTCGCCATCGCGTGTGAGCTGGTGCGACGTTGGACTTAAAACGAACGGTCCGAAGCGAATATCGGGCTCACGGGAACTGGATACCACCGGGCGCTGGACGCGCCGGAGTACCGCGCGCACACGCGCCAACAGCTCGCGCGGGTTGAACGGTTTCGACACGTAGTCGTCCGCGCCGATCTCGAGCCCGACAATGCGGTCTACGTCATCACCCTGAGCCGAGACAATGATGATGGGGGTATCGCCCTCAGTCTTTAGACGCCGCGCGATCGATAAGCCGTGCTCACCGGGCAGCATGAGGTCGAGGATGATGAGATCGACCGGATGATCCGCCAGCCAGGCGCGCATCGCTTCGCCATCCTCGACGCAGTGCACGATGAATCCCTGCTGGGTCAGATACTGGCTCGAGAGCTCGCGGATCTCTGGATCGTCATCGACGATGAGCAAACGGGCACCATCTCCCTCGGTCACCGTTTCACCCCCTCAACGCGGCGCGCTGGCGGGGGTTGGCTCAAGCGAGGAGGCGGACTCGATCGCCGCGTCTGCCGACGTCGAGGAAGCAGGCATCACTGGTGCTGAGGGGTATTGCGCGGGAGCGCCGGATCGATGCTCGAACCCCGTTCCAAAACCGGGACCGGACTCTGCGCTGCGATCGACCACCACGGACATACTCTGCGCCGGGCGGACTTGCACCAGCTGGGTCTCGATGCGAATGAGTCGACCGTCGGCCCGACGGATGATTCGGCCATATCGGCGCTCTGTACGGATCTGGATCGTGGGCGCTGACGCCGTGCCGCTCCGCGCCATCCGCTGACGCACCTCGGTTAACAGAGCCCGGCGTTCGTGGACATTGAGCGTATCCCAACGAGCCGTCAGCTCGGTCAACGCCTCATTGGAATACGCTGCATAGGACGGCACAGAAGTTTCCGGCGCGGCCGCATGCACCACCATGGCGACGCCAAGTGCCAGCACTGCGCTTACAGTTCTGATGGCTGCTACCACAACTCTCTGCCGCATCCGTCTGCCGAATCGCTGTCTGAGCCCATTCTGCACTCTGACAGTTTCCAATGCATTTCCCGCCAGTTTCACGATGTTACCGGCGGCAAAGTCGGGCGCGAACCGTAGCCCGCGCCCACTCGGTGTCAGATGGACTCGAAAAGCCCCGCTGCGCCCTGTCCACCGCCGATGCACATGGTCACGACGCCATACTTTTTATTTTGGCGCTTGAGCTCGCGCAGCACCAGCCCGGTCATTCGCGATCCGGTCATCCCGAATGGATGGCCGATGCTGATACTGCCGCCGAGCACGTTGTACTTTTCATTGTCGATCCCGAGCGCATCGCGGCAGTAAAGACACTGTGAGGCGAAAGCTTCGTTCAGCTCCCAAAGATCGATGTCGTCGATGCTGAGACCCGCATTGCGCAGTAGCCTGGGAATCGCGAACACCGGCCCAATACCCATTTCGTCCGGTTCGCAGCCAGCCACGGCGAAGCCGCGGTAAAGCCCAATCGGCTTAAGACCCAGTTGCGCCGCGCGCTCGGCGGACATCAGCAGCGTCATGGAAGCGCCATCCGACAACTGAGATGCATTACCGGCAGTGACCGAGCCGTCTTCCTCGAACGCCGGTGGCAGCTTGGCAAGCCCTTCCAGCGTCGTGTCCGGGCGGTTGCACTCGTCACGATCGACGATGACTTCGGCGTGCGTTTCGGCACCCGTTGCCTTGTCGACCTTGAGCATCGTGGTCTTCATCGGAACGATCTCTTCAGCGATCTTCCCTGCTTGAACGGCCCGCGCGTAGCGCTGCTGGCTCTGAAGAGCGTATTCGTCCTGCGCCTCTCGCGTCACCTGGTAACGACGAGCGACCACTTCCGCGGTATTGCCCATGGCCATGAAAATGTCCGGCTTTTCTTCCACCAGACGCTTGTTCTGCTTGGCCTTGCCCGGCTCCTGTCGCGTGCGCATGGAAATAGAGTCGACCCCGCCGGCGATCGCTACCTGGGTCTGACCCGTCGCAATCTGGTTTGCCGCCATAGCAATGGACTGCAGACCCGAGGAGCAGAAGCGGTTGATGGTCACACCGCCCGTGGTAATCGGCAATCGTGAAAGCACCACCGCGAGGCGCGCCAGGTTACCGTCCTGCTCACCCGCATGGCTCGCGGCGCCGACATAGACATCTTCCACCTCGTCAGGCGAGAGGGCCGCATTGCGGTCCAGGAGCGAGTCGATGCAGTGCGCGAGCATGTCATCCGACCGGGTGAGGTTAAAGCTGCCGCGAAACGCTTTCGCAAGTCCAGTTCGAACACTGTCGACGATGACGACGTCTTTCATGAAGTCCCCCGAGTGAAGTCTGCTGTTTGGATCAAATACGCGCCGGATGGTAACCCCTTTGCGGCGGGGCGCACCAGCGGGCCTGGGCGCGCCCGCCGGCTCGCATCGACGCAGCACTGGCGGGTGTTTAAGGAGAGTCCAGAGTCGACTTTTAGTCGACTCTGGCGTGAAGGGGATTGTCTGATGGGTCAGAGCGCCCAGCTCACATCCAAAAGCCAGGTCATACCGACCTTCTGCTCGAGGATAGTGACTCCCTGCTGCTCAACCTCCTGCTCATCCTGCAGCAGGTTGCGCACGCGAAACTTGAACGTGAGCTGATCCGTGGTGAACCAGCTCCAAGTGAGGTCGAGGGAGTGGAAGGGCTGTTCGAAAGCATCATCGATGCCATTCACACCGGCGAACAAAATCCGCTCACCGAACACGTTGTAGGCCAACGTAGCGCCATGCTGCCCACCGGGGGAGTCATAACCCAGCATCACGTTCGCTACCCACTCTGAGTGCTGAGTCAGCCTGCGCGAGGCGTTGGTGACATTGCCCACACCCGGCCCCGGCGAGATATCGATCTCGGAATCGGAGAGCGTCACGTTGCCCGATAGAAAGAAACCTTCGACCCAGGTGCCCGCCATTGCGCTCAGGAAATCGAGCGACTTTAGCCCTTCGATCTCGACGCCATAGACCTCAGCCGCTTCGGCGTTAACGAAGTTGAAAAGAATATTCTCTTCGGTCGCACCGCCCTGAACTGTCTCGATGGGATCGGAAATGTCCTTGAGGAACAACGATACGGTGAAATTGTCACCACTATCCCAGTACCACTCCGCGCGCAGATCATAGTTCTCAAGTTCGGATGAGATCAGGAACGGATTACCCCGTACCTGCGCTTCCGTCAGCGGGTCGATGTAAGTAGAACGGGAAATTTCGCGAATATCAGGGCGCGCGACGGTTCGACTCCAACCTGCGCGCAGCTGAAACTCATCAGCCCAGAAGCCTGGCCGAATCCAGGTCGCCGCCAACGCCGGGTACCACTCATCTTCATTGATCGCCGATTGCTCCAACTCGGCAGGCGGAACCGGAACACGCGGCGTGGTGTAGGCAAGCAGATCAATCGGGACGGATAGCTGCTCAAACGACTCATGCCGAGCGCCACCAGAAAGGCGCCACGTCCCATCCACGAGCAGATCGAACTCGTAGTACTGGGCCTCGGTGATCTGACCCGCGAGATAGCTCTCAAGCCCTGTTCCACCCAACCCCGCAGTGACGCGGATGCCAGTCGCCAGATCACGCACATTTCCGTCGGTGAACACCGTCGATGGCGTGCCTTCAGCCACCGCATTGAAACCCGCCGCGGTGCTGCCTAAACCGAATGCGTACTGCTCATAGGAGCGACCCTTACGCACGTAGTCATAGCCGCCACTCAGCGTCAGCTCGACGCGATCCCAGAAGAAAGGTACGGAGACGGCGCTGCCGTAGCTCTCGACGTCGTCATACA
The DNA here is from genome assembly GCA_049454295.1 of Pseudomonadales bacterium. GTDB lineage: Bacteria > Pseudomonadota > Gammaproteobacteria > Pseudomonadales > Azotimanducaceae > UBA7803. The sequence continues at coordinate 6,447 of JBMTYG010000093.1, forward strand.
GCTCCGAGAAGCGATATTCTCCGGCAGATGCGGTGGCGCGCACCTGCCGACTTGTCACCTCCCCAGAAGTCGGGTCGAGAATCTCAACAAGACCGAAGCGGCTCTCGTTCGGAATATCGCTTTCTGCTTCTGCATCCGAGTAATACCACGTGAACTCTGTGTCACGCACCGCGTTCAAGAACCCCAGCCAGTCGGGCAAGCGCTCAAGCGTAGCGTCGCCCAGGCGATGCTCACCGGTGATCTGGTTGACCCGAAGGTCGCGTTGCTCGAAACGAACGCTGTAAAAGCGTCCTTGAGCCGGCGCAAGCTCGTCATTGCAATCGTTGAACTGCCCGTCGAGGCACGTGCGAATATTCGACGTTTCGTCCTCTGTATTACGCAGCGCCATGCTGAAGGTGCCAATTTCATGGTCGTCGGTGTAGCGAACGCCCAGATTGAAGGCACCCGTCCAATTCACCGTGTCCACCGTGCGCTCCGTTTCGGAGTAGTTCAGCTCGGGGCTGTTTACGCGGCGATTAATCCGATCACGATTACGTGTTTCGGTTTCGTAGGCGCCGAGCGCGAGAAAACCTATCTCCAAATCATCCGTGAGGAACCACCGGTAACCACCGGTGACTTCGCCCTCGAGATCGGGATCGATCTCGGTCTGCCGAAGGTCCGTGTTCCGGTTCAGGGCGAGCGCTAGTTCGCGATTGATGGCGTCCGCCTGCGCGAGCGTGGGCAGCGGCAGCGTGCCCGCGCGATTGAGCGCAGCCAGAATGTTGTTGGGATTCAGGTTGCCGAGATACTCGTCGAGCCCTTCGCGCAGCGTCTGGGATAAAGCGCGTGTGCCGTCGTCCTCACCCCAACTGTCTTCGCTGCCGCCGTTGTAAGTCCACCCGTCCTGGCTGCTTTCAGAATTCCATCCGGTGTTGAGTTTGACGCTGAAGACCGCGTCTTCCGGTACGCGTTTCGTGCGGATATCCACATTGCCACCCCCGAAATCAGCTGGCAGGTTCGGCGAATACCCCTTGGTCACCGCGAGCGAGTCAATGATTTCCGCGGGAAAAATATCGAGCGGCAGCACATCCCGCGTCAGATCCGGGGATGGCACGGCAGCGCCGTTGAGCTGCGTGCTCGAGTAGCGCTCCCCCAGACCGCGCACATAGACGAATTTGTCGTCACGCACGGTCACGCCCGGGGCGCGCCGGAGAGCGGCAGCGACGTTACTGTCGCCCACTCGGCTGATGCTCTCCGCGTCGAGCAGGTCAATCGCGACCTCGGAATCGATCCGCTCGGCAACGACATCGGTCGCAGCGGAACGGTAGCGACCAAGTACGACCACTTCCTCGATCGGTCCGGCGGATGCCACCGCCTCAGGCGCTGATGCCGATGCGGGGTCTCCCTCAGCGGCGTTCACGCTGCCGGCACAGGCCAGCAGCAGACCGCCGCGGAAGGCCCACGCATGGCGCAGGCTGCGTTGAAAAATATGCATGATGCCTTCCGTGTCCGCAGGAGTCTTCAGAACCACAGATCGTCCTGGTCGAGACCGAAGGTCCAACCCGCGGTCCAGTCATCGTTGGCACGCACGGCCCCGATAAAGCTGCCCGTCGTGGCTGGCGTTACCGTGAGTGCAGAGCCATCGAGGGCTGTGAACGCTGTCGCCGTGTAGAAACGGTTAAGCAGGACCAGGTCGGGATCTACGGGCTGACCTGCCGTCAGGGTGACCAGCACATTGTTCGTGTTGGCGGGATAAGCGCCGTTCTTGTTATTGAGATAGTCGGCAACCGAATCAGCCGGCGCTGCGGGCCACGCCGTGCCGTTAGAGGTGGGCGTATTACACGCGAGCACCGTGCTCTTTACCCACGAAGCGCCGCTACGCGCTCGTTCGCCCGTTGGGGCATCGGTGATACGCAGGCAGCGCCCCGGGTTCTGCGCCGGGTTAAGCGACTGGGCGTAACCCGTGTAGAAAATGCTGTCCTCGAGCTTGAACTGCGTGCCGCGACGGAACTCGGCGCCCATGGAGTCCCCATGGGTCGCAACCGGCACTTTTGCACCGCCTGGGATACAGGTCATGTTGCGAATGGTGGGGGCAGAGATCGGGGCCGCATCGAAATTGGCCTCCTGGTTATCTGCCTCGATGCAGCGGTCGCCGTCGGTGGTGGACTGAATAATCAGCGCGTTCTCGACCGAACCTACCCAGCCGTCCGCCCAGTCAATGGAGTCATCCTGCACGTAGAGCGCCACCAGGTTCTTCACCGTCACAGCGCCACCGAAGAACTCAACGCCGTCATCGTAGGTGCTGTAAACCTGGATGTTTTCGATCGTCGTGCCGCTTCCAACCGCGTTCAGCGTGAGGCCATTGAGCTCATCGCCCGGCGCCACTTCGAAGCCGGGGTGCTTGATCACCACGTACTTGAGCGAGCCGGAGCTTTCTTCGTTGTTGTTGCCGCCGTAGAACGAGTCCTTGCCCTCGGACTTGACGTGGCAGGTATTGCCAGCGCGCTGGGCGTCGCTGCACTTGTTAGTGATGCCGTTGCCGTTAATGACCACCCCGCCCCACAGCTGGGTGTCCTCCTTGCCCGCGTTGCCAAGGATCGCGTCGTTAAAGCCGGTCAGGGTGATCGGCGCAACCGAGGTCCCTTCGGCGATGATGCGTGACCCGCGATTGATGAGGAGATAGTCGTCCGGATTGGTCCACGCGAGCTTGTTACCCGCACGGATGGTGAGCGTGGGACCGGCGCCGTCCTGCGGCACCGTTTCATTTGGGTTCGTGCCATCCACGAAACTTCCCACCTGCAACGTGTCCTCGAACACGTGGACGCCGGTGATAAAGGGAATAGTCAGGCTCACCGTCAGCGGATTGTCTTCGCCTACGAACTCTGGCCCGTAGACGCAGTTGGTACCGTCGAAGGTACCTTGCACGCGCGTATTCGTGTCTGGATCAAGGTAATTGGCGCATGGGTTGGTCGATCCACCGCCGCCACTGTTGGTCGTCGAGTTGTCGTTGATGGTCGTGCTCTGACTCGCGTTCAGATTGACGTCGCCACCACCCCCGCTGCATCCGGCGGCGACTACTGCGGCAATCGAGAACGCCAGCAGCCGGGGCGCAAAGCGAGATCCGTTGGGAAGGAATACGGGTTGCATGTTCGGAGGTCCTCGGTCGGGATGAATGAGCGTTGGGCCAATGCCCTGCCTGATCGGGACGCACGCTAAAGACCGGGGATGTCGGTTGAGTGACGATTTGATGACGTTTGCGTGACAGCGCGATCTCTTGGCTGAGCAACGAAATCGGCATCAGGTGACAAAACGCTATCCGGATTTGCTTGGGCCGCTTGTCACGATTTCGTCATCAAGGACGAATACCGTCCTGTTATTCGTTGCGAGGACAGCCGCCGCCATGGGCTATCGCGCCCTGCTGAAACAGTACATCCGGCACCTGCTGAAGGTCGCCGGTGATCACCACATTCACACGGCGGAGGCCTCGGAGATTCTTAGTCGCCGGGATGTGGCCGAGCTCAAGTTGCTGGCGGCAGAGGTAGATCGTGAGGACGGGGCTCCCTGGCGGGCGCGGTCCCCGGGAGATCGAGCAGCGGTTGGAGAAACCCTGGCCGCCGGCGCTGCGACGGCCAGGGGCGAGACTTACTCGGCGGGCGTGACCTCCGGCGCTGCCTCAGCGGCGGCTTCAGCCGGCGCCGCTTCTTCGGCAGCGGCAGGCTCCTCAGCAACATCGGCGGGCGCAGCGTCGGCAGGCGCAGCTTCCGCCCGCGCCGCAGGCGCAGCCTCCGCAGGGGCGGGCGCCGCTTCAGCCGGTGCCGGTGCGGCAGTTTCTGCACCACTCTGATCTGCTCCTTGCCCGCAGGCGGCCAGGAGCACGCAGAGACCCACGACACCCAGTGAACGCTTCAACATGTCTCTCTCCTCGCAATTCCGTGTGCGGCTGCATCAACATGGTGCAAGCCTCGTTTGAGCATACCTAAACCCGGTCCTGGCAACACCCTCGGAATTTGCGCGAGTCGCCGACGAATAGACCTCGCCCGACAACCTCGCCTGACAACTCAGGTACATCAGCCCCGAGAAGCAGGACGCTCGAACCAGCGTTAGCGTTATGATCATGCCACGCGCTCGGATTTGGGCGTCTGACACGACCGAGAGGACAGATTCAATGACCCTGCAGACAGAGCGGTTGCTCGAGGGACTTTGCTTTGGTGAGGGGCCACGCTGGCACCAAGGTGCGCTCTGGCTCTCTGACATGCATGCGCACGAGGTCTTGCGTGTAACCGCCGATGGTCAGTCAACGACGGTGGTGACCGTGCCCGCGCAACCATCCGGTCTTGGATGGTTGCCTGGGCCGGATGGCGCCGGGACCGCCGGTGATCTGCTGATCGTCTCGATGCTCGATCGGAAGGTTCTGCGGTATGACGGTCGTGAGCTCAGAACGCACGCCGATTTGGGCGCGCTCGCCCGATTCCACTGCAACGACATGGTCGTGGACGCGCTCGGACGCGCCTGGGTCGGCAACTTCGGATTCGATCTGCATGGGGGCGCACGCCCGGTTCCAACGGAGCTCATCGTTGTCGAGTCCGATGGCAGCCCGCGTGTCGCCGCAACCGATTTACTCTTCCCCAATGGCACGGTGATCACCCCCGATGGAGCGACCCTGATCATCGGCGAATCTATGGCCCGTCGACTGACGGCGTTCGATCTCCAAGCCGACGGAACATTGGTTAATCGACGTATTTGGGCAGAGCTCCCGGGTGGAGCGCTTCCCGACGGCATCTGTCTGGACAGTGCCGGCGGTATCTGGTCGGCGTCACCCAGCACCGGCGAGTGCCTGCGTCAGGTTGAAGGCGGGCAGGTCACCCATCGAGTAGCCCTCGACCAAGGCGCCTATGCCTGCATGCTGGGCGGTGACGATGGACGCACGCTCTATATCCTCACTGCGGGTGATTCCGACCCCGCACGATGTCGCGCCACGCGCAGCGGTCGCATCGAGATCTGCACCGCGCCCTATCCTCACGCCGGCCTGCCCTGAGCGACCCGGGTGGCGCCGCGACTTCCCGCTACCGCGACACTAGAATCCGCGTCGTTGTTAATGACGTCGTAACGAGGTGTTCATGCTGTACCCCCACTACTCATCGCCGTGGCTGAACGACGAGCTGCGTATCCTGCAGGACGCCGCCGCGCGCTTCTTCAATCAGGAGTTCAAGCCTCACAACGAGCGCTGGCTCGCGGAGGGCAAGGTGGATCGCGACGCCTGGAACCAGGCGGGTGCGGCGGGACTGCTCTGTGCCGCGATTCCCACGGAATACGGTGGCGCTGGCGGCGACTATCGGCACGAAACCGTGGTCATGGAAGAGATGATGCGGGCCGGCATCACCGGCTTTGGCTATCAGGTGCACAGCACCATCGTCGCACCTTATATCTTGCACTACGGCACCGAAGAACAGCGCAGACGCTGGCTGCCCCGCCTTGCCACGGGCGAACTCGTGGGCGCTATCGCCATGACAGAACCCAACACGGGCTCCGATCTCCAGGCAGTGCGTACCACCGCGGTTCGCAACGGTGACGAGTACGTCATCAACGGCGCCAAGACCTACATCACCAACGGACAGCACGCCAATTTGATCATTGTGGTGGCCAAGACCGATCCAACTCAGGGCGGCAGGGGCATCTCACTCGTGATCGTCGAAACGGACGGTAACCCGGGCTTCAAACGCGGTCGCAATCTGAAAAAGATGGGCATGAAGTCCGCGGACACCTCCGAGCTATTCTTCGAGGACTGCCGCACCCCGGTCACCCACGTACTCGGGGGAGAAGAAGGCAAGGGCTTCATACAGCTCATGCAGCAGCTGCCGGCAGAGCGGCTAAACATTGCTCAAGCCGCGGTGATCGCCATGGAGCGCGCGATCAGCGTCACCCTTGACTATGTCAAGGAACGCAAAGCGTTCGGACAGCGCGTGCTCGATTTTCAGAACACCCGCTTCAAGCTTGCGGAGTGCAAGACCGAAGCGCTGCTGGCACGCACCTTCGTCGACCAGTGCGTGCTGTGGCTCATCGAGGGCAAGCTCGATGCCTCGACCGCCTCCATGGCCAAGTATTGGTGCACGGAAAAGCAGTGCGAAATCATCGACACGTGTCTGCAGCTTCACGGCGGTGCGGGTTACATGGACGAATACGAAATCTCGCGCATGTACACGGATGCACGGGTGCAGAAGATCTACGGTGGTACTAACGAGATCATGAAGGAGCTCATCGGGCGTACCCTCGGCTGAAAAGCCGCCCTGCCAGGGCTGCCCTGCGAGGGGCGCCCTGCGAGGGCCGCCCTGAACCCGACAGCGGTTCGCTATACTCTCGCGCTTGCTGTCGACTTAACGGTCCCGCCATGCACGGTCCTACCTCACACGTGTACTTCTCCCAACGACTGCGCCTGCACTATGTCGACTGGGGCAACGCAGGCGCGCCGCTCCTGCTGCTCATCCACGGCGGTCGCGATCACTGCCGCAATTGGGATTGGGTAGCCGAAGCCCTGCGGCACGACTACCACATCATCGCGCCGGACCTGCGTGGCCACGGTGACTCACAATGGATGCTGGGCGGCAGCTTCAACC
>JBMTYG010000094.1:0-12978 GCA_049454295.1 Pseudomonadales bacterium
CCTAAATTTCAGGGTGTTATGAATTCATATGGTGGAGGCGGCGTCAATCCATAAAACCACATAAGTAGCTGTATTTTATGACGTTATGTGGAATTAATTTGAACTGTTGCCCCAAATGTTGCCCCACAGAGCTACTCTGAACACTTCCTATGGTAGGCGAGCTCGGCACCCAACATGCAGGCGTCGGCACGATCGCGCGGCGCATGGGGTGGATCTGAAATCTCAGAGTAGGTCAGGGCGACGGCCTTAGTGCTTGGTTGCGACGACAAAATGTTCGAGTTTGAACAACTCGTTTTCACGCAGGGCTCTACCCACGGGGCTGAAGTACAGGGCGTTGAGATCCTCTACAGTGATATCTTGCGTGACGCTGTACCCCTCTTCTGAAAGCAGGTTCTGTATTTCGTCTGCTGAGTAGAATGAAATCCAAGGCTCACCGACACTCGCTGAAGAATCTCTGATCATTTTTGCCCGTTTTTCGGCATTTGGGTAACCTCGCCCGAAGCACGCTTTCGGGTCGTCATTCAGTAGTCTATCGACATAAGATAAAATAAAGGTTGATTGGGCATTTTGCGTCATTGACGACAGTTCTCGAAGAGTTGAGCGAACCGCATCTTTTGTGATGTATTGCGAGACGCCTTCGAGCGTGAAAACGTTGGATTTATCTTGCTCGAAGCCGGCCGCCAAGAGCTGTTCGGTTAATGACTGGTCGGAAAAATCTACAGGGACATAGATGACGTCTTCTCTACAGGTTGGGTCGCCACTGAGCTTGGCACGCTTTCTCGTCTGAACTTCGAGCTGGTCGACTTCAAAAATTTTGAGCGAGGGCGGCAACTGAAGGCGGTGGCCTCGCATGTCGTAACCGGCTCCTAGAATTACATACTGCTCGACACCATCCCCGGCCGTTTTCTCAATCAGATCATCGATGAAGCGAGTGCGCGCAATGAGGTGCTCGTGAAAGCCAGGCGCAAGTCTTTGTCCCAACCAGACGCAAAACCGGTGACCCATTAGCTTAATCAGGCCAGCGCCCAACACAAATTTCGCGGCGTACGGGTCATTGATGACTCGCTTGTCAGCAGCAGCCAAAGTCTCAATCAACCGCTGTTTGGCGACGCCTTGGGCTGTGCCATCTTTTGCGAAAATCGAGTTTTCCATCGTTATTTTCAGCCCTGTGTCGATAGACTTGATGATCTCTTGTGCCACAGAATCGATGGCAGAGGATAGGGAGGATAACGTGGCTTTTCCCCGATCGCTCGTGGTACGGACGCAGGGGTCAGGGGAGGTCGACGTCGGTGACGTTCAAACGGAGTATCGAGAGCGGTCTTACTTCGTAGGGCGGTCGGGGTTGTTGCCTTACGGATCACTGGGTGAAAGGGGAAGCTTGAGAATGAAGTGCGCAGGCGCGTCTGTAGCTGGGGTATTTTCAGCTTTCCGCGAACAGATCGGGTCGGGTGTGGTGTGACTCGGCGCGCCGAGGCGGTAGGCGGGGGGGTGCTCGGCTGTGGGCGTCCTTGAGGATCATGCGGATGAGGTCTAGATAGAAAGGCTACCGCCCGCGCTGCCCGCGCCAGTGTTCTATACCATACGCTCCAATGCCTCGGGCTGCTCTCGAAGCATCTGCGAAAGTTCTCGCAACAATTCCCTCGTCCCGCCCTTGTAACCTCGCCTAGCAGATCTCGCCTTGCCCTCAACGGTTTTTGGCCCGGTTGATTTTTCCCAAGGTTTCCAACGTCTGATCAATTTGGCTTGCATCGCCCTGTGCTCGGGTGTTCGGTAGTAGCCCATGGGTTTCTCTTGATAGTTGGGTTTGCTCTTTTTGGTTTTCCCGCGCGCGGGTAATCTCCACGGTCCCGTTGTTAATCTGCTGCGGCCCCGTGGTTACATTCGCTTGTCCCGCATAAACAATCGGTGGATTCTTGATCGTCGCGAGAGTCTCCAGGGTTGCCCGGCATTGGGACTGTGCACGCAATGCCAGCCGCATAAATCCTTCAAAGTTTGGCATCTGGGTCTGTTCGATTGCGCGCTCGGAAAGGCGAACAAACACGCTTTGCAGTGCCGACGCCTGATTTACAAGCATTGCTTCAACGTAGGCTAGATCACCGCTCTGCACCGCCGCCGCCTGCGCCTGGAATGACTTCAGCATCCCAGGCGCGTCTATGTCGTCCGCAATCACCTTCGGTTGCATCATCGAAACGATTCGATGCGCGGCAAGCTCTGGCGAGGTAATTAGGTTCGCAAATGCGAGCCCTTTCTCATCGTCAGCCGGCCCAGACTCGCATCTAATCGACTTTCTCGGGAAGCTCTCAGCCTCCGTGGTCATCAGCCTCTTCCGCTTGCTCGCCATCAGCTATCCCTGTTCTAGACCAAGTTGAGCCCGTGGCTAACCATGAGTATCTCCACTTGTGTCGCCAACAAGATGCTCACCTTCGTCGAAGGCGCTCATATCATTTTGTTGAGCATCTTTCGCTTGTTGAGCATGTTCCATGTCTCTGCGGTTTGCAGCGGTTGCAATTAGCGTGTTCGCAGCCTCATGTCCAAGCAATCGAGAAAACCATTGTTCGCCCATCTTGAACGACTCTACTTTTAGCGCTTTTTTCGCCCGCCTTATTGTGGCTTCGGCGTGCCCGAGGGATTTCGCTTCTGCCATCATCGTTTTGCTCGCGACCGGCCCCGTTCCTAAGGTCTCGGAAAGGAATTTCTTGGCATCGGACAGAGCACTGCCTTCGCCACCTTCGTCCGTCGCGTCTGCTCGGGCGAGTAGTTCTAGCGCTTGCCCGCGCACCCCCGCGCCCCAATGAACAGCCGACGCGAATATACCTGGATCCGTATCCAACTCGGCCTGGTCGAGGGTGTAGTGAAAACCGCCCTCATCGGGTCCGATGTTTGACTTTGCGCGGCAAAAAAGTCGTTTGCCTAATCCGTCGTCACCTTCCGTCCGGTATTTCGCTGCCACCAATACAACGCGGGCGAACGCTCCGAAGGCTAGACTGCCCGTAAGGCGCTCCACGGGATCGCGACCGCCGGTGCCCTTGGAAAAGTGTGTTATGCCCAGCAGAGCGCAGCGCATATGGGCTGCCAGATCAACCAGCGGCTGTAGTCCACGCCGTACCTCCGCGTTCTTGTTGCTGTCCCCTACGATCGCGGAAACAATGGGATCGACAATAAGCAGCCGAACATCGCCAATATCCTCCATTTTGCGCTTAAGCGGTTCGAGGTCGCGGGCCGGGTCAAACGAGCGCCGCTCGTTCCCGTCGCGAATGTCACCAATGAAGTAAATGCGCTCCCGATTAGCTCCGGCCAGAATCAGCCGAGGAATCAGGGTATCGTTTGGGTCATCCTCGCCACTCCAGATCACGACATTCCCGACCATTGACTCGGCGCCATCCGGCCAGGACCTACCGGACGTAACGATCGCCGCGAGGGGGAGAGAGCACTCAACCCAACAAGGGCCGCGCAGGCGCGGAGCCGAGACCAAGTGTCCTCTGGGAAACCAGAACCGGAGGTACGACTGATTCGTGCTTCAGACGTTAAGCCCGAAGCGATTGAGTGGCTCTGGAACGGTTGGTTGGCCCCTGTGCCATCCGCTCTTTTGGGGGCGCTGGTTTTGGTGTGATTGTTTACGGGCCGCATCCCGGGCCTCTCGCGCCTCCACGAGCCCAATGTCGGGATACACCCCGAGCGAGAGACGCTTTTCCTTGCCGTCGATCCGGTACTTGAACCGCCACCACCTGCCGCCGCCTGGCGCGAGCTCAAGGTAGAGACCACGCTCGTCGTACAGACGCTTGGGTTTGTCGCCGGGCTTGGCATTCTTGATTGCGGTCACGGAGAGCGGCATGGGGGCAACCCGAACACTGCGGAACTAGATGCCCCTGATGTTGCCCCCGGTTGTCAAAGAATCCACCCGAACGCTGACGGACCCTAAAGGCACAAAAAAGCCCGGATTTACCAGGCTTTATGGACATCCTCGGATCTCTCCGGATGTCTGGTTGGTGGAGGCGGCGACAATCACATATCCTTATAAATCAATAGCTTAGTCTGCTAAACGCCAGAAATGCCCCCATAGATACCCCCAGATCGCTTCGGCTGACTCTTCGGCTAGATTCAGGCCCAATTCTTCGCACTCCACTTCAGTCAGAGTTGCCTAACAGCTTCCGACGCACACGTTGCAAGGCAGTGAGCATGTGCTCACGTTGCCTCGGAGGCAGTTGGCCGAATACTTCATCGTACAATTCGGCTGCCTTGGAACGCATGAGGGGAACCAACTGCTTCGCAGCATCCGTCACGTAAACCCGATTGGCGCGCCGATCTACCGGGTCGTCGCGTCGCTCCACCAGGCCTGCCCGGGCCAGCCGATCGACGACGCCGCCGATCGTTGCCTTACCGATATCCAGTTGTTGTGCGAGCTCTGTCTGGCTTAGACCATCTAGGCGGATCAAGTAGACAAGCGCTTGCCATTGAGTGCGGGTGAGCCCGGTCTCGGAGATCTGTCGTTCAAAGGCCGCTCGTAGCAACCGTGCCACGTCCGCGATCAAAAAACCCGGGTCTTGTTGTGCGTCCCACGTAGCCGCCTTGCGCCACAACGGAACTCCCTCTTCCGTATAGGCGTTGCGCTTTCCCTGACTCATTGCTGGAAACCTCTTTGCTGTTGTGGGTGCGCTCAGATAGTATTACTACATATCGTATGTGATGATACTAGTACCATGCAGGATACCAAGTTCCACACTCCCTCAGGTCTTACCATTCGGGGGAGCCGTTGGGGCAACGATAGCGCACCTCCCGTTCTGTTGGGACACGGAGGCGGCCAGACTCGGCATGCCTGGAGACAGACCGCGGAGCTACTGTCAAAGGCAGGCTGGTTGGCTGTCGCGATTGACCTTCGGGGGCACGGAGACAGCGACTGGGCGGCCGATGGGGCTTATCAAATAGATGCGTTTGCGGACGACCTGATCGCCATAGCGGGTCAGCTCCCCAGCAGGCCGGCGATTGTTGGTGCCTCGCTTTCCGGGCTGGCGGCGCTGATCGCAGAGGGCGAGGTGGCGCCGGGTTCCTTTCGTAGTCTGACGCTGGTGGATATCACTCCTCGGATGGATCCCGTAGGCGTGATGAAAGTTCTCGGATTCATGCATGCACACCTAGAGGATGGTTTCACGTCGGTCGACCAAGCAGCCGAAGCCGTCGCCGCCTATCTGCCGCACCGAGAAAGAGCGCGAAGTAGCGAGGGCCTCCGGCGCTCACTCCGACGCGGGCCTGACGGGCGCTATCGCTGGCACTGGGATCCCAGCTTCATTCGCAATGTCGTCACGACGCGGGAAGAGCGGCGCTTTGAACGCTTGGAGGAAGCGGCGGCTCGCCTTCGCCTACCTGTACAGCTCATCCGCGGGCGAATGAGCGAGCTGGTGACACCAGAGGCTGCCGAGGCCTTTCTGCAAGTGGTCCCACATGCTCGGTTCGATGACATCTCCGGAGCCGGTCATATGGTTGCCGGAGACAGGAACGACGCGTTTACGGGGGCAGTTCGGGATTTTCTCGAGGGCCTTGAGGGCGAGGGAACCGCGTGACGGATTCGACACTCGGCAGGCTAGACATTGAGCAGGCGCTGCTCAGCTCCCCTTATCACCGCTGGCTTGGGCTCGAGCTGCTTGGCTCGGGGCCCGATGAGACCACAATTTGCTGCGCATGGCGGGAAGAAATGGTCTCGAACCCGCGCCTCGAGTCGACGCATGGCGGAATTTTGGCAGCGCTCGTCGATCTGACAGGGCTGTTTACCCTCTTGGCCGCCGGGGGCGCGGTTACGGCGACCGCTGATTTGCGTGTGGATTTCCACCGGCCAGCGCGTCCAGGCGTCCTACTTGCGCGGGGCCGCCCGCTGAAGATCGGCTCCCGCATCAGCACGGCGGAGGTGTACGTCTATCAGGAAGATGGAGAGCTGCTCGTCGCAAGTGGCCGCGGCGCTTACCTCGGTGCCAGCTCTCAGGCTGCACCCTGAACATGAACCAATTGTCGGTCAAAGTGCGAAGGCTGCTCGCGGTATCTTGCGTCCTCGTTGTCGTAGGCTGCGGGAGCCGGGAGCAAGGTTCGGTTCCGACTGAAGCACAGGTCGTAGAGCCCCCTGCTGACGACACCCAGCCGCAAAGCGTTGAGGTCGTTGCGGTCCGCCGCGTGGAAATCGAGGAGGTGATCCGGGCCAGCGGGACCATCGCGGCCAAGCAAACCAGTCGCATCGGCCCGCTGGTGGAAGGCGTGGTCGACGAGATCTTCGTTCGTGTCGGTGACCGCCCGCGCCGGGGCGACCCGCTGTTCCGTACTCGGCAGAACGACTATCGCCAGGCCGTCAATGAGGCTCAGGCCAGGCTCGACGTGGTTCGTGCAGAGCTCGAACTCAAGCAGAAGCGATTCGTACGCGCTCGGAGCCTCGCCGCCCGCAACCTTCTCTCCCAGGAACAGTTCGAACTCACTGAGACGGATGTCGCGGTCGCCCAGGCACAGCTCAGGTCGGCCGAAGCCGCCCTAGCCACTGCCGAGCAACAGCTTGGAGATACGATTGTGCACGCGCCATTCGACGGAACTATCACAGGTCGTTTCGCCGACGAAGGCGTGTACATGAGCAACCGATTTTCGATGGGCGGCCAGTCGGCCGTTGTCGAGCTGGCGGAAGCTCACATCGTTGCCGGCATCATGCTGGCGCCGGAGGCGGTGCTGTCCAGGCTGCGCCTCGGACAACGCGCGCTGCTGTACGTCGGTGAAAACAGCCCTCCTCGTGAAACAGAGGTTTTCATAATCAATGACAGGGTAGACCCTGCCACACGGATGGCAGAGTTCCGTCTGCCCGTGCGCAATGACGACTACGCGATCAAGCCCGGTCAGTTTGTGCGTGCGGAGGTGCTCACTGGAAAGCGGACTGCACTGACTCTTCCGCGCCCCACGATTCGGGAGACGCAGGGCCAGAAGTTCGTCGTTCTCGTGGATGGGCAGAGCACCGAACGTCGAAATGTACAAGTGCGGGACCTAAACACGGACGACGTGGAAGTGCTGGCGGGGCTGAAAGAGGGCGATCTGGTGCTCCTTGGCCCTGGCGATCAAGCATCGGAAACATCGGTACAGGGAAATCTGGCGCATGTGGATCGCTGACGTTTCCATACGCCGTCCGGTCTTTGCCGTGATGATGATCGGCTCTCTGGTCGTTCTCGGCCTCCTTGGCTTCACCAACCTCGGTGTCGACTTATTCCCAAAGGTCGAGTTTCCCTACGTCTCGGTGACCACTCGGCTCGAGGGTGCGTCGCCGGAAACAGTGGAAACCGAGATCACCGATATTCTGGAGGGCTACGTCAACAATATTTCGGGAATCGAGCGCCTGCGGTCCTCGAGCAGCGAAGGACTCTCGCAGATCACGATTGAATTCAAGCTCGAGGAAAACGCTGACCTCAAGGCACAGGAAGTTCGAGACAAGGTGGCGCTGGCGCGCTCGGAGCTGCCCCAGGAAACCGAGCCCTCCGTCGTCGAGAAAGTCGATCCTGACGCCGCGCCGATTTTGAGCGTGCTGGTATCTGGTGATACCGACATCCGTTCGCTTTCTGCCTTTGCGGACGACGTCGTTCGTGAGCGTTTGCAGCGCATTCAGGGGGTGGGCTCAATCAACCTGGTCGGGGATCGGGAGCGCGAGATCCGTGTGTGGCTCGATGCGCAGCGCATGCGGGCCATGGCGGTGACCGCAGACGACGTCGTTCGTGCCATCGAGGCAGAACACGCCGAACTGCCTGGCGGCCGTATGGAACTCGCGTCCAGCCTCATCGAGCTTGGTGTGCGAACCGACGCGGAGGCCGAGGACACTACGGAGCTTGCCGATCTGGTCATTCGATTCAACGACAATGCGCCGCCGACCCGCCTGCGTGACGTGGCCCTCGTGGAGGATGGCCTTGAGGATGAGCGCTCTTACGCGATCCTCGACGGTCAGCGTGGAGTCGCGCTCGAGGTACGGCGCCAGAGTGGTCTGAACACTGTCGAAGTAGCAAGGCGGGTCCGGGCAGCGGTCGATGAGTTGCGCGAATCCGCTCCGCGAGGTGTCAGTATCACGACCACACGTGATATCAGCCGGTTCATCGAATCCTCTGTTGCAGATGTCACCAAGGAACTGCAGATCGCCATGCTTCTGGTGGTCATGATCACGTTCTTCTTTCTACTCAGCTGGCGCGCCACACTCATCGTGGCTACGGCTATTCCGACTTCACTAATTGCCACCTTCTTCGTATTCGATCTCGCCGGCATCACGCTGAATATTCTGACCCTGCTCGCGTTGACCGTTGCGATCGGCCTCTTGGTCGACGATGCCATCGTGGTGGTGGAAGCTATCCAGAAGGACGTGAACGAGGGTAAGCCCGCGGCCCAGGCGGCCTCGGAAGCGACCCGGCGGGTGAGTCTTGCCGTGCTCGCCGGTACGTTTGCCACTCTGGCGGTCTTCGTTCCAATCGCCTTCATGGAAGGCGTCGTGGGGCAGTTCTTCCGGGATTACGGGCTGGCCATCGTTTTCTCGGTTTCCGTGTCACTACTCGTGGCGCTGACCTTGAGCCCGATGCTTTGCTCGCGATTTCTTACTGCGCACGACCGGGACAGTTCAGGCCATGTTCTCTCCACGCTCGAACGGTTTCACGATTGGATGGCGAAGGCCTATGCGGCAGTGATCCGAGCTGCAATGCGATGGCGGTACCTCGTAATCCTTCTCGCCATCGGTTCGGTGTATCTCGGTGCGCTAATCGCAGCGCAGGTGCCCGGTGGCTTTACCTCGAAGGCAGATCGCAGCGAGTTTCAGGGCCAAGTGGAACTTCCGCCCGGCACCGCCATCGAGGAGAGCAAGTCGAGAGCGCACGAACTGAACCGCGCACTTAGCGCGGTGCCCCACGTGCAGTCGGTGTTCGTAACAGTGGGCGCGGGCGCCGCCGGCGAGCCCAGCAAGATAGACATCTACGGCACGCTTACACCCAAGCAGGCCCGGGATGTGGGTCAATTCGAAGTGATGGATGACGTTCGTGAGGCAGCGCATCAGGTTGCACCTGAAGCCCGCACAATCAACATTGCGGAAGTTCCCTGGGTTTCCGGGGGCGGTCTCTCCACCGCCGATATCGAACTCGTGCTGCAGAGTGCGGATCTAGACGTAACTCGCCAGTACAGCGAACGCTTGGTGGCTGCACTTGGTCCGAAGGCGGGGCTATCGGATGTCCGCAGCGGCTTTGAGCCGGGCAGGCCAGAGCTCGTTCTGGACGTGCGAAGAGATCGCGCTGGTGATCTGGGAGTGTCGGCGCGCGGAATCGCTGCAACCAGCCGTGCGCTGATCGGCGGGGTCGAGGCCGGCACCTATGAACATCTCGGGTCCCGATACGACATCAGAGTCAGGCTTCGGGAAGCGGATCGAGCTGACGTCGAGCAGATCGAACAGATGCAGGTCCGGACCGCGCGCGGAATGCTGGTGGACCTGGCCAGCGTGGTGGACTTGGACTTTCGTTCCGGTCCCGCTCGAATCGAGCGACAGGACCGCACGCGCAAGATATCTGTGTTCGCCAATGCCGCAAGTGGCACCGCTTTGGGGGATGCGACGGCCATCGTCGAGCGTGCTTTGGCGGAGATACCGCCACCCGACGGTATCTCGATCGTTTTCGAGGGTCAGGTCAGGCGGATGCGGGAAACCGGCAGCGCGATTGGTATGGCGTTCTTGCTCGCGGTCATTGCGCTGTACATCGTCCTGGCCAGTCAATTCGACAGCTTCACGCAACCGCTGGTCATCATGCTTTCTGCGCCGTTGTGCTTCTCAGGCGCATTTGCCGGGTTGTACCTTACGGGGCAGGAGATGAGCCTGTTTGCGCAAATTGGGTTAGTCGCATTGATGGGTATCGTCATGAAAAACGGCATTCTGCTGGTCGATCGCGCCAATCAACTGCGAGCTACTGGGTTGAATCCGGCCGAGGCGATGGCAGCGGCCGGGCCAGAAAGGCTGCGGCCGGTGCTGATGACAGCCTTTGCAGCCGTGTTCGGCATGGTGCCAGTTGCCCTTTCGGGTGCCGACGGGTCGGAGTGGCGAAACGCCATGGGCGCGTTGATGATCGGCGGGCTGGCTTCGTCGACGCTACTCACTCTCCTAGTCGTTCCGGCAGCGTATGTGATCGGGCCGGATTTTGGCACCGCCCTCCGAAGGGCACGCAAGCTTGGCTCTAATTCGAAACACTGGTTGAAAACCAGTAGCCAGACATCGACTTGAGCGAAAAAGACCGTGTCGTGACCTTCTGTTGCGCCACGCAGCAGTGTCTTCATTGGAGCCCTGCAGGAGGTCCTGCACGCCCGAAAGAGGAAATCACATTCAATAACCTCTGGCAAACGAGAAGGCCCCTAAGGAGCGCCTCGATCTCTATATAACTCATTGATTTTAATTAGAAAACATGGTGGAGGCGGCGGGAGTCGAACCCGCGTCCGCAAGCACTCTACCTTCAGCTCTACATGCTTAGCTTCCGTCTATTGATTTAGCCTCGAGCGACCCGACGGTCAGGGTTGTCTCGGCGATCCCGATTGGTTTTAGCGCTTCAGCCCCGGGCGAGACATCCACGCGATCCTGCAGCATGCGCCGCCGACTTCATCATGCAGGCCTGAATCGTCGGCGTAAGCGGGGTTTTAGGCCGCTAGTGCGTAGTTTTCGTCGTTGGCAACTATTACGTTGCAGAGATTTTTTTACGAGAGTCCCTACCCTCTCGGCATGCACCTCAGGCTTCGCTACCCACGTCGAAGCCATGTCGCCCCCTTTTCGGAGTGAGTGAATACTAGCACAAACTGCTGTTGGCACGCTGTGATCCAGAGACCAGGGGTTACCGCAGCCGATCGCTCGTTCGCTGTCAATGCGCCGGTGCTAGGATCAGTGCCAGCGCAAAGTCAAACTCTCATCTGAAGGGCAACAGGAGAGGAACCATCATGCAGCAAATCGCACCCATGGAAGTGGGGCTCGTAGTTCGAGACCTTGATCGCATGCTTCGCTTTTACGTTGACGCTCTCAGCATGAGCGAAGTACGCCGCGCAGATATTCCCGCCCCGCTCAGTCAGGCTATCCGCACCGCCGAAAACGGCTACGTGAACGTCTGGCTGCGCAGCCCAAACGGCGAAGTGATAAAGCTTGTTCGCCCACCCGAATTACCTGCACACGTGCCGGCGGCCGCTTTCTCAAGCGAACGCACGGGCTTCGCCTACCTGACCTTCTACTGCAGTGATCTCGAGGCAACGCTCGCAAAAGCCCTCGAGCTGGGCGCCCGGGAACGCTCCGATCCGTCAACCCGATCCGGCAGCATCGGCGTGAAGCTCGCTTTCTTCGAGGACCCCGAGGGCAACGTGGTGGAACTGGTCGAACCGGTCGCGTGACTGGGTGAAGGTCGGATACCCCTCTGGCATTATCTACACGGGGGAATGAGCAACGAAACAGCCAGGAGGGGACATGTCCAAGCATGCCAATCACGAACTCAGCGCCGCACGGTGTCCGCACGCCTTGGCGGATATCGATCTATTCGCCCCCGGCGCGCAGGAGCATTGGTACGAGGCGTACGACATTCTTCACGCTGAAGCGCCGGTGCATCGACTGCCGGGCGAGGGATATGAACCGGGCACCGACGCGTTTGTGCTGAGCAAGCACGAAGACATCGCCATGGTGGTGCGCGATGAAGAGCGTTTTCCCGTGGTGGGCAG
This sequence comes from Pseudomonadales bacterium, assembly GCA_049454295.1. Classification (GTDB taxonomy): domain Bacteria; phylum Pseudomonadota; class Gammaproteobacteria; order Pseudomonadales; family Azotimanducaceae; genus UBA7803. The sequence goes on from JBMTYG010000094.1 coordinate 11,704, forward strand.
CCTGGCCTTACGCAAGCTTATCGCACAGGGCGGCGATCCCTTCGCTCTGCCCGGCGTGACCACCATCGCCGCGTCCATGGTGACCCTACGCCCGAACCCGGAAATGTGGCGGGCGCACCGTCAGGAGCTCACCGATCCCTGGGTTGGTCCGGGCGCATCGCGCAACGAAGCGATGGTCCAGCGTGAGGCCAACTGGCTCGTTGATCAGTGGATCGATCGCGGCACGGTCGAATTTGTCTCCGAGTACGCGCAGGCGCTGCCGCAACGGGTTATGGCGAATATCCTCGGCTGGCCGATCTCAGATCTGCACCTGCTGAAGTACTACGGCGACGGCTGCGTGAAGCCGTTTGTTTACGGCTCGCGACACAACAATCTGCTGACCGCGGAAGAATCTGCCTCGCAATTCAAGGTGCTCGAGGAGTTTCGCGATTACACCTCCGCGCTCATCCGAGAAAAACGCGCCAATCCGAAGGAGGACATGATCTCGTTCCTGACGGAAGTCGAGTATTCACCGCTCAAACGCAAGCTGACCGACCTCGAGATCAACGGCATCGTGTATGCGATGGTCATCGGCGGACTCGAAACCACCCAGTACGCGCTAGCGGAGCAGATGCAATTGCTCATCGAGAACCCTGGGGTTTGGAGCGAGATCCAGCGTGATCGCTCCAAGCTGCGCGCCTTCACGGAAGAAGGCATGCGCCTGCGCGCACCTACCCAGGGGCTTTCCACCCGAATAACGAGCCAGGACGAGGTCTTCCACGGTGTGAAAGTGCCGAAGGGGTCGTGGCTGCACCTGCGCTGGGCATCTGCCAATCTCGATCCGGACGAGTGGGAATGCCCGCTCGAACTGCGCCTGGATCGCAAGGCCGGGTCGCGCCATCTGACCTTCTCGCAAGGCGCCCGCGTATGCCCCGGAGCTTCGCTGTCACGCGTCGAACAGATGGTCGGCTGGAGCACGCTTCTCGACCGCGTGAAGTCGTTCGACTATGCAGACAACAATTCATTCCTGCATCAGCCCGGCATCATGCTGGGCATTCTCGAACTCAATCTGACATTCGAGAAAGCGTGAGCCCTCGGACTCCCGATGAGCCTGTCCTCGCTGCAGCGCAAGCCATCGTGTCTGCGGAGCAGAGGGAAATTGCTCTCTACGAGCGCTACCAGTCGTTCTTTGGCTACGGCTACTACGTCGCGCGAAAGATCTCTACCGGCTGAGCGTGCTCATGAATTGGTGGCCAGGGGCAGAATCGAACTGCCGACACGCGGATTTTCAGTCCG
>JBMTYG010000095.1:0-12321 GCA_049454295.1 Pseudomonadales bacterium
TCGGATGGGAAGCCGTCATCGTTACGAGACATGGCTGCAGGCGTCAGAGCGGATGAACGGCAGCCCCCAGGGAAAAATATGAGCAGATCCGGGTGCAATTGAACCGGGTTTCGTTCAGAAGGTGGGCGCCACCGCTGGGTTCTTCGAGCGGCTCAATGAGTTGGCGCATACTATGCGCTCATACAGGGTTGAGGCGTGGGGGGCGAGATGAGCGAGTTTCCGATTCCTAATTTCAGCGTCGATCTAACGGGTCAGGTCGCGTTGGTGACCGGCAGCACGTCCGGTCTCGGCTATCGCTTCGCGCGCGTGCTCGCGAAGGCCGGGGCCAAGGTGGCGGTCACCGGGCGCCGGGTCGAACGGCTAAGAGTGCTGGCTAAGGAAATCGAGACAGACGGCGGGGTTGCGGTGCCGGTGTCCCTCGACATGACAGATTCGGCAAGCATTGTGAACGCTGTGGCCGAGGCAGAAGCGGCACTGGGTGCCGTCACCATCCTGGTGAATAACGCGGGCATTCCCGACGCGCAGCGGGCGCACAAGATGAGTCTCGAGCTTATCGATGACGTGTTCGATACCAATCTGCGCGGTCCCTACATCATGTCGTGCGAGGTGGCGCGGCGTCTGATCGATCGCAAGCTACCTGGACGCATGGTGAATATTTCGTCCATCGGCGCATTCAACTACGGTGGCTCGGGGGCGGCGCTCTATTCGATCACTAAAGCTGGTATCAACCGGATGACGGAGGCATTGGCCGTCGAATGGGCCCGGTTCGGCATTAACGTGAATGGCATTGCACCGGGCGCCTTCGCGTCCGAGATGATGGATGGCATGTTGCAGCGGGTTGGTGATATCACCGCTCACTTCCCGCGGAAGCGGTTGGGGGATCCGGCGCAGCTCGACAGCACGTTGCTCTACCTGGTGGCACCGTCTTCGGAGTTCGTGACCGGCACGGTGATTAAGGTGGACGACGGACAGGGTCCACGCTGACGCTTCTGCGGCGCGGGTCTCGCGGCGTCTTGGGCTATGTTAGGCTTCACGCAGGTATGAAGGAGAGATCATGAGTCGCATACGACTGCTCGGGGATGATGAGCTTGCCCCAGCCGCTCGCGACCAGGCCCAGGCAGTTGAGGCTGCGGGTCGGGACGCATCCGTGCTGCGTGCGGTGGGCCATCGCGCGGATATGTTCGAACGGTACTTCGCGTTTTATTACCCGGCGCATCAGGGCGGCGTGGTTGAGGCGCCACTCAAGGAGCTGGTCAGACTCAAGATCGCTCGGCTGAACGATTGCTTTACGTGACTGAACGCCCGGTTTCCATCGGCGATGGAACAAGGCCTGACTGAAGCGAAGATTTCGAGTCTCGATCACCCAGAGCAAACTTCTGCCTTCTCATCGCGGGAACGTATGGCGCTTGAATACGCGGAAAAACTGGCGGTGGACCACCATGCCATCGATGACGCGTTCTTCGAGCGCCTGCGCGTCGAGTTCACGGACCCCGAGGTGCTCGAGCTGGGCATGATGATCGGGCAGTACATAGGCTTTGGCCGCCTGCTCAAGATCCTCGATCTCGAGCCCCGATACTGCGCCGTGGATGGGGGAGACGGTTTGTCTTGAGTGTGGCTTCAGCGACGGCGCACGACGAGAACGTCGTAGCGCCCGTTGCTACCCACGAAGGCGGCGGCAATCCACGATGTAAGGCTCACGACGATGCTGCCGACGAGCGCGGAGAAGAAGCCGCTCACGTCGAAGCCTTCCAGTAGCCAGCTCACCAGCCCCAGCATGGCGGCATTGATGACGAGCAGGAAGCCACCCAGAGTGACCAGCGTGAACGGCAGCGTCAGCACGATCAGAATGGGTCGCACAATGGCATTCACGATGCCAAGCCACAACGCAGCCCAGAACAGCGCGCCCGGGCTGGTGGCGCTGACGCCGGGCACGATTGCGCTGGCGATCCAAAGACCAAAGGCGGTGATAACAAGCCGAAAAATGAGTCCAGTCATGGCGGCAGCATAGCGCGTGAATGATTGACGACCAACCAGAGCTTGACGATTGAGATTGAGGATATCCCGATGAACGTAACTGACGCCGTTGCCTCGCGACATTCGATCCGCGCATTTTCGCCAGAGCCGGTCGCGAACGCGCTGCTCATTGAGCTCTTGGCCAAAGCCGCGCGCGCCCCCTCCGGCGGCAACGTGCAGCCGTGGCGGGTATTTCTGTTGAATGAAGAATCGATGGCCCGGTTCCGCGAGTTTCTTAAGACCCGCTCGGCACGCGAGGCGCCGGCTTATACGATTTACCCTGACGCGCTCAAGGCGCCCTATCGAGATAGCCGGTTCAAGGTAGGCGAAGACATGTATGCCCGTCTGGGCATTCCGCGCGAGGACAAAGCCGCACGGCTGGCCTGGATCGCACGCAACTTCGACTTTTTCGGTGCGCCAGCTGCGTTCTTCTGTTTCGTTGATCGGCAGATGGGGCCTCCGCAATGGTCGGATCTGGGCATGTTCCTGCAGACCTTCATGCTGCTGGCACGTGAGGCGGGTCTCGACACCTGTGCCCAGGAAGCCTGGGCAATGCGCGCGGAGAGCGTTCAGGCATTCACGGGCGCAGACGCTGACCTCATGCTTTTTTGCGGCATGGCGATTGGCTATCGCGATCCTGCCGCCCCGGTCAACGGGCTGATTTCGGACCGGGAGCCTTTGGACGTGTGGCTGAAGGCGCTGTAGTCTCGAGGGCTGGGCAAGCACACGCCTGCTGGGTGGGGCCTGTGGGTTCTGGGCTTGTCGGTTGCAGCCCGCGAGTTCCGTGCTCTCGGGGAGGGGAAAGCCTTGGAAACCGTCAAACGTTCTATTGTGCGGGTCGTACAGGCGGGTCTGCTGCTTGGCACGGCGCTGTTAGTTGGGTGCGACGGTGATGCGCTCCCGCCACCCATGCCCAGCGTTCCGGCGGCGACACTCGAGGACCTCGCCAAACCCGAGGTGCTGGTTACCGGAGCGACCATCTCCGGTGCCAACGGTCTCGCGTTCGGTCCTGACGGGCTGCTGTACGTCGCAAGCGTTATCGGCTCAGAGATCGTGGTCATGGATCCGCGCGACGGAGCGGTACGTCGACGCCTGACGGCTCAGGATGGCATCAATGGTCCGGATGACCTTGCCTTCGGTCCGAAGGGATCGCTGTTCTGGACATCGATCCTGAGTGGCGAAGTGGTCGGATTCGATGCGGAAGGTAAGCGCGTGTTAGCGGGTGCACCGGGCCCTGGGGTTAATCCGATTACGTTCGCCCCAGACGGGCGTCTGTTTGTGGCGCAGTGCTTTTTTGGCGACGGCCTCTACGAGATTGATCCTACCGGGTCCAGTCCGCCGCGTTTGATCGCAAACGATCTGGGTCCGGGATGCGGTCTCAACGGCATGGACTTTGCGACCGATGGGCGCCTCTATGGTCCGCGCTGGTTTGCGGGCGAGGTGGTCAGCGTGGACGTGCAAACCGGCGAGCGCAGGGTGGAGGCGAGCGGATTCGAGGTGCCCGCTGCGGTCAAGTTTGACAGCAAGGGTAATCTGCATGTTCTCGACACCGCGCGTGGGGAAATTTTCCGGCTGGATGAGTCTGGTCCGGTCAGCGTCGCGAAGCTCACGCCGGGGCTGGACAATTTTGCTTTTGATCTGCGTGACCGCCTGTACGTCTCAAGTTTCACGGATGGCTTCGTTGTGCGGATCGATAGTGATGGCGTCGCCGCTGAGCTTGCTCCCGGCGGACTGTCGCACCCCGGCGGGTTGACCGTGCTCCCGGCGACGGCGACCGCGCCCGCGCAGGTCGTCGTGGCCGATTTACACGCTTTGCGCGGATTTGACGCCGCTACCGGTGATCCGACCTTCGTCGAGCGCAATATTCTGGGCGTGGGCGCGATGGGGGGAGTACTGGCGGTAGAAGCCGACGGCAGCAACCTCATCCTGACTGCGTTCACAGACAACAGCGTGCGTATCTGGGACCCGGCTGCTCGGCAGGTCGTGGAGCGTTACGAGGGTCTGGCGCAGCCGGTCGCGGCGCTGCGCTATCGTGGTGAGCTCGTCATTACCGAGCATGGCAAGGGTCGCGTCATCGGCATTCGCGATGGCCAGGAGCGTGTGATCTGCGATGACCTGCGTGCGCCGGTCGATCTTGCGACCGATGGCAGTTCTCTGTTTGTCACCGACCGCGGGCGCGGGCGCGTGTTTGAAATAGCGCGCGATGGTGTACCGGTGCCCAAGCGGCGAGTCATGAAGAAGCTCAAGGCCCCCGAAGGGCTCGCGCCCTATCGCGATGGGCTTCTGGTCGTAGAAGGCGAAAGCGGGCGCATCGTGCATGTCACGGGTGGAGAGTCGAGACTGGTCGCGCTGATAGCCCCAGGAACGCCACCTGCGGCGCCGACACAGCCACCGTCGATGGTGCTAAACGACGTGGCGGTTTTGGGAGACGTGCTCTACGCGACAGGCGAGACCAACCGTGTGCTGTATCGCATCGATCTCGCCGCGCAAACGATCCCGGGTACAGACAAGACAACCAATGATCAGGCGGGCAAGGAGTGAATCGATGAGCAACGAGACAAACATCGCCGAGGATGAGGTAGTGGTCGACGATCGCGGTCATGTCCGCTGGATTTTGCTCAATCGTCCTGAGGCCATGAATTCGATCACTCCGCGCATGCTTGACCAGCTCAATGACGTGCTGAAAGCCGCCGATGACGATGTCTCCGTGCGCGTGGTTGTCTTGAGCGGCATTGGTCGCGCGTTCTGTGCGGGACTGGATCTCAAGCAGGCGGCACGAGGCGAGGGCATTGGCGGTAATCTCACCGGTGGCGCACGGCATTTTTCGACGCGTGAGATTTGCACGGTCACCCTGCAGCGGATGGACAAACCCGTGATTTGTGCGCTGAACGGCGCCGCAGCGGGCTATGGTCTCGACCTGGCTCTGGGTTGCGACATGCGCGTCATGGCCGAGCACGCGGTGCTGATGCCGGGCTTTGCGCGCATGGGCGTGGTACCGGAAAGCGGTGGTACCTGGTACCTGCCGCGCCTCATCGGCTGGGCGAAAGCCTGCGAGGTATCGATGCTCGGCGATACGCTGAATGCGGCGCGAAGTCTTGAATATGGGTTAGTGAATCGGGTGGTGGCTAAGGACGAGTTTGAGTCCACGGTGACGGCGTGGGCGGAAAAAATCGCGGCCAACGCGCCGCTCGCGATCACTGAAATGAAGCGGCTGTTCCGGCATGGCCAAACACAGGACTTTGAGAGTCACTCCCACCATGTGCTCATGTCGGTCCTGAATTTGTTCCGCTCTGAAGATTTTCGCGAGGGCGTGCAGGCCTTCGCCGAGAAGCGACCGCCCGTGTTCAAGGGGCGGTGACCGGTTACAATCGACTCACGTAATTTCTGACCAAGAGACACACACGACCATGCAGAACGTTTACATCATCGAAGCGGTGCGCAGCCCCATCGGCAAGCGCGGCAAGGGCCTCGCCGGGCTCATGCCCGCGGATCTTCTCGGCAAGGTGCAAAAGGCGGCGCTCGAACGCGCGGGCGTCGACCCGGCGAAAATCGGTCAGGTCATCGGCGGCTGCGTGTCGCAGGTGGGCGAGCAGTCGTTCAACGTGGCGCGCATTGCCTGGCTGTCTCAGGGCCTGCCGCTCGAGGTAGCAGCCACCACGGTGGACAGTCAGTGTGGATCCAGCCAGCAGGCGACCTCCCTGGGCGCAGCGATGGTCGCGTCCGGCATGGAAGATCTGGTCATGTGCTGCGGCGTTGAGATGATGTCGCGGGTACCGCTTGGCTCGAACATGAAGGGTGGCGGTCCGATGAGCGAGAGCTATTTCTCGCACTACCAGCCGACGAGTCAGTTCCAGGGCGCTGCGATGATCGCGGAGGAATACCAGATTACCCGCGCAGATGCCGACATGTTCGGTCTTAAGAGCCAGCAGAACGCTGTCCGTGCCTGGTCTGAAGGTCGCTTCGACCGCGAGATTGTGCCGATCGAGGCGCCGGTGCTCGACGCCGAGGGCAAGCCCACCGGAGAGACGCGCCTGGTGACGCGCGATGAGGGGCCGCGTGAATCCTCGCTTGACGGGCTCAAGGGGCTTGCGCCGGTGCCCGGGCAAGAAATCCACACAGCAGGTTCAAGTTCGCAGGTCTCTGACGGCGCGGCAGTGGTGATTCTCGCAAGTCAAAAGGCGGTGGACGAGTTGGGACTGAAGCCGCGCGCCAAAATCATTGCCACGACGCTCGTTGGGGTTGACCCGGTCACTATGCTGAAAGGGCCGATTCCAGCCTCACGCAAAGTGCTGGCGCAGACCGGTCTCACTGTCGACGACATCTCGGTGTTTGAAGTGAACGAGGCGTTCGCTTCCGTGGTGCTTGCCTGGCAGAAAGAGCTGAATCCAGATCCGGCGCGGGTAAATCCCAATGGGGGTGCCATCGCGCTCGGACACCCGACCGGCTCGACCGGCGCGCGCCTCATCACGACCGCGCTGCATGAACTCGAGCGTAGTGGTGGTCGCTACGGACTCATTGCCATGTGCTGTGGCGGCGGTCTCGGCACCGGCACCCTCATTGAGCGCCTTGGCTGAACCCTTGGCGATGTCTGGGCGCTGGCCCAGGCATTGCCATCCCCCCCAGGGATTCTATGCCCCTGGGGGTGCGCTGATGCCGAGCACGTCGGCGATGCGGCGCGCACTTTCCTCCATGCTCGTATAGTGAATGCCGGATTTGTTCAGATCGTAGGCGGTCAGATTCACCGCGCGCACCAGGAAGCGTTCCGCATTGCCGTCTTGGGCAGAATCGACATCGATGATGTTGATACAGCAGTTATCCTGTTCGATCGTCATTCGCGCTTGCCACGGCAGGCTCATCACATGGTTGAAGATGGCCCGGTTAACGGCGCCGTGCAGCACCAGTAGCACATTGCGCCAACTCTGGTCTGCGAGAATGTTCTCGAACGCGGGGATGATGCGGGCCGCGAAGTCACTGAATCGTTCACCGCCGAGAAATGTCGCCTCGGGGTCAGCGCCGTGTGCCCAAGGGTTGGCGACATGTCTCAGCCAAGCCCGCATGTCGCTCACTGGATGATCGCGACCACCACCGCGGATCTCCTCCAGTTCCGGCACGATTTCGAGCACGGGATCTGCCCGGTGCCCGAGCACGATGGTTGCCGTTTCGACCGTGCGTGGCAGACCGGAACAGATGGCACGATCGAAGGATACACTGGCGAGCACGGCCGCTTGCTTGCGCGCCTGCACTTGCCCAGTAACCGTGAGGCCCACAATGCGTGGGTCGTGGGTCACCTCGCCGTTGTCGCGAATGTAGGCGGCCTCTCCGTGACGCATGAGGAAGATGCGTCGGCGCCGAGGTTCCTCGAAGAGCGGAGCAGTGGTCAGTGTCATGGCGTTGGTCCTTACGCGAGAGCGAGCATGCTAGCCGAATCTGGTTTCAATCTCGTTCCCATCCCGTACCGTTTTTAAGTAGAGAGCGAGTCATACCGCTGTGGTTCGCCAACGGCGGTTGGTGTAGTTTCATCAGACACTGTCAGAAACGGTCAGGAGGTATTTGTGGGCTTGCCGATTCTCGAGAGCAGCATCGTTGTTGCGCGCGGTCGAGCACCCGTGGTGGGTGCGGTCATCGCTGGGCTGGTCGCGCTTGGCGGGGTGTTAACGCCCTTGCACGCGGCGGAATCCGTATTGATGAACGAGTCCGCAGCGCATCTCTGTTATCTCGCGGCCGCACGAGGCGGCACTTTCGCCGACACCGAGGACTGTGACATCGCCATCGATCACCAAAGCCTGAAGCGCGAAGATTTCGCAGCCACGCTGTCCAATCGAGGACTTCTTCTTGCGCGCAATAATGACCTCGATGAGGCGCTCCGTGATCACGATCGAGCGATCGAAACCGCTCCTGAGATTCCGAGCTTGTATGTGAACCGTGCGAACACATTTACTCGCGGGCAGCGTTATGACGCGGCGCGCAGTGATCTTGACCGCGCCATTGGGCTCATTGAGAGCAGCATCCCGGTGGCGGTCGGAGGACAGGCGCCGACCTCTCCGCCTGCAGCTGATACGTCGGTCGTGCTCGGGGCAGCCCTGTTCAATCGTGCGCTCATTCTCCAGCGCGAGGGCAATCTGGATGCGGCGCTTGCTGACGCAACGCGCGCGCGCGATCTCGTTTTAGATCGACCGATTTACGGTCAGTACGTACAGGATCTTGAACGACTGCGCGCTGAGCGCACGCCACCAACAACGGCGGAGGAGCCTGCGCGTGAAGAAGGATGAGAGTTTCGCACGTGCGCTGGATACGGTAGCCACGCGCTATCCGGAGCGTCCGGCGCTTATTCTGGATCAAGTCACTTGGTCCTATGCGAAGCTCACTGAGTGGAGTGCGCGGATGGCCGCGGTGCTACGCAATACCGGTGTGAGCCCGGGCGATCGCGTGCTCGTGCAGGTTGACAAATCAGCGCACGCGGTTGCGCTCTATCTGGGTTGTTTGCGTGTGGGAGCGGTATTCGTCCCGCTCAATACCGCTTATACCACGGAGGAAATCCGCTATTTTCTGGGTGACGCAGATCCCGCTCTGGTGGTCTGCCGTCCTGCTGATCTTGATGAGCGTGAGCGCCTGGCGGGTTCGGTGCCGGTGCTGTCGCTTGGTGCTGACACCTCCGGATCACTGCTCGATGCGGCGCAGGCAGTGGCGCCGGATTTCCGGATCGAGCCGCGTACGGCCGTCGATCTGGCGGCGATCGTCTACACCTCGGGTACCACGGGGCGCTCCAAGGGTGCCATGCTTTCTCATGCCAATCTCGAATCCAGCGCGCGGGTGTTGGTTGAGGCATGGGGCTGGCGTGATGATGACGTGCTGCTGCACGCTTTGCCGATTTTTCATGTGCATGGACTGTTCGTCGCGCTCCACTGCGTGCTGCTGACGGGCACAGCGATGGTCTTTATGCCGGGTTTCGATGCCGAAGCCGTGCTCGAAGCACTGCCGCGGACCACCGTCATGATGGGCGTGCCCACGTTCTACACGCGCTTGCTTGAGCACCCCGGTCTTACTGCGGACCGGTGCACCCACATTCGTCTTTTTATCTCGGGGTCGGCCCCGCTCACGCCTCAGACCTTCGAAGCCTGGGAAGGCCGCACCGGGCAACGCATTCTCGAGCGCTACGGCATGAGCGAAACCATGATGAACACGAGCAATCCGCTGCTGGGTGAGCGTGTTGCAGGCACCGTGGGCTTTCCACTCCCGGGCACCGAGGTGCGAGTGGCTGATAGCGAAGGTCGCGTGCTTGGCGCTGACGAAGTGGGCGTGCTCGAGGTGCGCGGACCCAATGTTTTCTCTGGGTATTGGCGCATGCCCGAGAAAAATACCGAAGAGTTTCGCGGTGATGGCTTCTTCATCACGGGAGATCTCGGGCGTATTGATGCAAGCGGTCGGGTCACCATTGTGGGACGCGCGAAGGATCTGATTATCAGCGGCGGCTACAACGTATATCCAAAAGAGGTCGAGGAACGGCTCGACGAATTAGCGGGCGTCACTGAGAGCGCCGTCATCGGCGTGCCGCATCCGGATTTTGGTGAGGCTGTGGTGGCGGTGATCGTGCCGGCGCAAGACCCCGTGACAGAAAACGATGTGAGAGCAGCCCTTGCCGATCGGCTGGCACGTTTCAAACAGCCCAAGGCAGTGATTAACGTGCCAACGTTGCCGCGCAACGCCATGGGTAAAGTGCAGAAGAAGGCGCTGCGTGAGAGGTATGGCGATCTTTTCGCATCATCCGTGCAGGGCGCATGAGTTCGGGGGCGCGCCTGATCGGACATCCTTCGTATCCACGCTCACACAGCTCTTGCTACCATAAGGGTCCGGTTCACCTGTGAACCGGTTCGGACGTCATCAGTTCGTACACTAACGGTTCGAACGCTAACAGTTCGAACATTGACCGTTCGAACCCCAAAGGTTCGAACAGCAACGGTTCGAACATCGAGAGGTACCACCGATGAGCGGCAAGTTCCAGGTTGACCTCGCGGGCGCCGGCAGTATTGCCCCCGAGTTTTCCGACGCGCCAGTTGCGCAACGCATCCGCGCGAGGCTTGAACACGCAGGCAGGCGTTTTCATGCCAACGATAACATTCACGATTGCATTGAGTCGGGTGAGCTCGATGCCCTGCAGGAAGAAGTGGCGGTGCGCATGCGCGGCGTCCTTGAAGCCCTCGTGATTGATACGGAGAACGATCACAATACCCAAGACACTGCTCGTCGTGTGGCAAAGATGTACGTGCGCGAGGTGTTTGGCGGTCGCTATGTGCCGATGCCTGCCGTCACGGAATTTCCTAATGTCTCACTGCTCAATGAACTCATGATCGTGGGTCCGGTAACCGTGCGCAGCGCCTGTTCGCACCACTTCTGCCCAATCATGGGTCGTGTGTGGGTGGGCGTGATGCCAAACGAGCAGTCTGCATTAATCGGATTGTCGAAATACGCGCGCCTTGTCGAGTGGGTCATGGCGCGCCCTCAAATTCAGGAGGAGGCGATCGCTCAGCTTGCCGATCTGCTTCAGGAAAAGATGCAGCCGGACGGGCTAGCCATCGTCATGGAGGCCGATCACTTCTGCATGCAGTGGCGCGGTGTGCGCGACTCGAATTCGCGAATGACCAACAGCATCATGCGCGGGTCATTCCTGAAAGATGCCAATCTGCGGCGCGAGTTCTTGTCGCTGATGCCCGACGGCCCTCGTTAGACGCTAAAAGCGTCAACACGAAGGGGCGGAGATTGAATAGTTAGAGGACCAAGGGTTAGAGGACCAAGGGTTAGAGGACCAAGGAAAACAACAGATGCTGGTGCGCCTTCTTTACGCAAGCCGTGCGATCGATACCATCGACACAGCGTTCATCGATGACATTCTAGTTCGCTCGCATACGCGCAACCTTGAACATGGTATCACCGGCATTCTCTGCGCCTGTCAAACCGGAGGGGTATTCCTGCAGGCGCTCGAAGGCGCGCGCGATGCAGTCAATCGACTCTATGCCAATATCGTGCGTGATCCGCGTCATCAGGAAGTGATTCTTCTTGATTACGCGGAAATTGACGAGCGATCCTTTTCCGCATGGCGCATGGGGCGAGTCGACCTCAATCGTGTGAATTCGAGCACGATCTTGCGCTACTCGCAGCGTGCGCAGCTCGACCCGTTCACGTTGTCGGGGAGGGCGGCACTTGCGCTGCTACTTGATCTCAGCACCACCACGAGTGTGGTGGGACGGCCGGAGTCCGCGAAAGGCTAACTGCTACTACGAGGTGCATCGCTCGATGGTCCATCGCCAGGCTGACCAGACGCTAAGCCCGCTGGAGAAGGCGCTGGCCATCAATCTCGATGCTCGCCGGTATGGCACGTTTGCAGAGATTGGCGCGGGCCAGGAGGTGGTCCGCTGGTTCTTTCAAGCCGGGGGGGCTTCGGGAACCATTGCCAAGAGTATCTCCGCCTATGACATGACCGTGTCGGACGCGATCTACGGCGAGTGCGAACGCTACGTCTGCCGCGAGCGCCTCGACTCGATGCTCGAATACGAGTACGAACTCAACCTGAATCGGTTGAGCTCAACGCGCGGCGACACCACAGCGTTTTTTGCCTTCGCCAACACCGTAGCAGCGCGCAATTTCCAGGGGACGAATGAGGCCCACGGCTGGATGGGAATTCGGTTCCAATCCCATCCGCGCGATGAGCTGTCCCAGATCATTCTCCACGTACGCATGTGGGACACCGATCATGCGGCCCAGCAGGAGGCGCTGGGGATTGTGGGTGTGAATCTGGTGTACGGCGCGTTTTTTCATTACGCCGAACCTGAACGGCTTATCGAATCGCTGCTGGACCGTCTGTCTATCAGCCGGATCGAGATCGACCTTATCGAATTCAGCGGCATCGAATTCAGGCGTGTGGACAACCGTGTCATGGCGCTGCGGCTGGTGCAGCTTGGGTTAACGGATGCCGCAATGCTTGCGAGTGACGGCCGCGTCTTGCAGCCCTCTGAAGTGTTGCGGCGTAAAGCCGTGATTGTGGAGCGCGGTCGCTTTCGACCGGTGACCCGGGTCAACATGGCGATGCTGGATGCAGCACGCCGTCAACTTGCAGATGATCAGGGGATTGATCCGGAAGATTCCGTGATGCTGCTCGAGATGACCATGCGCACCCTGATGGCGAGTGGACAGGTCGATTTGCGCGATTTCCTGGGTCGTGCCGAGGTGGTGGCAGCGACCGGGCATACCGTACTGATATCGAATTATTTTGAGTACCACCGGCTCGCCGCCTATCTTGCCCGGTATACCGATCGC
>JBMTYG010000096.1:0-12204 GCA_049454295.1 Pseudomonadales bacterium
TGCGGGAATAGCTCAGTTGGTAGAGCACAACCTTGCCAAGGTTGGGGTCGCGAGTTCGAGTCTCGTTTCCCGCTCCATATTTTCACCTCTCACCGCTTATGACCCCCAACTGTTGGGGTTCACACGGCGTAGCCCCTCTCGCGGCGTTGGTCGCTTGCCGTCGCTCGGTTTCGGTCGGTTTGCAAGATGCTTAAAGATTTGTTGTGGCTAGCGGGCGGTCTAGGTCTCATGGTGTTCGGCGCAGACAGCCTGATCCGCGGAGCCGCGAGGATCGCAGCGCGTATGGGTATCACGCCGCTAATCATCGGATTGACGGTGGTGGCCCTCGGCACTAGCGCGCCTGAGCTCGCGGTCAGCGTAGAGTCCGCTTCTCGCGGGCAGCCGGATATTGCGATTGGCAACGTGGTTGGCAGCAATATCTTCAATGTCGTGTTCATCCTGGGGTTGTCGGCGCTGATAACGCCGCTCCTGGTCTCCGCGCAGCTCGTCAGACTCGATGTGCCGGTGATGGTCGGTGTGTCCGTCGGCTTGTGGCTGCTTGGTAGGGATGGGCACCTGTCCGTCGCCGATGGCGCTCTGCTGTTTGGCGGACTTCTTGGCTATATCGGTTTTCTCATCTACGAGTCCCGGAGCCGCCCTGCAAAGCGCACATCAGATACGGACGGACTTCTGCACGGCTCCCAGTCCTTCGGAAGCAACGCGCTCTTTGTCGCAGGTGGGCTTGGCTTGCTCGTACTGGGCTCCCATGGGTTCGTCGACGGCGCGGTGGGTATCGCGAAGTTCTTTGGCGTGAGTGAGCTCGTGATTGGGTTGACGATAGTGGCTGCTGGCACGTCCATGCCCGAGGTGGTCACGTCGATTGTGGCAGCCTTGCGCGGGCAACGGGACATCGCCGTGGGTAATGTGGTCGGAAGCAATATCTTCAACGTCCTCTGCGTGCTCGGACTGTCAACGCTGGTCTCGGTCGAGGGTATTCCGGTTGCGTCGGCGGTGATCGCATTCGATCTGCCGGTCATGATTGCGATTGCCGCGGCGTGTTTGCCGATGTTCTTCCACGGTGGCGTCATCGATCGCTGGAAGGGCGGTGTATTGTTCTTCTATTACCTGGCTTACACGGCCTATGTCGTGCTGAAGGCGCAATCCTATTCTGCTCTCGATGAGTACGGTGCGGTGATGACGTATTTCGTGCTGCCCCTCACCGCGTTGACCCTGGTTGCTGCGACCTTGCAAGAGCTGCGCCGCCGACGCGGCGCATGATGATCCCGGCTTAGTCCGCTGCGAAATTCAGTCGCGCGCACTCCGCCATGAAGCGGATGGCGCGCTCATCACCTGCTATCGTGAGACCCGAAGCGCCGCTGTCCTCCCAGGCCCGAAAACGTTTTCGAATACGCTCCTCGGGTCCAACCAGAGCACCCTGATCGACAAATTCATCCGGTACCGCGGCGATCGCTTCGTCCTTGCGTTTCGCCAGGTATAGCTCCTGAATGCGCTCCGCCGCGTCGGCGAAGCCTCGACGAATCATCATCTCCTTGTGGAAGTTCTTGTTACGGTGCCCCATGCCGCCGACATACAGAGCAATATTTGGCTTCAGCCGGTCGAGCGCGCTTTGTACATCGTCGGTGACTTCTACCTGGCTCATGGCCTGGATCTCGAATTGGTCGCGACGTCGACCGCTGCGTGCCAAGCCTTCTTCGATCCAGCGCTCATACAGCGGTGCTGATTCGGGCACGTACCCTAGCGGCAACCAGCCGTCGGCGATTTCAGCGGTGAGTCGTACGGTTGACTCCATACCGGTGCCGAGCCAGATCGGAATGTTGGGGTTCATATGCAGAATCGATTTGAGCGGCTTCCCCACGCCGAGCGCGCCGGGTCCGGTATACGGCAGGCTGATTTCTTCGCCATCATGTGAAACGGGTTCCTCGCGCGCGAAGATCTTTTTCATGATCTGCACGTAGTCGCGAATGCGGTAATACGGGCGTCCCCAAGGCTGCCCATACCAGCCCTCGACAATCTGCGGCCCCGATACACCGATGCCGCAGATCGCCCGATTGCCACCCGCGAGCTTGTCGAGCGTGGCCATCGACATTGCCGCATTGGCTGGCGTGCGACCGGCGAGTTGAATCACCGCAGTACCCAGTCGGATGCGCTCCGTGTTGGCCGCAATGTAGGCGAGCGGTGTGATTGCGTCAGAGCCGTAAGCCTCTGCGGTCCATACCGAGTCATAGCCCAGACGTTCTGCCAGTTGCACCCGTTCGATCGGTAGGCGCATGTCTGCGCCGGAATAGCCGAGCATAAGTCCGAGTTTCATGATGCTCCCCTGCCAGTGGTGACCCGAGGCAGATTACACCATGACTCAATTCGGGCGCAGCCGAGGCGTCACCACGGTCGCATGGTTTGTTCTCATGTGCTCGAGGATCCGGCAGACATAGTCGGAGATCAGATCGGCGCGCAGTGTCCAACTGGCTCGGAAGTAGCCGAACACCCACGCCATGTTGGGAACACCGGTGAACATGAAACCGCGATAACCCACGGTCTTCGCGAAATCGACGCTGGCACCATCCACGGTAAAGACAACGCCGCCTAGCACACACAGATCGAAGCCGGTCGCGGTGACGATGATATCTGCCTCGATCTCCACCCCCGATTTGAGCAGGATTCCGTGTTCCGTAAAGCGCTCGATCTGGTCGGTGACCACAGACGCCTTGCCGGAGGCAATGCCGCGAAAAAGATCGCCATCGGGTATGAATGCCAGGCGTTGCTGCCACGGCCGATAGCGTGGTGTGAAATGACGGTCCACGTCGAAATCCGGTCCCAGGTAGGCGCGGGCGCCTGCAATCAGCTCTGCTTTGAGTCGCTCGGGTTCCTCGAAAGAGCGTCGCGTGATCTCTTGCTGATCATGCAGGATCTTGCGTCGCACGATTTCATGTGTCCAGGCATCAGGGATATCCAGTCCGCGCAGCGTGTCGGCGAGCTCGTTACGATTCAGACCGGGAGCAAAATAGGTGGGAGATCGCTGCAGGAGCGTAATGTGCCGCACCCGGTCGGTCATTGCCGGTACCACGGTAGCCGCAATGGCGCCCGAGCCAATGACGATCACGCGCTTGCGATAGCGGTTAACCCCTAGTTGCCGCTGCGATTCCGCTGTCGTGGTACGTGGTTGCATCTGCTGCGGCAGGGTCTTCTGCAGCTGCGCCCATCGCGGATGGTGGAAGCGCTGATTCAAAAGAATCTCCGAGTGGTGAGAATCAGCATCTCTTCGTACATCGCAGCGCACAGGAGTGACAGCATGCAGAACTCCCGGGAGAAGACTTGGGTGGTGGTGGCTGATGGCACGCGCGCGCGTTTTTTCTGCCGCGAGAATGCGCCCCTGCTGCGCGAGTTTGAGGTGCTGGTGGCGCCCGAGAATCGGCTCGAAGAGCATGAACAGGTATCAGATCGTCCCGGGCGCATCGAAACCGCGAGCGGCGGCATTCACAGCCTGGGTTCTCGCAACGCCACGCGACAGCATGTGCTCGACAGTTTTGCCCGGCGTGTTGCGGGGCGTATCGAGGAGGGACGCAAGTCGGGGAACGTTGAACGACTTGTTCTGGTGGCGGCTCCGCGATTTCTCGGACATTTGCGCGCACACCTCAGCGAACCGAGCTCGGGCATGGTGGCGTTCACAGTAGATAAAGCGCTGACCCAGTTGTCCGCCGATCGACTGGCCAGGCACTTACCGCAGGTCCTGCGGTAAATCGGCAAGTAAGGATTTCGCGGTATGGATAAGCTGGTCCGCCATTCAAGTTTTGATCGGGTCGGGGTGGTGCTGGAGCACGCGGTCGATTATCTCGCTGCGATCGATAGTGTGCTCGAGGGACTCACTGACGAGATGTTGTCACCCAGGGCCGCGCTGCTAGCGCGCTCGGCGGTGATCGATGAACGCCGCTTGCTGGGTGCGGTCGAGCGCTATCTCGAGGATGCGCCGTCGGTAGTGCTCAACACCTATGTGCCGTACACCGCGTTGCTGCCACCGGTGCAGCCTCCGAGCGGCTTGCCGCTGTCGGTCGCCAGTCTCGCGCGCTGGCTTATCAGCCTGCACCAGTCACTCGCGAATTTGGCCCGTCAGCTGTCCGCGAGTGCCGCTCATACGGAAGGGCGCGAAGCGCTGTCCGCGCTTGCCGCGCAGATCGAGGCGCATGAGCGTGCCTTGTCAAAATCCTGGGTCCGTCTTGAGGACCTCTGAGCCATGTGAGGAGAACCACGATGACAGCGGAGATAACATCCCGTGCTGGAGCCGAGACGCGCAAACTCATTGAGCAGTTGCAGCGTGAGCGCGATGAACTGCGTGTGCGTGCCCATCTGCTGGGGCGCGAGCTGAGCGATGAGTGGCAGCGCATCGAACATCAATGGGACCAGATCGACCTGCGGCTGGAACGGTTGGGCGCGGGCGCGCGCGAGTCGGCCGGCGATGTGGGTGCAGCACTCGCGCAGCTGGGGGAAGAGATTGCCACGGCGTACCGGCGCATGCGTGCGGCGCTGCGTTAGCGCTGCGGTCCGAAAGCCGGGGTCATAGCAGCGCGTCGACCACGCGCCCGAGCAGGGCCGCGGCGATCCAGGTAAAGGGCGGAATGATGACGTAGAGTAGAAATCGCACCGTATTCGGCAGGTCAATCGGCCACTCGCGGATCGCGCGCGCCTCGCGGCGGTAGTCAAGCAGCCGGGTCAGATGATCGAGACGCGTCGTTGCGTCCGGCGCAGGTGTGCCACAGCGGCTAATCTCCCGATCGATCGCGAGCAGTAGCGCCCGTTTGGCGTCGCGAAGGCGCCGATACAGGGGTCGGATTGGTACTAGGGCGAGCATCAGCATGGGTATCAGGGTTGCCACCATGCCCGGCAAAAGCGAGACGGCACTCGCTTCTCTCCCGATCATCAGGATCGGATAGAGCGTCTGCGTTCCAACAAGCGCGAGGGTTGAATAAACCGCCACGCGCGCGATGGGTTCCAGATTGCTTTGCTCGAACGGACGCAGCGGCAGACGCCGACCGATCTCGGCAAGTCGAAGCGCGTTGTCGACCAGCCCGATCCCGGCGAGCGGAAGAATCACCCATACCAGCATGGTGCCCACCTGAATGCTGAGTTCGGGCACAGTTTTCAGGTTGGACAGCTGCCCGCTGAGGGAGAGTGCGATATTGTGGGCAAAGCCTGCCAACAAGCCCACGGAGATGACGGCGAGCATCCACGTTCTGGGTTTTCGGTAAACCCGCTCGCGCGCCCGATGAATCAGGCTTGTCAAACCCGCGTCGTGCGCGGCGTCGGCGGCGAGCAGATCAAGGGCGGCGACCGTTCGCGCGCTTATCAGGTGAAACATCGGGATGATGTAGCCGATGACTGCGGAAAAGAAAATCGCGGCGTACTGGGGGTTGTCGGCAGGTTCGTCGGGTGTCAAAAGCCCGCTCTGGGCGTAGCCCGTGACCATCGCAAAGAACAGTGCAAGACCGGTGATCAGCCGTCCCGCGGGCACCGGCGGCACGAGCCGGGTCAGACCAATATGCCAGGTGCCCGCCTGCGCGCTCATGCGAGTCGCTTAGACGAGCATCGGTTCAAAACCGTCCAGCCAGCGCGCGATTGCGACCTCGCTGTCCTGAGGCATGAGCGGTATCAGCCGATGCACGCCCAACTCGGCAAAACGGGAGACACGCGCCGGCGTGAGCGCGCCGCGGGGTGACAGGCTGATCTCGAGTGGACCGAGCTCTGGCGGTCGCTGCAGCTGCTCACCGAGCCGCGTGAGTCGCGCAAGGACCTGCTCGACCTGAGTTTCGTCCATCGCAAAACCGTACCAGCCCTGCGCTTTCATGACTGTGCGGCGCAGAGCGGCATCGCTGCTACCGCCAATGACGATCGGCGGGCCTCCGGACTGCACGGGGCGCGGTTGGGCCTGAACATTATTGAAGCGCGTAAAGCGCCCCTGAAAGGCGGGATGGGGCTGCAGCCACAGCGCGCGCATCGCATCGATTGCCTCATCCGTGCGCGCGCCGCGCTCCTCGAATGGGATACCAAGGGCGTGAAACTCCTGGTGCAGATAGCCAGCCCCGATACCCAAGATGAGTCGCCCCCGGGACAGCACGTCGAGGCTTGCCATCTCTTTTGCGAGTACCACGGGATTGCGCTGGGCGATAAGCACGATACCGGTACCAAGACGAATCCTCTGTGTGACGGCGGCGAGGTAAGCCAGTCCGGTCGCGGGATGCAGCATGGGAAAGTCCGGCTCTGCCGGAGAGGGCGCCTGGCGTGGCTCGGGCAATACCACGTGTTCGCCGGTCCAGAGCGATTCGAAACCCGCCGCCTCCGCGCGCTGGGCGACGCGTGCGGCAACGTCTGGATCGGCGCAGATGCCGGAACAGGCGCCAAAAAGTCCGAATTTCATCGCTATCCTCTCCCGATGCTTGGTTGCTCTTACTCGGGCAAGCCCAGCACGCGCTTCGCGATAATGTTGGCCTGGATCTCGTTGCTGCCACCGTAAATGGTGGTCGCCTTGGTGTGCAGCCATTCCTCCGTCGCGGTCAGCTCTTCCGCGCTGAAACCGGCACCCTCGGCGCCGAGACCGCGCACGCCCATCACCGTGCGCCGCAGATCGGCTGCGTCCTGCTGGATCGCAGCGCCAACCAGCTTGAAGATCGACGTGGTCTCGGCCGGCGTGCCGGATCGGTTTTCTTCGTTTGCGCGTTCGGCTGTGAGTTGGAACGCGGCGCGATGCATGTTGAAGCGGATGATGGTGTTGCGCAGGGCCGGATCGGCAATGCGGCCGTCGTCTTCACCGATGTATTCCTTGGCGAGATTTGCGAGTGCGTGCGCCGGATTGCCGCGGCGCGCGCCGCCAGACAGACCGCCGATGCCGGAACGCTCGTGCTGCAGCAGACGCTTGCCCACGGTCCAGCCCTTGTTGAGCGGACCGACCAGGTCTTCCTTACGTGCGATGGCATTGTCGAAGAACGTTTCGCAGAAGGGCGACGTGCCGGAGATAAGCCGAATGGGTTTCACCGTTACCCCGGGCTGGTCCATGGTCAGCAGCACGAAGCTGATGCCTTCATGCTTCGGCGCGGTGAAGTCGGTTCGCACCAGTGCGAACATCCAGTCGGCGGTGCTTGCGCCCGACGTCCAGATCTTCTGCCCGTTGATCACAAAGTGATCGCCTTGGTCGTCGGCCCGCGTCTTGAGCGCGGCGAGGTCGGAACCTGCGTTCGGTTCCGAGTAGCCTTGGCACCACTGGACTTCGCCGCGCGCGATCTTCGGCAGGTGTCGGGCTTTCTGTTCATCAGTTCCGAACTCGAGCAGTGTCGGTCCGATCATGCTGAGACCCATGCCGGCGAGGGGTGCCCGCGCGCGGATATTGCCCATTTCTTCATAGAGCACGCGCGCCTCGCGGGCGGAAAGACCGGCGCCGCCGTAGGCTTTGGGCCAAGTGGGGACGGTGAAACCCCGCTCGGCGCAGCGGTCGAGCCAGCGTTTGAGATCGTCCGGCAGTGTCACCTTGCTGCTACCGACCGAGACCGGGCCGGGCCCGCGCGCGCCCGGCGGACAGTTCTCGGCAAGCCAGGCGGCTACTTCGCTGCGAAACTCGGCAAGTTCTGACATGGCGTGTGCTCCACTGTTGCCGCGGGGACTTTACTGGCAACCCTCCCGAGCGGCAACAACAGGCACGGTTGGTAAACGCCGGGAAGCTGCGTTGCGCTCAGAACGCGAGACGCAGCACGCTCTCTGCCACGCAGGCGGGCTTGTCCTGGCCCTGTACCTCAACCGTCAGCTCGTTCACGATCTCGAGCATGGAGCCCTTGATCTCCACGGACAGGAGCTTGCCGGAGGTGCGGATGTGGGCGCCGACGGCGACCGGGCTCGGAAAGCGCACCTTATTCCAGCCGTAGTTGATACCCGCTTTCATGCCGGGAAGCGCCGGGAGCCCCACGCCAGCGCCCCCCGGGAGAAAGCTCATGATGGACATGGTGAGTTGCCCATGAGCTATCGCGCGACCAAAGGGACCGGTCTTGGCGCGTTCTGGATCCACGTGAATGAACTGACGGTCTAGGGTGGCTTCCGCGAACTGGTTGACGCGGTCCTGGGTGATTTCGAACCAGTCAGTGGGTGCGGTGGCCACGCCGATGCGGGCTGAGAGAGTAGCGTGAGCCTGTTCCAGTGCCGACGTCATGATGTTTTGGACTCCTTGTTAAAGTATTGTGCACGGACGAAAGCTGTGCCCGTCGTTACGGGAGCATCTGGTACGCCGCCGTTCGCATCTCTTCAGAGAGTGGCAGCATTGCGCCAAGATACTGGGTCATGAAGACGCCGAAGAAATCTTCTGCGGGGTCGACGAAGAAATAGGTGCTCGCAGCCCCAGCCCAACCGAGCTCGCCGACGCCGGTGAGTGCCATGGCTTTGCCGGTATCCATCATCACCCGCACGCCCAGTCCCCAGCCGTACCCAGGCAGCGGGTTCATGCCGATGGTCAGCGGCAGCTGTTCTGCGGGGATGCGATTGGCGCGCATCATTTCGAGCGTCTTGCGCGCGAGCAGCACGTCGCCGTCAGGCGTGCGTCCGCTGATCAGCATTCTGGCGAAGCGTGCATAGTCCGCGGTGGTGGAAAACAGCCCGTGGCCGCCGCGGCGAAAGTCGGGATTGCTGCTCGGGTACATGGCTTCGACGTCGGCATATTTGAGTTCCTGGGGCATGGGCTTCAGCGGCGCGAATTCGCTGATGTCACTGACGCCGAACATCGGCAGCAGCCGATCGCGCTTAGGCGCTGGCACGGTAAATGCGGTGTCCTCCATGCCTAGGGGCGCGAAGAGGTGGCTGCGCAGCAGATTGTCGAGCGTGTCGCCAGCCGCGCGCTCGCACACGTGCGCTAGCACGTCGACCGAGACACCGTAGCGAAACTGGGTGCCGGGCTGGAATGCGAGCGGCAAAGCTGCGAGTCGCTCCATCATGGTGTCGAGACTGCATTCTCCGTCACTGCTGATGCCGTGTTGCTGATAGAGCGGAGCGATATGGCACCCAGTGATGAATTCGTAGGTGAACCCCGCGCGATGGGTGATCAGGTCCTCGACCAGAATTGGGCGCACGGCTGGCTTCAGTGATCCGTTCGCTTCAAGCACCAGCATGTTGGCAAACGCGGGGTTGTAGATCGAGACGGGATCGAAGAGCCGCAGACGCCCTTGCTCCATCAGCATGAGCGCAAGAACGGAAACGATGGGTTTGGTCATCGAATAGATGCGATAGATGGGCTGTTCCGGTAGCGGCGTGCCGGCCAACGCGTCCGCGTGTCCGGAGCGACCGCTTGCAAGCACGCTGCCACGGTGCTCGACGTGCCACTCGATACCACTAAACTTGCGACCACCCGTGTAGCGGGCGGCGACCTGGGCGATGCGATCATGTCGGCTCATCGTTGAGGCTCCTTCGGGGTTAAGTGATTAAGGCGGCTTGCTTGACGCTCTCGGTATTTGACTCTGCTGACTATCGGGTATTTGTCGCGCGCGCTCTGCTTTGGGACGTTCAGCTGCTGGAAGGGCGGACGCGTCTGCCGATGCGTCCCATCGCCGCGAACAGCACCACATAAACGACGGCAGCACAGGCATAGGGCAGCGCAGGGTCAAGTTGATAGAGCCCGCCCCCGATCAGCGGCCCCAGGGTAAACCCAAGCGGTCCGCAGGATCCGGCTACGCCAGCGACCGCGCCTTGTTCCTCGCGCGTGACTGCGAGTGATGCGCCGGCGGAAAAGCCCGGTCCGGCCAGTCCCATGCCCAGCCCCATCACCATCATGCCCACCGTCAGAGCGAGCTGACTTTCGAGCAGCGCCATCAAGGTGAACGCGGCGATCAAGAGGGGCATTGCAAGGCGCAAGAGCGAGAACGGTGGAATCTGCAGCCGCTGCACGATGAATGCCTGCGATATCAGTGAGCACACCGCAGACAGCATCATTGCGAAGCCGAACTGGCGCGCCGTCTCTGCGGCCGTGAGCCCGAGGGCGTCCTGAAAACGAAAGCCCATGGTCTGCTGGACCAGCGCAGAGCCGGTAAACATAAGCACGCCGACGATGATGAAGGGAAAAATCCGGGGGTCGGTATACTTCATGCGCTGCGCCGGCGCCGGGGTGCGGTGCTGCGGGGGTTCGGGCAGAAAGCGCAAGACAAAGAGCCCGTTCAGAAACGCAACGGCCGCCATCACCCAGAGCGGCGCAAGCAGGGAGATCGCCGCAAGGGTCGCGACCGCGGGACCGAGGATCGAACCAATGTTGTTGGCGGCACCCGCAGCGCCCATCGCGCGCGTGCGGTTTGACGGATCAGAGATATCAGCCATATAGGCGTTCGCGGCGGGCATGGTCGCGGCCATCAGCGCGGCGTGAGTCATGCGCGCGAGGATCAGTGCGCAGAAGAGAACCGTGCCGGTGAGCCATCCCGACAGTCCGGCATACAGCACCGAGTTGAAGAGCGCGGTGCCGAAGGTAAAGCCGAAAAGGCCAATCAGCATGACGCGCTTGCGCCCCCACTGGTCGCTGCGGCGTCCCCAACGCGAGCTTGCGAGAAATACCGTGAGCGAGGAAGCGCCGATGATCGTGGTGATCTGGATCTCGCTCAGTCCCATTTCTCGGCCGAGCGGCGCCAGCACTGGGAAGAGCACTGTGAAGCCCATGCCGATGCAGACGAGCGATCCCAGCAGCGCTCGACGCGCATAGGTATACGGAAATTCCGCCACGTGACCCCCCGGACGACTCGGTGCAGTCTAACCGACGCGTGGGGCAAGCGCGCGCTCGCGTGTCTGGGTATCCGCGGGCGCTGCCGCCCGCGGTCGGAGCAGCTATGCACAGAGCGGTCTATATCCAAGGCGCATCGGTGAGGCTTGCCGGTGGATTGCTCGCTGCGCTGCTGATTCAGTGGGGTGTTCTCGCGCTCCATCCCCTCGATCGCGAGACCTGGGTTCTGGAGAACGTGCTCGTAGTCGCTTTTGTGGGCGCGCTGGTCGGAACCTGGTCGCGCTTCCGTTTTTCGTCGGGTGCTTACGTTTTGATGTACGTGTTCCTTGCGCTGCACGTCATTGGCGGTCACTACACCTATTCGCTGGTGCCGTATGACCGCTGGTGTGAGGCGCTGACAGGAACTTCGCTGTCCAGTCTCACCGGGTGGTCGCGCAACCACTATGATCGGCTGCTGCATTTTCTGTTTGGCCTTTTGCTGGCAATGCCGGCGGCACAGATGCTGCGTCATGCGGGTGTGCCGGACCGTCTGTGCCCGCGCATGGCCGTGCTGCTGCTCATGGCTGCATCCTCACTCTACGAACTGATCGAATGGGCCGCGGCGCTGGTTTTTGCCGGGGATCTTGGCGCGCTTTATCTCGGCACACAGGGTGACGTGTGGGATGGACAGCGGGACATGGCGTTGGCCGCGCTGGGCGCCGTGCTGGCGATGATTGGGCCGATGGTTCGATTCAACCGAGCGCGGTCATCGTCGGCACATACACCGGGGCGAAGCCGCCCTCGGGCGTGCGGAAATTCGTTGTCTGACCCTGGTAGAGCCGTGCCGCGAAGAGCAGGGGTATGCCGTCGTACGCGTACAGACGCAGGTCGAATTTGAGCGACCGCGCTGACGCCATATCGATCGCGCGTTCGCCCGGAGGTACCCGCTGCTGTGACACGTAGTCGCCGGCCATGATCGCGGCGAAGGTCTGTCTCGTTAGCTTGTCACCGCGATAGGTGCCACGGCTGCCAAATCCGCGAGCTGGCTTAAAGAACAGCGCGCGGCGTCGCGCCCAGAGTGTGTCGGCAGCTTCAGCCCGCACGACCTCTGTGGCAGGGATCGCGCGCGTGAGCAGATCTACGGCGGTTTCGTCTGCACCCCATGCGCGCAGCAGCGCGGGATTCGAGAGCAGCGCGAGGTTACGCTTATTGGCAAACAGCGCGTGCGCCTCTGGGTTCGGGGACACGATGACGCCCTCTGCCGCCGCAGACCTCAACAACCGGTGCTCAGGTGCCGCGAGCTCGAAATCCGTGAGCCGGTTGTAGACCAGATCGATGGGTCCGTCGGCGCAGAGTAACTGTTGACCCTTAAGGCGCAACGTTTCGGGATCAGTGATTACCGTGCTGACGCCGTGGCGCTCCAGCAGCCGCGCGAAGAGCTGAAACTCGGCGGCAAGAAACTGGGAGGCTGGATCGTCATCAATGATCGCAACCCGCCGCAGGACAGC
>JBMTYG010000097.1:0-12027 GCA_049454295.1 Pseudomonadales bacterium
GGAAAGCGCCGTGTGGGAGAGCCCGGAGCGCGCACGCGATTTAAATAAAGAACGCGCCTCGCTTGAGAGCGTGGTGCGGGGGCTCGCATCCCTCACCCTATCGATTGCGGACATCGATGAGCTCGCGGAGCTCGCCGCAGACGACGATGATCGCGCGGCGCTCGATGACGTCGAACATGAGCTCGACCGCCTGAATGACGAGCTCGCTGTGCTTGAGTTTCGGCGCATGTTCCAGGGCGAGACCGACCCCTCCAACGCCTATGTAGAAATCCAAGCTGGCTCAGGCGGTACCGAGGCGCAGGATTGGGCCGAAATGTTGCTCCGCATGTACCTCAAGTGGGCCGAGCGCCGTGGTTTTAAGGCAGAGATCACAGAGCTTTCCGAAGGCGAAATTGCCGGTATCAAGAGCGCGACCGTGCAGGTGAACGGTGATTACGCTTTCGGCTGGCTCAGGACTGAGACCGGCGTTCACCGGCTTGTGCGCAAATCACCGTTTGATGCGGGCAACCGGCGCCATACGTCGTTTGCCTCGGTCTTCGTATCCCCCGAGATCGACGATGATATCGAGATTGAGATCAACCCGGCTGACGTGCGCACCGATACCTATCGGGCGAGCGGAGCTGGCGGTCAGCACGTCAATCGGACTGACTCTGCCGTGCGGCTGACACACTTGCCGACGAACACGGTGGTGCAGTGCCAGAGCGAACGCTCGCAGCACAAGAATCGCGACAAAGCCTGGAAGCAGCTGCGCGCCAAGCTCTATGAGTTGGCCATTCGTCAGCGGCGCGCGGAGCAGCAGCTGATCGAGGAATCCAAGGCTGACATCGGTTGGGGCAGCCAGATTCGGTCCTATGTGCTTGACCAGAGCAGGATCAAGGACCTGCGCACCAGCGTTGAGCGCAGCGACACGGGCAAGGTACTCGACGGCGATCTTGATGACTTTATCGAAGCGAGTCTCAAAGCGGGGCTGTGAGCGCCCGGTATGGACTGTGGACCGACGCCCACCGGCGAGGAAGCAAGGCATGAGCGAAGAACAAACGAACGCACCGGGTAGCGACGCAGCAGCGCACGATGGCGACCTGGTCAGCGTACGGCGTGAAAAGCTTGCCCGCTGGCGCGCAGGCGGTAACGCCTACCGCAACGACTTCCGCCGCGAAGCGCTGGCTGCGGAACTCCATGAGCGCTGCGCTGATCTCGACAAGGCGGCACTCGAGAACGCGGGCATGGAGACCGCTGTGGCGGGACGCGTGATGCTGCGTCGGGTGATGGGCAAGGCGAGCTTCATCACGCTGCAGGACGTATCGGGCCAGATTCAGTGCTATCTCCGCAGCGAAGACGTGGGTGCGGAGACCTATGCCGAGTTTCAGTCGCTCTGGGACATTGGCGACATCGTTGGGGTTCGTGGGGTGCTCATGCGCACCAACAAGGGCGAACTGTCAGTGCAGGCTCGGTCCATCCAACTGCTGAACAAAACAGTGCGCCCGCTGCCCGAGAAGTTTCACGGTATCAGCGACCAGGAGGTGAAGTATCGGCAGCGGTACCTCGACCTGATCATGAACCCGCAGTCGCGAAAGGTGTTCGAGACCCGCTCTCGAGTCATCGCTGCCATCCGTCAATTTTTCATCGATCGCGATTTCCTCGAAGTCGAAACGCCCATGATGCATGTCATCCCTGGCGGCGCCTCGGCACGACCGTTTGTCACGCACCATAATGCGCTCGATCTCGAACTCTACCTGCGCGTTGCGCCTGAGCTCTTTCTCAAGCGCCTCACGGTGGGCGGCTTCGAACGTGTTTTTGAGATCAATCGAAACTTTCGTAATGAAGGCTTATCTACCCGCCATAATCCCGAGTTCACGATGCTCGAGTTTTACTGGGCGTATGCGGATTACCGAGATCTCATGGATCTGACCGAGGTGCTGCTCGCAGATCTGGCGCGTCGCGTGGTGGGCAGCGAACGGCTGCCTTGTCAGGGGCAAGTGCTTGATTTTGGTCGCCCGCCGGACCGGCTCACAATGGCAGAAGCGGTCGCTCGGGCGCTCCGTTACACGCCTCGAGAAGTTGAGGATGCAAGCCGACTGCGCGATCGGCTGCGGGCAATGGGCATGACGACGCAGGACGATTGGGGTCTCGGCCGGTTGCAGATGGAAGTGTTCGACGCCGAAGTCGAGCAGCAACTCATTCAGCCCACCTTCATCACGCATTACCCTGCAGAAGTGTCGCCGCTCTCTCGCCGCAACGATCGCAACCCGGATCTGGCTGATCGCTTCGAACTGTTCGCTATGGGGCGCGAGATCGCGAACGGCTTTTCTGAGCTGAACGATCCAGAGGATCAGGCGGAGCGTTTCCGGCATCAGGCGGCGCTTAAAAGCGACGGTGATCTCGAAGCCATGCACTATGACGCGGATTACATTACCGCACTCGAATACGGACTGCCGCCCACCGCGGGTGAGGGGATCGGCATCGACCGGCTGCTTATGTTGCTGACTGACTCTGCCTCCATCCGAGACGTCTTACTGTTCCCGCTGATGCGCCCGCGGGATGTCTGAGCGTCCCATTCGCCTCGAGGCAAGCTGGCTCGCGGCGCTGGCGGATCAGTTTGCCGAGCCCTACATGCAAGCGCTGCGCGAATTTCTCGCGAGCGCAAAGCGCCGCGACCAGGTGATCTATCCCCCGGGCGACCGTATCTTCGCGGCTTTGGACCTGTGTCCTTTGGCGACGGTCAAGGTGGTGATCATTGGTCAGGATCCGTACCACGGACCGGGCCAGGCGCATGGGCTCGCCTTCTCGGTGCCCGCCGGCGTTCCGCAACCTCCATCGCTTGTGAACATCTGTCGCGAGATCAACGATGATCTTGGTCGTCCGGGGCAGCGTATCGACCCCGCGCACGGATGCCTCGAATCCTGGGCGCGGCAGGGCGTGCTGCTGCTCAACGCAGTGCTGACGGTGGAGGCGGGTCGGCCAGCCTCGCATCAGAACCGAGGATGGGAGCGCTTCACGGACCGAATTGTTGCAGTCCTGAATGAACGTCGGGAGCACCTGGTGTTTCTTCTATGGGGATCCTACGCCCAGCGTAAGGGTGCCATCGTCGACCGCACGCGACACCAGGTGCTGACCGCGCCTCATCCGTCACCGCTTTCTGCCCACCGCGGCTTTTTTGGTTGTCGGCACTTCTCCGCGACTAACGCCTATCTCGAGGCACACGGAGCACAGCCGATCGATTGGTTCCAAATCGCTTAGGGCTGTTCGCGCGCGGGGCCGCCGAGGCAGGTTGCCGTGACCGCGAGGGATGTTGCTTGCGCTTCTGAGCCGCGCCGCTTTGTGTCAGTATCGGCGCCTTCATGCGAGCTGGAGACCTCCGCGATGATCCATTCCCCCACAGAGAAGCTGCGCGTCGAGCAGCGCGGCAACACGGTCATCATCACTATTGTGAACCCGCCGGCGAACACGTGGGATGAGGAGAGCCTATCGGGTCTCCAGTCCCTGATCGGCGATCTCAATACCCGTGCCGACGTGTACGCGCTCGTCATGACGGGTAACGGTCCGAAGTTCTTCTCTGCAGGCGCCGATCTCAATTTATTTGCGTCAGGTGATAAGGGCGTTGCCGCGACCATGTCCATGCGCTTTGGCGGAGCATTCGAGGCGCTTGCCAATTTCCGCGGCGTGAGCGTAGCCGCCATCAACGGATATGCCATGGGCGGCGGTCTCGAATGTGCGCTCGCTTGTGACATCCGGATTGCCGAAGCTCACGCGCAGATGGCGCTGCCGGAAGCGACCGTGGGCCTGCTGCCTTGTGGAGGCGGTACCCAGAACCTGGCATGGACCGTGGGTGAGGGCTGGGCCAAGCGGATGATCCTGTGTGGCGAACGCGTCGACGCGACGACCGCGGCGCGTATTGGTTTGGTCGAAGAAGTCGTCGAGCAGGGGCAGGCGCTCGAGCGCGCTTTGGCGCTGACCGCGCAGGTCGGCAAGCAGAGCCCGCCTGCGGTAACCGCCTGCAAGGGTCTGATTCAGTCCGCCCGTCACGGAAACATTGCCGCGGCTTACACGGCGGAACGCGAGTCGTTCGTGAGACTGTTCGATACGCGTGATCAGCGCGAAGGGGTCAATGCATTCCTCGAGAAGCGCAGTCCTCAATGGGTCAATGGTTGACGGGGGCCGCATGAGTGACACGAGCGCATCAATGAGCCAGCCGATCAATGCCCCCGACTCGGTGGTGGTGCTCTACGAGCACGCGACGGCCTCTGGCCACGTGCTGGCGGAAGCACGGCTCAATGTCGAATCGACGCTGAATTCTCTCAGTCTTGAGATGATCGACCTGCTTGCGCCCGCGCTCACGCGTTGGTCGACGGATAGCCGGGTCGTCGCAGTTTTGATCACCGGCACGGGAGAACGCGCCTTCAGTGCGGGAGGCGACATACAGGCGCTCTACCGCGCCATGGTGCGTAATCACGAGGCGGGATCCATCGTCGACGATTACCCGTACGCGTTCTTCGAGCGTGAGTACCGCCTCGACCATCAGCTGCACAATTATGCGAAACCGGTTATCGCCCTTGGGCATGGCATTGTGATGGGGGGCGGGCTCGGAGTTTTCGGCGGCGCTTCGCTGCGTATCGTCACGGAAAAGTCCCGTATCGCGCTGCCCGAGGTCACCATTGGCCTGTTCCCGGATGCGGGTGCTACCTTGTTTCTCGGACGCATGCCGGCGCACGTTGCCACGTTCATGGCGATGACGGGAGCCCACTTGAACGGGGCCGATGCCCTCTGCGTTGGGTTGGGCACGCACAGCGTCGCAGCGGCAGAACGAGGAGCCGTTCGCGCAGAGCTTCTGGCGGCAGATTGGAGCAGCGCCGATGCGCGCGTAGTTGCCGAGCGCGTACTTGCATCGCTGCCCGCTGCGCCGCTACCTGCACGGCAGATTGATGTCATTCCAACGACGCTGAATCCTTCGGGTTCAGCGGCGGAAGTCGCGGCGCGGGTTGCAGAGCTTGCCGGTCTCAATTCTTGGGTAGACAACGCCATTGCGACTATGCAGCGCGGATGTCCGGTGTCGGTCGGGGTCGTAGCAGAGCAGTTGAAGCGTGCGCCGGGTTTGGCGCCAGCGGATGCCTTCCGCATGGAAATGATCATCGGCACCCATTGCGCCAATCATCGTGATTTCGCCGAGGGCGTGCGCGCGCTGCTGATTGATAAGGACAATGCCCCCCGCTGGAGCGTCTCTGGCGTGGATGTTCTGCCGGCGGCCACCGTGGCTGCGCATTTCGCGCCGCCGTGGCCCCAAAATCCCCTCGCTGATCTGGAGGATCGTGCATGAGCCTGTGTGTCGGTTTTGTTGGTCTCGGTAACATGGGCGCGCCCATGGCGCGCAATCTCGTGGGAGCAGGCTTTGAGGTCGCGGTGTTCGATCTGGTGCCAGCGCTCATGGCGAGCGTCGAGGGTGCGCGGGCGGCTTCGAGTGCCCTCGACTGCGCGAGTGGCGTTGATGTGTTCATTACCATGCTGCCAGCCGGTCGCCACGTCGAAGGGCTATATCTGGGTGCGGATGGCGTGCTTGCCCATGCTCGTCCGGGCACGCTCTTCATAGATTGCAGCACCATTGACCCGGGTACGGCGCGCAAAGTGGCCGCCGCGGCGACAGAGCGTGGATTCACGCTGCTGGACGCGCCGGTCTCAGGCGGCGTTGGCGGAGCCCAGGCGGGAACCCTCACCTTTATCGTCGGCGGTAGTCACGAGGGGCTCGAGCGCGCTCGACCTCTGCTCTCTGCGATGGGACGCAATATCTTCCACGCGGGTGACAACGGTGCCGGTCAGATCGCGAAGGTCTGCAACAACATGCTGCTCGCCATTCTCATGACCGGCACGGCAGAAGCCCTTGCGCTGGGTGTGCGCAACGGTCTTGATCCGGCGACGCTGTCCGCCGTGATGCAACAATCTTCGGGCGGTAACTGGGCACTGAATGTCTACAACCCCTGGCCCGGCGTGATGGCTGAAGCGCCGGCATCCCGCGGTTATAGCGGTGGGTTCATGGTTGACCTGATGCTGAAAGACCTGGGTCTTGCGCTTGAGACCGCTGAGCAGTCCGGGGGCTCGACGCCGATGGGCGCGCTGGCGCGAAACCTCTATCGTTTGCACCAGCAGAATAACGAGGCCGGTAAGCTCGATTTCTCGAGTATCCAGACGTTCTATCGTCCGGAACTCAAGAGCTAACGAGCGCCCTCACGGAGACTCGGAGAAAACCGCGCTGGCGCAGGAAAGGGGAAACGGCGAGTCGTCCTGCAGTACGGCGAGCGCGCTGCCGGCGCGGACAGCGTCTTTCGCATCCGCCGCTGCAGGCGCCTGCACGCTCGCCATGACCACCTGTCCACGGGCTCGACCCGCTGCATCAAGGAGCTCGCTACCCGGCGCGGGCGCTGCGTCGCCTGTCCAGCTGAGCCTCACCAGGTGGCGCTTGACCTGACCGCGATGCTGCGCACGGGCGACGATCTCCTGTCCCAAATAACAACCTTTCGCGAAGCTGACGGCGCCAAGGCGCGGCAGGTCGAGCATCTGCGGCAGAAACGTGTCGCGTGTTGCTTCGCTCAAGAGCGCGATACCGTCTTCGATCAGCGCGCTGTCCCAGACGTCGCGGGAGATCATGGGCTGGTTCGCGACCAGGGCGCTCGCGCCGGCCACGGTGTTGCAGAGGAGGATCTGGCGGCGGGCGTCAAGGCGCAGGGCTTCGGCAATGGGCGGTAGATCAAGGGCGCCGAAGACCAGAACCTGTTCAGATCGATTGGCAAGCGTCGCTTTTGAGAACTTGAGGTAAAGCGCGAGCATGCTCGCGAGCGCGCCGCCGAGGGACGCATGGTGGATCAGTGTCACGGCGCTGGGCGTGCCGCACGCCCAGCCGTTTACGACGACGCGACCTTTGATGTTGCAAAGCGCGGTTGGACTGAGGGTGCGCGCCTCTAGGGCCCGTGCATCGCTGGTTAGGTAGCCTTGCAGAAAGCCCTGAACGTCGGTCCCGGAGAAAATCGCCACGCCCCAATCAGAAAGCCACGTGATGCCAGGGCCGGTTGGTGCACAGGCGCCAGGAGCGATGGCGCTGGGAGCGATGGACTGCCAATCATCATGGATCATGACTGCTGGTAAACTGATCGACGGTGACCGATTGTCACGCGCCTGCCCTAACCTGTCGAGCCGGGAGTTCTGATCATGTCCGTTTCTGACGTGCAACCATCCGACCTCGAACCCACCTTGAGTACAGCGGCGCTGCGCTGGCGCAGTCGACGCGGGCTGCTTGAGCTCGAGCTGGTACTCAAGCCGTTCGTCGATGACTGTCTACCATTGCTCGACTCCGAGACTCGCCGACAGTATGCAGCGCTGCTCGAAATCGATGACTGTGATCTCTACGACTGGATTCAGCAGCGATCGAAGCCGGACGATCTGGGCTTCGTCCCACTGCTTGAGAGGATTCGCGAGGCGAACCGGCGCCCGCTCTGAGTGTTCATCCGACATCTGTGCTTGAGTTTCGCGATGGCTTTCTGCGCGGACTCTGGTTCTATGTGATTGCCACGCTGACCTCGGTCGCTGCCGCCTGGTGGTTCGGGAGCGACGGGCTGATCCCGCTGATGCTCCTGTTTGAACGCGCACGCCCACGGCGGGGTACCTACCGGTCCGTTGACCTGGCCTGTCTGGTGGCGGTCGAGCGTGGGCTGTTTGTCACGGTACTGGTTTTGCGGGGCGGCGCACGCCAGACCATTTATCGGGATGAACTGCCGGGCTGCCTGTGGGCGGCGCTGCGCCGAGGGCCGACGGCGTTGGTTGGACTGTTGACGCCCTAGTGTGTTGGCTTCAGAGCGGCCGCAGCACGTCGAGCCGCTCTGAATAACCCGGAATCAGGATGGTATCCACCGCCTTGGCAAGCGAACTTGGATGGTCGAGGTTAAAGTGCAGTCCGCGACTCTCCGGACGCGAGAGCGCTGAGCGCACGATGAGCTCTGCCACGTGCACGAGATTGCGGAGTTCGATCAGGTCATTGGATACGCGGTAGTGGCTGTAGTATTCGTGGATCTCCTGGCGCAATAGGTCGAGCCGGCGCTGCGCACGCTGCAGACGCTTGTCTGTTCGGACGATGCCGACATAGTCCCACATGAAACGGCGAAGCTCGTCCCAGTTGTGTGCGAGCACAACGTCTTCATCCGAGTCTCGTACCTGGCTTTCATCCCAATCAGGTATCGCCACATATCGCGGCGGGTCGCCCATGCGGCCGATGATGTGTTCGGTGCAGGATTGCGCAAACACAAGGCATTCGAGCAGCGAATTGCTGGCAAGACGGTTCGCACCGTGCAAGCCCGTGCAGCTGACTTCGCCAATGGCGTAGAGCCCAGGTAAATCGGTGACTCCATGGCGGTCCACCAGAACGCCGCCACAGGTGTAGTGCGCCGCGGGGACGACCGGAATGGGCTCGCGCGTGATATCGATGCCAAGCTCGGCACAGCGCGCCGCGATGTTGGGGAAGTGGTGTTCGATCAGACTGGCAGGGCGATGACTGATATCGAGATAAACACAATCGCTGCCGAGGCGCTTCATTTCGTGGTCGATGGCGCGCGCAACGATGTCTCGCGGCGCAAGCTCGAGCCGTTCGTCGAAACGCTGCATGAACCGCTCGCCATCGGGCAGCAGCAGAATGCCGCCTTCGCCCCTGACCGCTTCGGAAATCAGGAATGATTTCGCGTGCGGGTGGTAAAGACAGGTCGGATGGAACTGATTGAATTCCATATTGGCGATACGGCATCCGGCGCGCCAGGCCATCGCTATGCCGTCGCCCGTGGAGCTGTCTGGATTGCTGGTGTAGAGATAGACCTTGCTCGCTCCGCCGGTCGCGAGTATGACGAAGCGGGCCTCGAACACCTCGACGTGTCCGGTTGTCCGGTTGAAAACGTAGGCACCGGCACAGCGGTGCGGATGTCGACCGAATTTGCTCAGATTGATGAGATCGATAGCGACCCGGTCAGGAAACATCTCGATATTGGGATGCTGTTGCACGCGCTCGGTCAGCGTTTCGATGATCGCGCGACCCGTCGCGTCGGCCACATGAAGTACCCGACGGAACGAATGTCCCCCTTCGCGGGTCAGATGGTAGGCATTGTCTTCGGCATCGAACCTGACGCCGAGACGGACGAGTTCATCGATTGCGGCGGCGGCATGACTGACAGTGAATTGCACGATCTCGGAATCGCACAGGCCTGCTCCCGCATCGAGGGTGTCTGCTACGTGCGACGTGAGGCTGTCCGCAGGATCGGTCACTGCGGCAATACCGCCTTGTGCCCACGTCGAGGACGCCGCTTCCATTCCGTCTTTGCACAGCACCGTGACGCGTGCGCGCTCAGCAAGACGGAGCGCGGCCGAGAGCCCGGCAGCGCCGCCGCCGATGATCAGCACGTCGGTGAAGAAGCGTTCAGTCATTGTTGTTACCGGATTCAGAGGCGGACATGAGCGTGCGAGCGCCTAGTATAGTCAGGGTGTTAGCGGCAGAATATCCGGCGCCAGAACATCCCCCGATGGAGCCCGTGGCGAAGGACACCGACATGGAACTCGTGCGCCGCGTCCAGCGCGGCGAGGGAAGGGCGTTCGATCTCCTGTTCAATCGCTATCAGTACCGCATTGCCAGTCTGCTCGGTCGTTATTTGCGTGACGCCGACGATGTGCAGGACGTTACCCAGGAAACCTTCATTCGGGCGTTCCGCGCGCTCACCCGCTTCCGCGGGGATAGCGCGTTCTACACCTGGCTTTATCGCATAGCGATCAATACCGCAAAAAATCATCTGGCGGCCGGCGTACGCAGACCCGCGGCGGGAGACATCGACATCGCAGACGCGGAGCAGCTTGATACCTCGCATGCGCTGCACGATGTTGAAAGCCCGGAGGCATTGCTTGCGCGTGACGAGCTGGCGGCAGAGATTCGCGCAGCGATTGCCGATCTGCCGGAAGAGCTGCGTTCCGCGCTCACGTTACGTGAGTTCGATGGGCTTCCCTACGAGGAGATCGCGGCGATCATGGATTGCCCGGTGGGAACCGTACGATCCAGGATTTTTCGCGCCCGAGAAGCCATCGATCGGCGCATTGCGCCGCTTACCGGAAGTCTGCGGGGTAATGTCGGAGGCGTTGCATCATGACTGAACAGCTGCGGCAATCCCTGTCAGCGGTGGTCGATTCCGAGGCAGATGCGTTTGAACTGCGGCGCGTGCTCGACGAGCTTGAGCGCGACCCTGCGCTGCGCGCGTCCTGGATGCGTTATCACTTGATCGGAAGCGTTATCCGGGGCGAGCACCAGGCGCTGGAGGGCCAGACGGCGGATCGACTCGGGCGCCCACTGCGGGTCGAGCCGCATACGACCTTGATGCCGCTGACTATGGCCGCTGCGTCCCCCGTGGACGATGGGCGTGGTCCCGTGGATCGTCGCACGCGGGCGCGGCACTCGGACGCGAATTCAGACGCTCGCGCTGACCTTCGGCGATGGCCGGGTTTCCGCGGTCGGGCGGCGCCTATCAGCGCAGTGACGGCGCTGGCGGGGGTGTTTGCCCTGGCATCGGCGGCTCTTTTTACCGGCGCGGGCACAGGCACTGAGGCGACGGACACTGCCTCAGTGCAGGTAGCGCCGCCTGTGGCGGTGCCACCGTCGTCTTTTTCCCCCACTCTGTCACCGGACGACCCTGTTTCCCTGCCCGTCGACGAGCAATGGGTGCAGGCTTACATGTTGCGACATGCCCAGCAGCAGGGTTTAGACCAGCGTGGCGTCATCTCGCTAGTCCGTCCCGCAACCTATAGCGTGCCGTGAGTCGTTCCTCTCTCAGCGATTCCGCAGCCGGCTCTGGCAACTGTGCCGGCGTAGGCGGGCGTGGCTGGGCGCCGCTTGCCGTCGGTGTTGCGCTTGCGCTCTCGATCCTCGCGGAATCGGTCTTTGCCGCGGATGAAGAACCGCTTCGTTGGCTGGAAGACATGGAGCGCGCGTTCTTCGAACAGCGGTATGACGGCGTATTCACGTTCTATTCCGGGCGCGAGCTCACAACACTCCGAGTGGTGCACATGCATGTCGATGGAGAACCCCGTGAACGGCTGATCCATATGAACGGCGCGCCTCGGGAGATTTTGCGTCAGGGAACCGAAATCACTTATCGCATCGGCGCTGACGACAGCCTTCAGGAGGTCTTGGCAACGCTGACGGGTGGCCCGCTAACAGCAGCGTTCGTGCGGGACTTTGCAGCCATCTCCAATCATTATGAGCTGCGCGCGGCGGGATCAGATCGCATTGCCGGGCGCCCAGCAAGGCGTTTCCTGGTTGAGCCTCGCGACGATAATCGCCACGGGTACAGACTTTGGCTGGATGAACCTTCGCGCCTGCTGTTGCGCTCCGAGATGGTGGACGGCCGTGGGCAGCGTCTCGAGATTTTTCAGTTTACTCAGGTGGCCATCGGTGCCGAGGTGGACGCGAGTGCACTCGAGCCCGCAGCGCCCGCTGCAGAGGTCAGTGAACTCACGCTGGACACGAAAACAGCACAGAAGTCGGCCGCCGCCCCGTCGCAGTGGATGCCCACCTGGTTGCCACCGGGGTTCGTTCGCGTGACCGCGGTCGCACATGGGGATAAAGCCGCTTCGTCGGTTTCGACGCGCCTGTTTTTCTCCGATGGGCTTGCGGATTTTTCCGTGTTCATCGAGCCGGAGACGCATGTCGGTCATGCGCGTGTACCCGCGCTGCTCGAATCGCGCTCCGGTGCGACGGTCACGTTGAGTCGTCTGCGTCAGTTCCCGGGTGCAGGTCAGACGCCGCTTCGGTTCACCCTGGTCGGCGAAATCCCGCTGGCGACTGCGCGTCGAATACTCGACAGCCTTGGCTCGGTGGCGTCAGCTAGTGCTCACGTCCGCAATCAACCATGACCATACAACATGAACGTCCGGCGATGACTGACGGGGATCGGTTGAAACGCGGCGGCACCTGGCGAGCAGAGCCTCGGTCAACCGAAGGCACCCAGTGGGTGTTTGAGCCGGAGA
>JBMTYG010000098.1:0-11878 GCA_049454295.1 Pseudomonadales bacterium
TGTCAAAGCATTTTTTCAGTTTGGCAGAAAAGCATATTTCGAGCCGGGTATGCTAATGTTCCGCCCGCTCGAATTTGGGAAGTCGTAGCGTCGGGTAGCCTTTTTTGGCGGCGGCTAGTGAATCGCAAAGCCGCTCCGAGGTGGCCAGCAAACCCGAGGCGCTCGCGCGAGCCGCAGCGGAGCTGCAGCCTCGACGAAGTGCTGTCCTTACTAAACGAAGCGCTTCAGCTTGCTGCTGACGAGCTCTCTTCGAGCCGATAGAGGCTCGAGGAGCAGCGAGCATTCTCGTCCATAGCGAACTTCCGGCCTCACTGCGATTCGACGCGTTTGGTTCCAGCCTCTTCTGATCGGTCTCGGGCCGATTGCGTTAAGTGAGCCCCGATACGCTCTCTGAACAAGTGCTGGACGGGGCATCGATGGTGTATTACCGCGGTCAGTTTGGAATCGATTGGTCCACCTCTGCGGCGGGCTCGACCCCTCACCCCATGGGGTAAAGAATCTCCTTCGTCACGGCGTCGATCTTCTTCATCACCTCAGGTGAGAGGGTCACGTCCGCGGCGGCGAGGATGTCGGGCAACTGCGCGAGCGAGGTCACGCCGACGATGGTCGATGCCACGAAGTCGTGCTGTTTACTCCAGGCGGTGGCGAGCGTGACGATCGACATGCCGGCCTCGTCGGCGATCGCCTGAAAGCGCGCGGTGGAGGCGAGGGTCTTGTCGTTGACAAAGCGTCGCACCATGGCGGCCTGGCGTGGGCCCGTGTCGCGATAGTTCGAGAAACGGGCGCCTGTCGGCCAGGCGCCGCCGTTGTACTTGCCGGAGAGCACGCCGCCGCCGAGCGGCGAATACGGGATCAGGCTCACCTTTTCCTGGCGGCAGGCTTGCGCGAGCTCATCTTCGAAACGGCGGTTGTTCAAGCTGAAGTTGTTCTGGATGGTTTCGTAGCGGGCGAAGCCGTTCATCTCGGATACGGCGAGGCTCTTGGTCAGCCCCCAGGTGGTTTCGTTGCTGCAGCCGAGAATGCGCACTTTGCCCGCGCGGACCAGCTCGTCCAGCGCTTCGAGCGCGTCCTCGTAACGCCCATCGTGGTCGGGCCAGTGCGTCTGGTAGAGATCGATGTAATCGGTCTGCAGTCGTCGCAGGCTCGCTTCGACCGCGCGCATGATGTGATGGCGGTCAAGTGAGGTCATGCCGGAGCGCACCGCAGCCTTGAGCCAGCCGTGGCTGGGGCCGGAGACCTTGGTTGCAATGATGAGCGCGTCGCGCGGCTTGGTCTTCATCCAGCGCCCGAGGATTTCCTCCGTGCGACCGGCGTAGCTGGGATCTGGGGGTACCGGGTAATTCTCGGCGGTATCGTAAAAGTCGATGCCCGCTTCGTAGCAGCGGTCGAGGATCTCAAAAGAGGTCTTCTCGTCGGCAAAGGTGCCGAACGTCATGGTGCCCATGCAGATGTCAGAGACGACGACTCCGCTTTTGCCCAGCCGATTGCGTTTCATGTCTGATCTCCCCTGATCCTTCTGCGCCGAAACTCTGATGCGTGTGCGGCTCGAGCATGCCGCAAGATCGTAATCAGGGCGAGCGGTATTCCCGGATGGGGGACCAGACGCGGGCGATGACGATCGTTGCGATAATCGAGATCACGCCACCGAGCAGCATCGTATTCGCGGCGCCAATCCACGCAGCCCATGCGCCGACCCAGATGGTGCCGATGTTGTTTGCGGTCTGGGCGGCTACGATCATGAGCGAGAATGCTCGCCCGCGCATGTGATCGGGCGTCGTCAGCATGACCGTGGTCTGGCGCACCGCGACGGTGACTGAATCCGCGGCGCCGAGCAGCGCGATCATTAAAGCGCCGAGCCAGAGTGTGTTCGCAAGCCCGAAACCGAACAGGAGTACGCCGTACGCAAGCGACGCGTAGAGCACAAGCAGCCCGGTCGCTCGGTACCCCGCGAACAGGGCGGCGACAAACGAGCCGGCGATGGCACCAGCGGAGTTGGCGGCTCCGAGTAAGCCGGTCGCGCTCGCACCCCCCGCAAATAGCCCCAGCGCAAGCACGGGTAGGATCTCGCGGTAGAATGACGCGACGGTGATCCCGGTATCGAGCAGGAAAAGCCCGGGCAGAATGGGATGCCGCGAGACGTAGCGCAAACCGTCCCAGGCATCGAGCAGCGTGGAGCGCGGCGCAGCCCGCGGCCCGCCGGGAACGCCCGGTGTGGCGACGCCGTGAGCACGAATGAGGAGCGGCAATGCCGACGCGACCAGCGCAATCGCCGCGGCGATGGCGAAGGCAGTCGTGAGCCCGCGGCTCAGGGAAATGGCGGCAAAGAGCAACGGGCCGACGATGGCGGCGACATTCTGCGAGGCGCTGTCGGTCGCCGACGCGGCGAGAAGCTGGCGCGAGGGCACCACGGCTGGCACGAGCGCTGATCGCGCGGGGTTGGCGAGCATCTGTGATGCGGCAGTGATGGCAATTCCAACGAATACGCCGGTCGCGTTCAATAGACCTTGCGCGTTCAAGAGCGCAAGCGCGCCGAGGGTCAGCGCGGTCGTTCCGTGGGCGAGAAACATGAGACGCTTGCGGTCAACCCGATCTGCAAGCGCGCCGGCCCACAGCAGCGCCGGAATCTGCACCACGAGCTGGACGACACCGATCAGCCCCACCACGACGGGAGACCCGGTCTCGTCCAGTAGCCACTGCGACGTGCCGAGTATGCGGAACCAGGTCACGAGACTGCCGCTGACCATGGCGGCCCAGAGCACGCGGTAGTCTCGGTACACAAAGACGTGCCACGGGCGGTCCCGAGTCTCGGGCTGTGTCTGTTCGGTTTTATCGATCAATCTTGCGCCCAATACGGAATTTTTCTCGGTACAGTGCCAGCCTAGTATCTGACGCACGGAATTCCATCACGACATCTCGTCGTGGCGGAGGCCGCAAAAATCGTAGCGGGAGTTGGGTGACCTGTCTCGCCATCCCGTCACTGAGGAGGAGACCGCATGAACGAACGTCAACAGAGAAACGGGGCTTTCCCGGCGAACCGCCCTGGCGCGCTGGCTTATGCGCGTTCCACGACCGAGGCCATGCCGCAGGCTGCCAGCCTTGAGCTCAGCCGCGTGCTCCGCAACACCTACCTGCTGCTGGGTTTGACCCTTGCCTGGAGCGCGATCGTCGCGACGTTTTCCATGGCGATGGGGGTGCCCTACCTTGGCCCGATCGTGACGCTGATCGGCTACTTCGGTTTGCTCTTTGCCGTGCACAAGACCGCAAATAGCGCCATGGGGTTGGTGATGGTATTCGCCCTGACGGGCTTCATGGGGTTGACGCTCGGTCCCATCCTCACGCATTACATGGCGCTGGCGAGTGGCCCCTCGCTCGTCGCTTCGGCGTTGGGTGCGACGGCGCTCGCGTTCGTCGGACTGTCCGCTTATGCGCTCGCCACCAAGAAGGACTTCAGTTTCCTCTCGGGTTTCCTGGTCGCGGGAACCTTTGTGATCCTGGGCGTCATCCTGGCCGGGCTGTTCTTCGATTTGTCCGCATTCCAGGGCGCGATTGCAGCGGCGGTGGTTTTGCTCTCCTGTGCCCTCATCCTGTGGCAGACGAGCGCAATCATTCACGGTGGCGAGACCAACTACATTCTTGCGACGGTGGCGCTCTATGTGTCGATCTACAATCTGTTCCTGTCTCTGCTCCAGCTCTTCGGTATGGCTGGCAGCGACGACTGACAGGTAGCCGGTTTGCCTGGCCGGGGCGCTCATGCGGTGAGAGTGCGGTACACGGTACTGAGCGCCTCGGGCAGGCCTTCAACGTCCTCGATGATCATGTAGCGGTTGTCGGGGCACATACGGCGCAGATAGTCATGCCCGGATTTGTCCACGGTGAGACAAAACGTCTCGATCCCCTTCTCCCCTGCCTCCGCCAGCGCCCGCGCCGTGTCCTGAAGCCCATACTCATGGCTGCCCCGTAACGGGCCGTAGTCACTGTCTTGCGGAAACCCGTCGCTCAAAATGATGAGCACCTTGAGCGCGCTCCCGGAGTCGATGAGCTTTCGCGTTGCGTGCCGGATGGCGGGGCCCATGCGCGTGCTGCGTTTCGGCTTCATGCCGGCAATCGCGGCGAGCGTCGCGCGGCTGAAGCGCTCGTCCGGCTCTTTCGCCACGAAGAACTCCACGCAATCACGTCCAAACCCTGAGAAACCGTAGACACCGTAGCTGTCACCGAGCCCTTCGAGACCTGCGGACAGAATCAGCATGGTGTCCCGCTGTACATCGATGATTCGGCGGGGCGCCGCTTCTGGCTGCCACGGTGGGTCTTCTGGCGCAAAGGGATCGCGCAGATTGGGATAGTCGTCATCGACGCTCGCGGTGGGCGTTCCATCTGATTTGCCTTTGTCGACCGGATCATCCGTCGATGCGGACAGGTCGACAAGGAACGCGGCACAAACATCTCGATGCACGCGATCGCGGCGGCTGTACACGCGCTCGTCGGGTGATTGTCCCGCCCTGGCGTCCTGGCGCGCATCGATCACGGCGTTGAAATCGAGTTCGTCACCATCCGCTACGCGCCGCACGCGCTGATATCCCAGGGGGCGTATCAGCTCGAGCTGTTTCTGCACCCGCGGTCGATGGTGACGCATCAGCGCCATCAGAGGCTCGAGATCCAAGTCGAGATCGGGCTCGAGTCGGATCTCGAAGAGCCGGCACCAGCGCCGAAGATAGCTGCGCGACAGATAGTCCCACTCGTCATAGCGATAGCTGCGCGCGTCCGGGTACTCCTTGCCGAGGGCATCCTGAATAGCGGAACGTTCCATGTCGATGCGGCGAGCCAGCGTGTCCCGTTCGCGTTCCAGCGCAGCGAGGTGCCGATCCTCGGGGCGCAGTTCGCCGCTGCCGAGCTCCTCGCCCTCGCCGGCGAACGGATCGTCGCCATCCAATAGCTCGATACCTTCGATGCTGCGGTCAAGCCCGGCGAGTTCTTCGCGCCAGTCCTCCAGCCGTGCCTCCCGTTGCATCCAGCCGGTGGGTCCGCCCAGCTCTTCCTCGAGCGGTAGCGGCAGACTGTCCTCTCGTTGGGCAAACAGGGGCGCCAATGTGGTCATGATTGCCGCGCAGGCGGCGGCCGACTGGTAGACGTCGCCCGGATGGTTAGCGATCGCATCAAGTTCCTGCGCGCATGCGTTGAACAGACCGGTATGGTCCAGGGTTCCCGCGATGCGGCTGTCAAACCCCAGGGCGACGCATTCCAGTGCGTGCAGCAGGGAAGGGAGCTCGGTGATGGGCTCCACTGGGCTGCTCGCGATCAGGTGGTCGTGATATCGGCGTAAATGGCGATAGCCGCCGGGGTAGTGACGGGCAATCAATGCGTCGATACGGACGCGCTCGCAGAGATGCAGAATGCCATTGGCGAGCGGCCCCTCGACAAAACAAAGACAAAATCGCTCGAAGTCGCTTGCGCGAATACCAGGCAGCGCGGCTCGCGCGCGATCAAATGCACCATCGTCGTCAATGTGTGGCAGACGTCTCAGCGCCTCGTCCACGTTGAAATGATAGGAGCCGAACTCACGGTGAGCGAGCTGCTGTAGCGCCAGCACGCGAAAAGCGGTGGCGTCGGGGGCATCGAGTCGCTCGGGCAGGTACAGGGTGTCCCGAGTCAGGGCGCTGGTACCGGGCTCTAGCCGTACCCGCCGCCCGGCGAATTCGCTGGTTGCGGCGATGTGGTAGTAGCGTCCAGCGATGCCTTCAGCGAAAAGCGCTAGCGTCGTCTCGACCGCCGCGAGTTCGATTTGCATCGACGTCAGGGCAGGAGCGTGTCGACGATGTCGCGGATCGCGGTCTGCACGAGCGCATCGTCGCTGACCGCGTTCACGATGGCGATTTCCGCTGCGCGCCGCGGTTCGATGCCGCGCGCCGTGAGCTGGCCGGTGTAAACGAGAAGTCGCGTGCTCACGCCCTCTTCGAAGCCGTGCTCACGCAGGTTGCGGACCTTCTCGCCGACCGCGGCGAGACGCTCGGCCAGCGCCTGATCGACGCCAGTCTCATGCGCGACGATTGCCGCCTCGCGTTCTCTATCCGGGTAGTCGAACGTGAGGCTGACGAACCGTTGGCGCGTGCTGGGCTTCAGATCTTTCAGTACGCTTTGGTAACCGGGGTTGTAGGACATGACGAGCAGGAAGTCCGGGTGTGCGGGCAGCAGTTCGCCGGTCTTTTCGATCGGCAGCAGGCGTCGGTGATCAGTTAGCGAGTGGATCAACACCGTCGTGTCTTTCCGTGCTTCGACCACTTCATCCAGATAGCAGATAGCGCCTGAACGCGCGGCTCGCGTGAGCGGTCCGTCGTTCCACACGGTCTCGTCGCCCTGGAGCAGGAAGCGGCCTACCATGTCCGTCGCCGTTAGATCCTCATGACAGGCGATCGTGAGCAACGGTATGTCGAGTCGACTTTCCCGCTCCTGCCGATACAGTCGCCAGGCCATGTGTTCGACAAAGCGCGTCTTGCCGCATCCGGTGGGGCCTTTCAGCAATACGGGCAGCCGTGCTTCGTACGCGGCCCGGAAAATCTCGACTTCATCGGCCAGGGCGAGATAGTAAGGCTCTGTGCTCAGGTGTGCGCTGGTGTGTGACTGCTCCATCGACCATGGTCTCCCGCGGCGATCCGTCAGCGCGCCGGAAAGGGAATTTCCGTCGCTTCGTAGCAGGTGGCGGTCACGCCGCGCGGAGGATGCGCCTGCATCGCCTTCTGGAACACAGCCATGTGCGGGGTCGCGAAATGCGCGGTCAGCGCGGCGACATCACG
Organism: Pseudomonadales bacterium; assembly: GCA_049454295.1. Classification (GTDB taxonomy): domain Bacteria; phylum Pseudomonadota; class Gammaproteobacteria; order Pseudomonadales; family Azotimanducaceae; genus UBA7803. The sequence goes on from JBMTYG010000098.1 coordinate 6,786, forward strand.
CCAGCGTTCGGTAATGCGGATGACGCCCGGATCGTTCAGCTCGACGCTGAAGGTGTAGTCGTCGCAGCCGTCTTCCTGCCTGCTAGCCGTTTCCATGGCGGCGATAGCGTCCTTCAGTGCGGCGATGGTGGCGGGATCGGCGTCGATGCGTGCGTTGATCACGATCATGTGGGTGCTCCTTGCGGTGTGGAAAAGGACATTGTTGTGGCTGCGGACTCGTTATCGGAGGGCGCCTGGTCGAAGTGACGGAAGTTGGCCACGGCGTAGGCAACACGGTCTTCGTAACTCAAGTAGTGGTCCTCCAGACCTTCCACGTGCCGCAGCCGCGGCAGGAGACCGCGATTGTTGGCGATCTGAATGCTGAGTCCCGGTCGGGCGTTCAGTTCGAGCAGCAGTGGACCTTTGGTCGCATCGACGACGATATCGCAGCCGAGATAGCCAAGGCCGGTGACCTCGTAACAACGCGACGCCAGCAGCAGCATGGTGCGCCAGTCCGGAACCTGCAGATCCTGCAGGCTTTCCCCGGTGTCCGGGTGGTGCGTCACCAGCTGGTTATGTTTGACCGCTGCTACGCTTCGACCGGTGGCGATGTCGATGCCCACGCCAACGGCGCCTTGGTGCAGGTTGGCCTTGCCGTCGGAGGCGTGGGTGGCAAGACGGAGCATGCCCATCACCGGGTAACCCCTGAACACGATGATGCGGATGTCCGGCACCCCTTCGTAGCTGATAGCCGAAAAGTAGGGGCTCACCTTGACCAGTCCTTCGATCAGAACAATGTCGGGCCGGCCGCCAAGAGAGTGCAAACCGCTCAGGATATTGGTGACATGGCGCTTGATGTCCGTGAGGCTTAAGCGCGCGCCGCTGCTTTTGACATAGTGGTCGCCGTCGCGACCAACGATGACGAGAATGCCTTTGCCACCGCTGCCCTGCGCGGGCTTGATCACGAATTCCGCGAGATCACGGATGCGGTTGTCGATCGACTCGATCTCGTGCTGGGTCTCGACCACATGCAGGAGGTCGGGCACCCGTAGCCGCGCTTTTTGCGCCACGACCTTGGTTTTCAGCTTGTTGTCGACGAAGGGGTAACGGTGTCGGGGGTTGTAGCGCGAGATATAGCTGATGTTGCGCCGGTTCATGCCCATGATGCCGAGCGCGCTGAGTTTGAATGGCGAAATCCAACCCGAAAGCAGATCCTCGATCATCGGTTGAAAACCGCGAAGCGGCGCAACTCGAGGATGCGGTAACCCGTATAACGACCCAGCATCAGAATGACCGCGAGCAGGCAGAGGTGCAGCTCGGGGAAATTGAACGCGAGGTGCCGCACGATTTCTCTGTCCATCACAAGGAATGCCATGGTGGCGACCAGCAGGCTACCGCCGCCCTGCATGATCACCTCCTTTGGCCCCTGTTCTTCCCAGGTAATCGACATGCGTTCGATGGTCCACGCCAGAATGATCATGGGGAAGAAGGTGATGTTGAGACCGGCCATGAGCCCCAGGTGGTAACTGAGGATACTGAAGATCGAGATGATGCCGATGACGACGACCACGAGTGTCGCTATACGGGCGACGAGCAGCAGGTTGAGTGCGGACAGATAGGAGCGGATCGCGAGGCCGAGGGCAACCACCGACACAAAGCTGACCAGTCCCGGCAGCAGGTCGGTCTGGAGGAACGCGAGCGCAATAAGCACGGGCATAAAGGTGCCCGAAGTTTTGAGCCCGACCAGAATGCGCATGATCGCGACCACGAGCGCGCCAATCGGCAGCAGCATGATCAGCTTGAACATGCCCTGTTCGGCAATCGGCAGGGAATAAAGCGAGATTGCGAACCCGGGCGCGTTCTCCTGCGTCACCACCTCTGCGGGACGCGACTGACTGATCATGCTGAACGTCACGCGGCTGCGGGATCCGCCGAGTACCTCGAGCACCGACGGTTGCGTCGTCTGCCACAGCAGCACGTGCGCTGGGTCTGCGCTCGCGCCCGAGGGATCGAGCAGCTCCCAGGCATCGTCTTGCCAGTACTGCACGAAATCCTGCAGCCCTTGACGCCGGCGCCCGTCCTCCAGTTCCAGCACCTGAACGGTGCGCGCGGGAATGCCATTGTCATTCAGCAGACTCGTGATGAGCTGCGCGGGGCTGTAGCGCTCGAGTAGCAGCGCGACGTTCTGTGTGACCGTTGGCTGGGTCAGCTCCCGGACCAGCTGCCTTGCGAGGGAGCGCCCGTCGGCGGAGATCGGATTCACCGACTGTGACAGCTGTTGCGCTGCCGTCTGATAGGGCTCTTCCCAGATTTGCTGTTCGGCGTCTTTGGGTGGCGTGTCTGGCAACACCTCGTAGCCAGGGTCGCGAACGAGATCGAGCTTGTAGAAGAGGATCTGTTCACCTTCTGCAAACCGCTTGGTCCAGTGCGCCTGGCGCTGTTGGTCGTCTGTGACCAGGTCGAAACCGAAGCCGGGAGAAGCCCCTGACTCACTGATCACGCGAAAGCCGGTCTGTTCCGGCGGCAGCGTAAGGAGCGCCTGTGTGGCGCTGCCCTGGGCGAGATACTCAACGCGTGCCTCGACCTGCCAGACGGTCTGCTGAACCCCTGGCAGGATGGGTATGCGATACGCATTATGTCGATAGGTGGCAATGCCAATGCCAGCAATGAGCAGCAGGCAGACGATGAATAGCAGCGGGCCACGTTGCGTCATGACGGATCAGCGCTCCCGCGCCTGGTCGTTTGCGCCAGCGTTGGGTGCCCCGTTACGCCGTGTGGTTTGCAGGAACTGTTGACCGACATCAACAAGCGCGGCGTCGGTCAGGAAGTTACGCCCCAGCAGAACCTCGTTGTCCATGTGCGAACGGTCCGCCAGGGTGAAGTCGACAGTCTGGCGCAGCTTGCCGAGCCGAATACGCAGCTGAACGACGGGGCGCTTTCTCGCCTCGTCGTCATCCTGCTGCCTGACCCTTGCCACGCGGCGAATGGGGCGCTCGATCGTTGCGACCCCGTCTTCCAGCCGTAGGTTGAAGCGCACCCAGCGTTTGCCGTCGCGCTCGAACTCGACCAGCTCCTCCGCGTGCAATGAGCTCGAGTCTGCTCCCGTATCGATACGCGCGACCAGCGTGCCGCCGGGCGGGTCGATGACAATGCGCTCGAGCTCGCCTACCACCAGCTTGTCGCCGCCCACGGAGACAGTGCGGATCTCCACTTCGCGTTTGCAGTCGGTCGCGACCGGGTTTGCCGGTGCTGCGGGACACAGCGCCGCGAGCGCAGCGGGCAGCGCTGTAAGGTCGGTACGCAGAGTGGCGAGATTTTCCGCAAGCGCGGATCCCTCGGCACGGGCGCTGATGTCACGGCGTTCAAGCTCCGCTCGGGTGTCAGCGAGCGTTGTGTTAACGCGGCTGAGCTCTTCGCGCAGGGCTGCCAGTTCCGCATCCACCTGGGGCCGGTTTTCGGTGTTTGCGCAAGCGCCGAGTGCCAGCAGTTGCGCGAGGACCAGGAGTGGGCGATTCAATGAGAGCCGTGCCCGCGACAGTGCAGTCCGTGACATGAGTGACCGTATGCTCCCCAGTGCGGGGGCAAGCATACCGTGACGGTGTGCATTTCATATAGCGCAGGTCGACAGTCGGTAGGTAATTACCGATGCGCGGACCCATTTGGCCGGTAGCGAAGGAAGACAACGAGCCCAATCACGGCCCAGATCAGGATCATGCCCCATTCATAGGGCCAAGCGAGAGCGGCTGGACTGAAGGGCATGAAGCAGGCGAGCAGCAGTAGCGCGAGCAGTGTGGCTCCGACGCCGACGACGCGCGGATGACTGACGCGATAGGGTCGCGGCAGATCGGGCGCGAGGCGGCGCAGCGCCAGAAAAGCGACAGGTACGAAAATATAGGCCACCACCGTGGCAAAACTGCCGGCGTTTACCATCCACAAAAGCACCGTGCGGCCGCAAAGCGGCGCCAACATCGAGAGCACGCCAATCACCAGAATGCCCGCCCAGGGCGTTCCGTAGCGCGGATGAAGCCGGCCGAAGAGTGCAGGCGCCTGACCTGAATGAGCGAGTGCATAGAGCACGCGACTGCCGCCGACGATGAATGCGTTCCAGCTGGTGAGAATCCCGGCAACCCCTCCGAGCACCAGCAGCTGGCCGGCGGCGGGATGGCCCCAGAGCGCGGTCGCGGCGTCGCCGCTCGCAAGTTGACCCGGCGCGATTTCGTGACCGCCGATGGCAAGTGCGACACTGAAAGAAACAAGTCCGTAGAACGCGACCGCGAGCAGGACCGAGAACACGATGAGCTGCCCGATGCGCCGGGGCGGAAGATCGATTTCTTCGGCGGACTGGGGTACGACATCGAAACCGACGAGCAGCGTCGGCACCATGATCAACACCGTGAGAATGCCGCTGGCGGGCACCGCGATCCAGGGCTCGGCGCGCGCAGGCTCACCGAAGACGATCGCGCCGCTTACGAGCAGTAGCGCCGCGAATAGAATGAGCACGGTCCCGGCCAACTGCACGCGCGCTGCGGTGCGGATGCCGAGCAGGTTGATCACTGTCATGAGCGCAGCGCTGCCTGCGCCGACAGCCACGAAACCCGCGTCGACGGGCGCGTCGAAGACCGTCCACAGGGTTCCAATGCGGATGCCGGGAAGGAGATATTCGACAGCGGTAGGCAACGCGACAGCTTCAAACAGGCAGACGTTGACGTAGGCCATGAGCAGCGCCCAGGTGCATACGAAGCTGGGTCCCGGGCCAAGCGCTCGCCGGGTCCAGACGTGTTCGCCGCCGGTGTTGGGAAGCGCCGCTGCGAGTTCGGCATACGTGAGGCCAATGAGCGCGATGACGGCCCCCCCGGCGAGGAAGGCAATCACGGTGCCAAGCGAGCCCGCGGTATCAACCCAATAGCCGGAGAGCAGCACCCAGCTCCAGCCGATCATGGCACCGAAGGCGAGGGTGATGACGTCCCGGGCACGGAGCACGCGTTGGAATAGTGCACCTGTCGAGAGAAGCGAAGTGCCGCGCGGGGTTGCGGTCATGGTCAGGCTCCGGCTGGCGGCGGTGGACGCCCGTGGGTATTTCGGCAAGCATAGCCAACCGCCCCCCGCGCTCACCA